>NZ_JALNUG010000014.1:0-171317 GCF_026540675.1 Bacillus sp. GC_Bacil_1
CGCTTCAATAAGAAATACGGTATCAAGTAATAAAAACATAAAACAGGCAAGTGTATGTATTCGCTTGTCTGTTTTTTTTGTGAAAATATTATACCTTTACCCTACTTTTAACTAAAAAGTAGATGAAAGGAGAGCTTCATGTACTTAATAAATCAAAATGGCTGGATTGAAGTGATTTGCGGTAGTATGTTTTCTGGTAAATCAGAAGAGTTAATCCGCCGTGTGCGCCGTACGCAATTTGCGAAACAACATGCAATTGTATTTAAACCATGTATTGATAATCGCTATAGTGAAGAAGACGTTGTATCACATAACGGATTAAAGGTAAAAGCAGTTCCTGTTTCAGCTTCAAAAGATATATTTGAACATATCACTGAAGATATGGATGTAATTGCAATCGATGAGGTACAATTCTTTGATGGGGACATTGTGGAAGTGGTGCAAGTATTGGCAAATCGTGGCTATCGTGTCATTGTAGCTGGTTTAGACCAAGATTTCCGTGGTCTACCATTTGGACAAGTTCCTCAGCTGATGGCGATTGCTGAACATGTAACAAAGCTACAAGCAGTATGTTCTGCATGTGGATCTCCGGCAAGTCGTACACAACGATTAATTGATGGAGAACCAGCGGCATTTGATGATCCGATTATTTTAGTTGGGGCTTCAGAATCGTATGAGCCACGCTGTCGTCATTGTCATGCAGTTCCTACAAACAAAGATAAGTAAAACTCGCTGCGCAAGGCGGGTTTTTTTCAGAATAGAGAGTGTGGTTGGTGTGAGCCGCTTACGCTTTTAAATATATCTAGTTCTGGTGGCTAGCTCTTCGCATCTAAGAACCTTCCGCCCAAAAGGTAAAAAGCACCTTTAGGTCGAAAGAACCTTAGCTGGTCAGAGCTGAAAGAGCCACCGCCACTTTTAAATATAATTTGCGTTTTTTTGAGTAAGTACCATATACTATTTGTATTAGATACTAGGATGTAGAGGTGAATGATGTGTTAGATCGTTTGCAAGCTGTAGAAAATCGTTATGAGAAGTTAAATGAATTGTTAAGTGACCCAGAGGTTATTAGCGATACAAATAAACTTCGTGAATATTCAAAGGAACAGTCTGATATACAGGAAACGGTAGAGGTGTATCGTGAGTATAAGGATGTTCGTGAGCAATTAAAAGATGCGAAAGCAATGTTAGAAGAGAAGTTAGACGCAGAAATGCGTGACATGGTAAAAGAAGAGGTTTCTGAGTTAGAATCACAAGAAAAAACGTTATCAGAACGTCTGAAAATTTTACTAGTTCCAAAGGACCCTAATGATGATAAGAACGTTATCGTTGAGGTTCGTGGGGCTGCTGGTGGCGACGAGGCGGCTTTATTTGCTGGTGACTTATACCGTATGTATAGCCGTTACGCTGAGGTACAGGGCTGGAAAACGGAGATTATCGAGGCTAGCTATACAGAGTTAGGTGGATATAAAGAGATTATCTTTATGATTAACGGTAAAGGTGCTTTCGCGAAGCTGAAATTCGAGAATGGTGCTCACCGTGTACAACGTGTTCCTGAAACGGAATCTGGTGGACGTATTCATACATCTACAGCAACTGTAGCTGTATTACCAGAGGCAGAGGAAGTAGAAATCGACATTCACGAGAAAGATGTTCGTGTTGATACATTCGCTTCTAGTGGTCCTGGTGGACAAAGTGTTAATACAACGATGTCAGCGGTACGTTTAACGCATTTACCGACTGGTGTAGTTGTATCTTGTCAGGATGAGAAATCACAAATTAAGAATAAAGAAAAAGCGATGAAAGTATTACGCGCACGTGTTTATGATAAGTTTAGACAAGAAGCACAAGCTGAATATGATCAAAACCGTAAACAAGCTGTTGGTACGGGTGATCGTTCAGAGCGTATTCGTACGTATAACTTCCCGCAAAACCGTGTTACAGACCATCGAATCGGTTTAACGATTCAAAAGCTAGATCAAATCTTACAAGGTAAGTTAGATGATTTCATCAATGCCTTAGTGATGGAAGATCAGGCTCAAAGGATGGAGGCAGCTGAGTAATGCGTGTCTATGAAGCCCTGAAATGGGCTTCTTCTTTTTTACAGGAAAATGGACGAGATGAAAATGCGGGAGAAATTGTCCTTTGTCATGTATTAAAGATGAACAGAACAGGATTACTTATGAATATGCGTGAAGAAATAAATGAGGAACAAGAGGCAAGCTTTACGGAGTTTATCCACAAGCATGTAGAAGGTATTCCTATTCAATATATGATTGGTTATGAAATGTTTTATGGCCGATCGTTCTTTGTGAATGAAGAAGTATTAATACCAAGACCGGAAACAGAAGAGCTTATAGTAGGAGTATTAGAAAGAATTGAGCGCCATTTTGGCGACAAGGAACTACATGTAGCAGATATAGGCACAGGTAGTGGAGCGATTTCTATTACGCTTGCTTTAGAAAATAAAAATCTCCACGTGTATACAGTAGATATTGCGCAAGAGTCGATTGAAGTTGCAAAAGAAAATGCAAAAGCTTTAGGTGCAGAAGTAACGTTCTATCACGGTGATTTATTGTCACCATTTGATAAAACGGGTCAAAAGCTAGATGTTGTTGTTTCAAATCCTCCATATATACCGGAAGAGGATTGGCGTGGTCTTTCTCCTGTTGTGAAAGAGCATGAGCCGAAGAGAGCGCTTGTTGGTGGAGAAGACGGATTAGATTTTTATCGCCGTTTTATGGAAGAATTGCCGAATGTGTTGCAGGGGAAAGCAATTGTAGCGTTTGAAATTGGAGTAGGACAAGGTGAGGATGTAAAAAGATTGTTACAACAAGCTTTTCCACATGCCCATGTTGAGGTTGTTTTTGATATTAACGGAAAAGACCGTATGGTATTTGCAGAGATGGAGTAAGGTTCACACCTTACTCCATTTTTTTGTGGGAAAATTCATATAGATTTTGAATTTAATAGTTTAGAAATATGAAAGTCTGTCCACACTGTTTGTAGAGGGGACGGTGGAGGAAATGAAAAAACAAGTTATTGCTTATCTTCTTATATTATTAATTGGTGCACAGTTACTTGTGCAGTTTGGATATATGAAAGCTGATGCAAAAGGGCCTTCAGTTATTCCGAAAGAGGCCGTTCGATTACGAATTTTAGCAAATAGTGATTCAGATAAAGACCAGGCATTAAAGCGTAAAGTGCGTGATGAAGTAAAAGCACAAATTGATGGATGGGTAGCGGATTTAACTTCATTTGAAGAGGCGCGCAAAGTAATTCAAAGTCATATTCCAGAAATCGAGAAAACGGTGGAAAATACGTTAAAAAGAGAAGGAAGTAAAGAATCATTTCAAGTGAAATTTAGTAAGAATGTAAAGTTTCCTACAAAGGTATATGGGAATTTTATTTATCCAGCAGGAGAATATGAAGCGGTATTGATTACAATTGGAGAAGGTGAAGGGGCGAACTGGTGGTGTGTATTATTTCCACCAATGTGTTTCTTAGATTTTTCGAGTGGGACAGCTGTAAGAAAAGAAGAGCACGTTGTGAAGGCGGAATCTCCTGAAGAGGGGCAGGTGAAACAACTAGATGAGGAAGTAGTAAATACAGAAGAGAAGAAAGTGGATAAGGTAAAAGAAACGAAAGTTGTAAAACAGGAAGTAGTAAAAAAAGTAACATCTTCTGAAAAGAAAGTAGTAAAAAATGAAACAAAAGTCGAAGAGCAGCCTGTAAGTAAAGAAGAAACAAAAACTGTGGAAAAAGTGGAGAAACCTGTGGAGAAAAAACAAGAAAAGCAAAATGAGTATGTAAAAGTAGAAGAGGAAGAAGAAAAGCCAGAAGTTAAATTGTTTATTGTAGAAGCTTTTACATCTTTATTCTCTAAATAGTACTATTAATAAATCCCTCCTCATATATAAAAATGAGGAGGGATTTATTATGAAGAAAGTGTATTTTGCTACGAAGGCAGATGTGGAAAGATTACATTCTTTTTTCGGACAAGCTAATAAAAAAGATGATAAAATAAATGAGTTGTACGCACAATTTATGATTTTGGAAGAGGCGGAAGAAATACGAGCTGTAATTGGTTATGAACAAAGTGGGGAAGATGTACTTATTCGTTCTTGTTTATTCACACCTCATGTGGATAAACAGACTTTCTTATATTTTTTTGAAATGTTTTTGCAGTATATGAAAGAAAAAAGTGTTCAACAATTGTACTTACTAACAAACCATCCACAATCTGTACCAATCTTTCAGTTCTTTGACTTTTTTACTATAGAAAAGGATGAGGTTCCAGAGGGAATTCAACAGTTAGAACATTTTTGTAAAAATATAAAAGAGCAGAATGCAATAATACTAAATTGTCAGCTATTCACAAAGTTATCCACGGATTAATTAGGTTTATCCACATTTTGTGGATAAACCTTGTTTGTCTTTTGGATAAATCTCATAGTAAACTAAAAATAGACAAGTATTTAAGGGTAGAAAAGGACGTGGAAAAAAATGCATACAAATATGTGGGTTGTGGATAATGTTGTGGAAAGAAAAAAATATTATCCACAGTTACAAGAAGCAGCAAAATTATTAAGAGAAAATGAGGCGGTTGCTTTCCCTACGGAAACAGTATATGGGTTAGGTGCAAACGCGATGGATGATGAAGCAATCGCAAAAATTTTCGAAGCGAAAGGAAGACCGAGTGATAATCCACTCATTGTCCACATAGGTACAAAATCTCAGTTAGATGGCATTGTGAAAGAAATTCCACCAGTTGCAGAGAAGTTAATGGCGCATTTTTGGCCAGGGCCATTAACAATTATTTTGCCGAGAAAAGAAGGGATTTCAGAGAAGGTGACCGCAGGACTTAATACGGTTGGAGTAAGAATGCCTGATCATCCAATTGCACTTGCTCTTATTGAAGAGGCGAATGTACCTGTTGCGGCACCAAGTGCGAATCGTTCAGGGCGTCCAAGTCCAACACTAGCTTCTCACGTATATGAAGATTTGAACGGGAAGATCGCAGGTATTGTTGATGGTGGTGCAACTGGAGTAGGCGTTGAATCAACTGTAATTGATTGTACAAGCACGGTTCCAACAATATTACGTCCAGGTGGGATTACGAAAGAACAATTAGAAGCAGTGATAGGTACCGTTTCTTTAGATCCAGCTTTAAAGGATGAGAAGGAAAAACCGAAATCACCTGGAATGAAATACACACATTATGCGCCGAAAGCACCACTTAGTATTGTTGAGGGCTCACGTGAGTTTATTCAGCATCTTGTAGATGAGAAAAAGGAAGAAGGATTTAAAGTAGGCGTATTAACGACGGAAGAGTATCAGCATGTATATAGCGCAGATGTTATATTATCTTGTGGTGTTCGAAGTGACTTAGCTAGCGTTGCGACTAAATTATATGATGTACTTAGAACATTTGATGCAAGTGAAGTGGATGTTATTTTTAGTGAGTCGTTCCCTAATGAAGGAATAGGAAATGCTATTATGAATCGTTTAACAAAAGCGGCAGGACATCATATTATTATTGAATGATAAGGTACGATTAGCAAACAGAATATTTCTCCTTGGATAAGCATATTGTGAAGTAGCACGTCCAAGGAGGGGCATGAATGACGTTTGAACAGCTAATACCTTTAATAATTATGGCATTCGCCTTAGGGATGGATGCGTTCTCGGTGAGTCTTGGTATGGGGATGATGCCCCTAAAGTTAAGACAAATCCTGTATATTGGTATGACGATAGGGATATTTCATATTATTATGCCGTTTATAGGAATGGTACTAGGTCGTTTTTTATCAGAGAAGTATGGAGAGATTGCACATTTTGCGGGTGCTATTTTATTAATCGGACTAGGTTTTTATATCGTATATTCGACCATTTTACAAAATGAAGAGACTAGAACTGCCCCTATTGGAATTAGCTTATTCGTATTTGCATTTGGCGTTAGTATAGATAGTTTCTCAGTAGGGCTTAGTCTTGGTATTTATGGGGCACAAACAATCATTACAATATTACTTTTTGGATTTGTTAGCATGTTATTAGCGTGGATTGGTTTATTAATTGGTAGACATGCGAAAGATATGCTCGGTACATATGGCGAGATAGTAGGTGGCATCATTTTGGTTGGATTTGGATTATATATCCTTTTTCCTATATAATTTTATGTAGGAGGGAATTATGAACAAGCTATTGGAATGGTAGGTTAAGTTTTTAACCTTCTTTCCTCGATGGCTAAGAATACTTATAATTTGGGGTATTATTTTGCAAATTTCGATGTTAGGTTGGATTAAGTTAATTAGTGAATGGTGAGACGGTTCCTTTCTGTGAATATTTTGTTGGTACTATATTTATTGCACTAAAAATTACAGATATAGAAAGGATGAGATGAATGACGAGATTGAAGCAAGTTTTCGGTATTATTATTAGTTTTTTTGTTTTTTGGTTTAGTATGCTCGGTGTACAAATGTTTGCTGAGTTTTTAGATATTGAGTCATTGAAATTTGTTGCAGGAAAGACTGAGGCGGCGCGTGCCTTTTACTCTCCGTACCCGTTTTTAATTGTTTTTCTTATTACACTGCTTTCCCTATACTTCTTCGTAATGAAGCTAGGGAAACCGAAAAAAGAAAAACTGCCTACTTTAGAGGAAAAGAAGGAAGAATTACAATGATAAAAATCCCCTGCTAAAAAGCAGGGGATTTTTATGTTTGAGTGATGGCAGGAATCGATTCTGAGCGAGCCGCTTTCGCTTTTAAACTGGCCTAACTAATTCAAATTGTTCTCCTAATTTTGCATAGTTGTGTCCTGCTAGGCGGCTTATTGGTTTGAGTCCTTCTGCGTGAATGCGCCCTTTTTCATATAGATGTTCGGCAACGTGGAAACGAACGACGCGTCCAATTAGTAGATCACAAGCTGGTGAGTCTTCTGTTCCACCAAGTGGAATTGCACGTTCTAATACGCATTCCATTCGAATATTTGCTTCTTTTACACCTGGAACGGAGATGACTTCACTTTCAATTGGTGTTAGTTTTGCTAGTTCAATTTCACTTTCATTTGGCGGGAGATTAGCTGCTGTTTCATTAATTGCTGCTACATATGATTCGTCAGAAATATGTACGACAAATTCACCTTTTTCAATTGCGTTTCGGGAAGTGTCCTTTCTTTCTCCGGCTTTTCGTTGTACAGATACTGAGATAAGTGGTGGATTAGCAGCGACAATATTAAAATAACTATATGGTGCGCCGTTTAATACACCGTCTTTTGTTAAAGAAGTAACGAATGCGACAGGGCGAGGGATGATACTTCCAGTAAGTAATTTGTAATTATCTTTTTCAGTTTGTTCATTTGGATTAATGGATAACATGCTTGTAATCCCCTTTCTAAATATGAATACTTATTGTTTGTTTACAAGATAACGATGAGAAAATCCTGCTGGAAATAATATTTTGTTTCATAAAAAGAACTTACTTCAATTGTAATGAAGTAAGTTCTTTTTCAAGAATCTCAAATCTGAGATAAAAATTAAAGTAAAACGTATGCGCCAGGTCCGATTAAAGCTACACCAACAGCAACAGCGATTAACATTAAGTTATATTCATATCCATTTTGTGTTACCCAGTAACCATTTTTTCCGTGAACAGTGAAGATAGCCATTAACATTGTTCCAACGATAAATAATGAACCAACTACAATGAAAATACCTGATGCGAATAAGAAACCACCTAGTAATTCAGTTGCGCCAGCCATAAATGCCATAAATACACCAGGGCGTAAACCGATTGACTCCATCCAGCCACCTGTTCCTTTTAAACCGTAACCGCCGAACCAACCAAATAATTTTTGAGCGCCATGACCCATGAATGTAATTCCTATAATAAGACGAATAATAAGTAGACCGAAATCCATCATTTTTAAAAACCTCCTAAAAGTTATTAACTTACCTTACATAAGTAATAATAAAATAGTTACTTACTTTAGTCAAGTGGATTTTGAAAAAAGTTTGAATTAAATTTTACAAATTAACAACAAAAAATAAAATGTAGTAAAGACCTCTAGACAAGTTGGGCAAAAAAAGAGAAAATATAAATAGAAGTTAACTTCTTATTGTTATTCAGACAATCAGAATTGACTGGAATTTTGTGAAGCGCTACAATAAGAGTCTATTAGTAATGACGTAATTTATTTCGAAAGCGTTTTTACAGTATAATATTCGAAGTATGAAGTCTTACATGTATCCCGAGCTTTACTAGGGATTGCCCTATAAACTTTTAGGTAAATTATAAGGAGGACTATCCTATGTTTAAAAAATTATTCGGTCTTGGTTCAAAAACAAATGAAGAAACAATCGTAGCTCCATTAACTGGAGCAGTGAAAAATATTGAAGAAGTACCAGATCCAGTATTCGCTGGTCGTATGATGGGTGACGGTGTTGCAATCGATCCTACTGAAGGTGTAGTTGTATCTCCAGTTGATGGTGAAATCGTACAATTATTCCACACAAAACATGCTATCGGAATTAAAGCGAAAAATGGCACAGAAATTTTAATCCACGTTGGATTAGAAACTGTAAAAA
This sequence comes from Bacillus sp. GC_Bacil_1, assembly GCF_026540675.1. NCBI lineage: Bacteria > Bacillati > Bacillota > Bacilli > Caryophanales > Bacillaceae > Bacillus > Bacillus sp. GC_Bacil_1. The sequence continues at coordinate 8,582 of NZ_JALNUG010000014.1, forward strand.
TGGAAGGCGAAGGTTTCGAAGCTCACGTTTCTGAAGGCCAAGCTGTAAAAGCTGGAGATAAATTAATCTCATTCGACTTAGAATTAATCCGTGAAAAAGCGAAAAGCACAATTACTCCAATCGTTATTACAAACACAGATGCAGCTGAGTCTATTAAGACAACTGTAGGCGTAACAGCTACAAAAGGTTCAACAGAAGTAATGAAAGTTACAATGAAATAATTGCTGTATAAGAGGAATCCGTTTCGTATGAAATGGATTCCTTATTTTTGTTGCATATTCAGTAGGTATGTTAAAATACTCTGGGCACTTGGAAATAGGGTTTCACATATATGTGGATAAGGCGCATTTTTCTTAGAAAAAATATAAGAGAAATGCGCCTTTTGTATATTCACATTTCTTTTGTTCTATTCTAATGTAAGTTATGATGAGTGGTAAGAAATCGAATATAGGGGTGGGTTTGGATGAAACGAGTATTATTTGTTTGTACTGGCAATACATGTCGTAGTCCAATGGCTGAGGCGTTGCTTCGTCATCACGGAGGAGATAGGTTTGAAGTACAATCTGCCGGTGTTTTCGCCTATCCTGGGAGCGATGCATCGGTACATGCGAAGGAAGCTTTAGCTGAAAAAGGGATTTCAATTGACCATACCGCGCAGCAAGTAAACGAAACTTTGCTTGATTGGGCTGATATTGTCGTAACGATGACAGAAAATCATAAACAAATTGTACTTGGGCATTATCCGAGTGTTGAAAAGAAATTGAATACGTTATATGGATTAACTGAAGGTATAGGCAAGGACATTTCAGATCCATTTGGAGGCTCGCTTTCTATTTATAAAGAAACGTTAGATGAGATGGAAAAACTTGTACAAACTTTACTGAAAAAACATTCGGTAGGTTGATGTTTCGTGTATAATACGATATTGGAGATCACTTCGTCCTATTGAGGTAGCGAGTGTGAAATGAAGATAATTGATTGAAACTTTGGAGGGGTAAAAATGAAAGTAGTAATAGCATCTGATCACGGCGGTATGAATATCCGCAAAGAACTTGTAAATTTATTAGAAGAGTTAAATATTGAATATGTTGATTTAGGTTGTGAATGTGAAGCTGGTTCTGTTGATTACCCTGACTTTGCGTTTCCAGCAGCTGAAATGGTAGCGAATGGTGAAGTGGATCGTGGTATTTTAGTTTGTGGGACAGGCATTGGTATGTCAATCGCAGCAAACAAAGTAAATGGTATCCGTTGTGCGTTAGTTCATGATACTTTCAGCGCGAAAGCAACGAGAGAGCATAATGACACTAACATGCTAGCAATGGGCGAGCGTGTAATTGGTGCTGGTCTAGCGCGTGATATCGCGAAAATCTGGTTAACAACTGACTATGAAGGTGGTCGTCACGAAAACCGCGTAGGAAAAATTAAAACATACGAAACAAAGTAATACATTCTAACTATCAGTAGTGTGAAATATAATTTGGTGAACCAACCTGTGAAAGGAAGAGGCGTAATGACAGAAATCGTAAAGGTAAGAGAACAGCTACAAATGTCGCTTTCTGATTTCCAAGAACAAGCTTCATTACAAAGCGGTCAAATTTTTGTAGTGGGTTGTAGCACGAGTGAAGTGCTAGGCGAAAGAATTGGAACATCAGGAACGATGGAAGTAGCAGAGGCGATTTTTTCTGAGTTAAAACAATTTCAAGAGCAAACAGGTATTGAATTAGCGTTTCAATGTTGTGAGCATTTAAACCGTGCTTTAGTGGTTGAGAGAGAATTAGCGATAAAATATCAATTTGAAATTGTAACAGTTACGCCTGTTAGATCAGCAGGTGGTGCATTGGGGACATATGCGTATCACAATTTGAAAGATCCGGTAGTAGTTGAGTTTATTAAAGCAGATGCAGGAATGGATATTGGTGATACGTTTATTGGTATGCATTTAAAACATGTAGCTGTTCCGGTTCGTACAAGTGTGAAGGCAATTGGAAGTGCACATGTAACGATGGCCAAAACACGTGGAAAACTAATAGGTGGAGCACGTGCTGTTTACGCGGTGGCGGAAGAGACTACCACTTGCAGTTAAATATGAGAAATTAGGAAGTCATATAGTAGCTGTTTATCATAAGATAAAAGGTATGTTGTCTGACTTTATAGTAGAAGAAAGAAAAGACCGATTTTCGGTCTTTTTTTTCTTTTATGATATAGAAAGTCATGTTAGAATGTAGTTGAAAACATGAAGGTTCGAAAGGATTACAACCTGAATTTTCGTTTTTTCTGAATAAATAAGAAAAAACTGTTGGGAATTGATGTAATTCGTTCAGAAAAGGGGGATTTTGGTGGATCATTTAAAACGTCAAGATAAAAAGGTATTTGCTGCAATTGAGGCAGAACTAGGAAGACAGCGTTCGAAGATTGAGTTAATTGCTTCGGAAAACTTCGTAAGTGAAGCAGTAATGGAGGCGCAAGGTTCTGTTTTAACGAATAAGTATGCTGAAGGATATCCTGGAAAACGTTATTATGGTGGCTGTGAACACGTAGACGTAGTAGAAGATATCGCACGTGATCGCGTGAAAGAAATTTTCGGCGCAGAGCACGTAAATGTTCAACCACACTCTGGTGCACAAGCGAACATGGCAGTATACTTCACGATTTTAGAGCAAGGCGATACAGTACTTGGTATGAATTTATCTCATGGTGGTCACTTAACACACGGAAGCCCTGTTAACTTCAGTGGAGTACAATATAATTTCGTAGAATATGGCGTGGATGCTGACTCTCACCGTATTAATTACGATGATGTATTAGCAAAAGCGAAAGAACATAAACCAAAATTAATCGTTGCAGGTGCAAGTGCATACCCTCGTGTTATCGATTTCAAGCGATTCCGTGAGATTGCAGATGAAGTGGGCGCTTATTTAATGGTTGATATGGCACATATCGCTGGTTTAGTAGCTGCTGGTTTACATCCAAATCCAGTACCACATGCACATTTCGTTACAACGACAACACATAAAACGTTACGTGGCCCGCGTGGTGGTATGATTTTATGTGAAGAGCAATTTGCAAAACAAATTGATAAATCAATCTTCCCTGGTATTCAAGGTGGTCCACTTATGCACGTAATCGCTGCAAAAGCTGTTGCGTTTGGTGAAGCACTTCAAGATGATTTCAAAACATATGCACAAAATATCATTAACAATGCGAACCGCTTAGCTGAAGGTCTTCAAAAAGAAGGACTTACACTTGTTTCTGGCGGAACAGACAATCACTTAATCTTGATTGATGTTCGTAACTTAGAAATCACAGGTAAAGTAGCAGAGCACGTATTAGATGAAGTTGGTATTACAGTGAACAAAAATACAATTCCATTTGAAACAGCAAGCCCATTTGTAACAAGTGGTGTACGTATCGGTACAGCAGCTGTAACATCTCGTGGTTTCGGTTTAGAAGAAATGGATGAAATTGCGTCACTTATTGCTTATACATTAAAAAATCATGAAAATGAAGCTGCATTAGAAGAAGTACGTAAGCGTGTAGAAGCGTTAACTAGCAAATTCCCAATGTATCCAAATCTATAATAGATTGAAGAAGACTGCCGAGACTTAATTGTTTTGGCGGTCTTTTTTGTGGACATATATTATTTTTAAAGTATGTATACAAATGATGAATAAATTTTGGCGATATAATGAAGGATACAGCTCCCATAATTGGTAAAGATACTAGATAGATTCATCGTAAAATCATGATTTTGCCAAATTTGCCCTTGAATATTAGTAGCGTTTTCTTTACAATCGTAAATAGTGTAAAAAAGCGTGCAAACGCATGAATATCATCTAAAGGAGAGATTCACATGGGAAAACTGTATGTATTTGATCACCCGTTAATTCAACATAAGATTACATATATTCGCGATAAGAATACAGGTACGAAAGATTTTCGTGAATTAGTGGACGAAGTAGCAAGCTTAATGGCTTTCGAAATTACTCGCGACCTTCCGCTTAAGGACATCGAAATTGAAACGCCTGTAAGCAAAGCGACAACAAAAGTGATCGCTGGTAAAAAACTTGGTTTAATTCCGATTTTACGTGCAGGTTTAGGAATGGTTGATGGAATTCTGAAATTAATTCCAGCAGCAAAAGTGGGACACGTTGGTTTATACCGTGACCCTAAAACATTGCAACCGGTAGAATACTATGTGAAACTTCCAACGGATGTAGAAGAGCGCGACTTTATCGTACTAGATCCGATGCTAGCAACAGGTGGTTCTGCGGCTGAAGCAATTAACTCTCTGAAAAAGCGCGGTGCGAAACAAATTAAATTAATGTGTATCGTTGCAGCTCCAGAAGGGGTAAAAGTAGTACAAGAAGAACATCCTGATGTTGATATTTATGTAGCAGCATTAGATGAGAAATTAAATGACCACGGATATGTAGTGCCAGGTCTTGGTGATGCTGGTGACCGTTTATTCGGAACGAAGTAAGACAACTGACGAGCAGGGGAGATTCCCCAGCTCGTCTTTTTTGTTGTAAGCAAGTAGGGGAGGGGGAGAGGATAAATATACATCGTATATACAACATAAGTTGCATACACCTCACATATAATATAGAAGTCTTACGTCTGAGGAACACTATATTATGGAAGAAAAGCGTTATATCTCGAAAATATAATAGTGACAAACTTGTGAACATTTCCTTCTATTATAAAGAGAAAACTGTTAGAAATTGCATATATGTAACCAGTATTTAGAAGGGGAACGTTTTCATTTTTGGGAGGAAATGCCTAATACTCAAATTTTTAGATTTTTTACGATTTCTCGTTGACACTGTTAATACCCTATTGTATGCTAACAACGGGGATAGATGGTAGGGCTTTCAGTGACAAAATTACATCTATTCCGTGACGAAAATGTAAACTTTTTGTTTTGTATAGGATTTATGCAAAAAAATGAGTTATTATTAACACATCGTGAATGAGGGTTACATATTGGAGGGATGAATCCTTGCAAAAAAACGATCGCAGCCATATAAAAGCATATGCTTTAATGTCAGGAATTCTTGCTCAGTTAGTCGGTTCTATACTTGTTGGAATCTTTGGTGGGCAGTGGATTGATAATAAGGTTGGAACGTTTCCATTGTTTCTTATTATAGGGTTATTACTCGGGTTAGGAACAGGGGTATACGCAATGATTCGACTCATTCGACATTACTATTCGGGAGAGCAATGATGATAGACGTACATGGACTTGTCCAAAGACAAAAGAAATATATGTACTACTTGCTTGCGCTTCTAGTGCTAGGATGGGGATTTACCTCTTACAAGGATGTATTTCTTGGGCTGATTATCGGAACGATTTTCAGTTTTCTTAGTTTGCGCATCATTGCACGTAGAACAGACAAGCTGTTAGATCGCGTAACAAATGGAGAAAACGTGAAGTTTAAGGCGACAGCTGTAAGTACATATTCAAGATTCGCCACGATTGGGTTATTAATTTTATTTGCAGCCAAATATCAAGAGTTAATTGCGATGTGGGGCTTAGGTGTAGGATTGCTGACAGGATACCTTGTCATGATCATAGATTTTCTTTATTTAGAGTATAAGAGCAGGGAAGAGAGGTGAATTACTAGTGGAACACGGTAAATTAGTTGAATTTCTAGGTTTAACGTTCGATTTGTCATCAGTTATGATGGTTACTGTAGCAGCAGTTATTGTTTTCTTAATCGCTGTTATCGGAACTCGCAGCTTAGCCCTTCGCCCAACCGGGATGCAAAACTTCATGGAATGGGTGTTTGACTTCGTGAAAGGGATTATCAATAGTACGATGGACTGGAAAACAGGTGGACGTTTCTTAACGCTTGGCGTTACGCTTATCATGTTTATCATCGTATCGAACTTCCTTGGTTTACCATTCATGTATTCAGCAACTGAAGCTGGCGAACATATTGCATGGTGGAGGTCACCAACGTCTGATCCAGCAGTTACATTAACATTAGCCGTGATGGTAGTTACCCTCACCCATTATTATGGAATTAAGATGAAGGGTACGAAAGAGTATGTTAAAGGTTATTTCCAACCTATGAAATTCTTATTCCCATTAAAGGTTATTGAGGAGTTTGCTAACACATTAACGTTAGGTCTTCGTTTATTCGGTAACATTTATGCAGGTGAGATCTTATTAGGATTACTTGCTAAGTTAGGCGGGGCATCATTCCTTGGAGCATTAGGTGCGCTTGTACCAATGTTAGCATGGATGGGATTCAGTGTATTCGTTGGATCAATCCAAGCATTTATTTTCGTTATGTTAACGATGGTTTATATGGCTCATAAAGTAAGTCATGACCATTAATATAATTTAAGTAAGAAAAAATTTATTTTTTTATAATACAAAGGAGGACAAATTAAATGAGTTTAGGTGTAATCGCAGCTGCAATTGCAATTGGTTTATCAGCATTAGGTGCAGGTATTGGTAACGGTCTTATCGTATCACGTACAATCGAAGGTGTTGCTCGTCAACCAGAATTAAAAGGCGCACTTCAAACAATTATGTTCATCGGGGTTGCTTTAGTTGAGGCACTTCCAATCATCGGTGTAGTTATTGCATTCATCGTAATGAACAAATAAGGGAGACTCCCCCTTACATAGATGGCGAAGAGTGTTTTTCCGAACTTTCTTCGCCATTGCTTTATGAACGAAACGTATGTCTTTTTTTTTCATATGATCAATTTAGATATTTTGAAGGGAGTGAATCCTTGTGCCAACTTTATTATTAGGAGCTGCCATTCCATTTGGAACGATTGCTTATACATTGTTCATTTTCTTAATTCTATTAGTAATGCTACGCAAATTTGCGTGGGGTCCTTTAATGGGAATTATGAAAGAACGTGAAGAGCATGTTACTAATGAAATCGACGCTGCAGAAAGAAGTAACGCTGAAGCGAAGAAGTTAGTAGAAGAACAACGTGAAATGTTAAAACAATCACGTGTTGAAGCACAAGAGTTAATCGAAAGAGCGAAAAAACAAGCTGTAGATCAAAAGGATGTTATTGTTGCTGCTGCGAAAGAAGAAGCAGAATCAATTAAAGCATCTGCTGTACAAGAAATTCAACGCGAAAAAGAGCAAGCGATTGCTGCTTTACAAGAACAAGTCGCTTCTTTATCTGTTCAAATTGCTTCTAAAGTAATTGAAAAAGAATTAAAAGAAGAAGATCAAGTTAAGTTAATTCGCGATTATATTAAAGAAGTAGGAGAAGCGCGATGAGCAATGGGATTGTAGCAAAACGTTATGCTGTCGCTCTTTTTAAAATTGCAAAAGAAAAACACGTATTAGAAATGTTTGAAGAAGAATTACGCCTTGTACAAAACGTTTATGTAAAGAACGGAGAACTACATAGCTTTTTAACGCAACCGAACATTTCAAAAGAGCAGAAGAAAACGTTTCTTGCAAACGTATTCGGATCTGTTTCTGAATCAATTTTAAATACGTTATATATTTTAATTGATAACAAGCGTATTGATATCTTACCTGAAATTGCAGATGAATATGTTGTTCTTGCTAATGAAGAACGTAACGTAGCGGATGCAACTGTATATTCTATTCGTCTTCTATCTGAAGAAGAGAAGCTTAACATTGCAGAAGCATTTGCAAAGAGAACGGGAAAAGATGCAATTCGCGTGAAAAATGTTGTAGATGAAGATTTACTAGGCGGAATTAAAGTACGCATTGGAAATCGCATTTATGACGGAAGTTTACAAGGAAAATTAGCACGTATTCAGCGTGAATTAATGAAGAATAGATAGGGGTGAAGCACATGAGCATCAGAGCTGAAGAAATTAGCGCACTGATAAAGCAACAAATCGAGAACTATCAGTCTGAAATCGAAGTTAGTGATGTTGGTACAGTTATCCAAGTTGGTGACGGTATTGCGCGTGCTCATGGTCTTGATAACGTTATGGCTGGTGAGCTTGTAGAGTTCTCTAACGGCGTTATGGGACTAGCACAAAACTTAGAGGAAAACAACGTAGGTATTATCATTTTAGGACCTTACACAGAAATCCGTGAAGGTGACGAAGTTCGTCGTACTGGTCGCATCATGCAAGTACCAGTAGGAAAAGAACTAATTGGTCGTGTTGTAAACCCATTAGGTCAACCAGTTGATGGTTTAGGCCCAATCAATACAACAAACACTCGTCCAATCGAAAGTCCAGCACCAGGTGTAATGGATCGTAAATCTGTTCATGAGCCACTTCAAACAGGTATTAAAGCGATCGACGCTCTTGTACCAATTGGCCGTGGTCAACGTGAGTTAATCATCGGTGACCGTCAAACTGGTAAAACAGCAGTTGCACTTGATACAATCATTAACCAAAAAGATGAAGATATGATTTGTATCTATGTAGCTATCGGACAAAAAGAATCAACTGTACGTAACGTAGTAGAAACACTACGTAAGCACGGTGCATTAGAGTACACAATCGTTGTAACTGCATCTGCTTCTCAACCAGCTCCATTATTATACTTAGCTCCTTATGCTGGTGTAACAATGGGTGAAGAGTTCATGTACAATGGTAAACACGTATTAGTAGTATATGATGACTTATCAAAACAAGCAGCGGCTTACCGTGAGCTGTCATTACTATTACGTCGTCCTCCAGGTCGTGAAGCTTATCCAGGGGATGTATTCTACTTACATTCTCGCTTATTAGAGCGTGCAGCAAAATTAAGTGATGCAAGAGGCGGCGGTTCTTTAACTGCACTACCTTTCATCGAAACACAAGCAGGGGACGTATCAGCATACATCCCAACAAACGTAATTTCTATTACGGATGGACAAATCTTCTTACAATCTGACCTATTCTTCTCTGGCGTACGTCCAGCGATCGATGCGGGTACTTCTGTATCTCGTGTAGGTGGATCTGCTCAGATTAAAGCAATGAGTAAAGTATCAGGTACACTTCGTCTTGACCTTGCATCTTACCGTGAGTTAGAAGCGTTCGCTCAGTTCGGTTCTGACCTTGATAAAGCAACTCAAGCGAAATTAAACCGTGGTGCTCGTACTGTTGAGGTATTAAAACAAGGATTACACAAACCGTTACGTGTAGAGAAACAAGTTATCATTCTTTACGCTTTAACACGTGGATTCCTAGATGATATCCCGGTAGTAGATATCACTCGTTTCGAAGAAGAATTCCATGCTTGGTTAGATTCTAATGCGACTGACTTATTAGAAGAAATCCGCACAACTAAGAAACTTGCGGATGACGACAAATTTGCAGCAGCAATTAACGGATTTAAAAAAGTATTCGTAGCTTCTGAATAATAATAAAAGTGAAGCCGACTGTTCAGCCTCATCGGCTAAGAGGCGGAACTAGATTAATAAAAGCGGAAGCGGCTCGTACAAGCCGCCGACGCTAGATAATATATAAGGCATCTCAGACTCTGAGATTGCTGACGGTTATGTAAAGGAAAAGAGTAGGTGCACCTATTCTTTTCCTTCAATCATGAGCAAGAATATCTTGCAACGTAGATTAGGAAGAGGATTCTTACTAATCGTGCCAACTTCCGGAAAAAAGGTGGTGAAAACCTGTGGCATCTTTACGCGATATAAAAGCGAAGATTACCTCGACAAAGAAAACGAGTCAAATTACGAAGGCGATGGAGATGGTATCTGCATCTAAGTTAAACCGTGCAGAGCAAAATGCTAAATCTTTCGTTCCGTATATGGAAAAGATTCAAGAAGTAGTAGCGAGCATTGCGCAAGGAAGTAAAGGAATTAATCATCCAATGCTAAATGCGCGTCCTGTAAAGCGTACAGGATACATCGTTATTACATCTGATCGCGGACTAGCAGGTGGTTATAACAGTAACGTATTACGTACAGTAAGTAACGTAATTCGTGAACGTCATAATATGGATTCAAATCAATATTCAATTATTGTACTTGGACGACTAGGACGTGATTATTTAAAACGTCGCGGCTTTAACATCATTGATGAAGTAGTTGGATTATCTGACCACCCATCATTTACTGATATTAAAGATCTTGCTTCTCGAGCAATTGCGATGTTCGCAGATGGTGCTTATGATGAGCTGTATATTTACTACAACCATTACGTAAGTAAAATTTCACAAGAAGTAACGGAAAATAAAATTTTACCGCTTACTGATGTGGCGTCTGACAAACCGACGACAGCTTATGAATTTGAACCTTCTGAAGAAGAAATTTTAAAAGTATTATTGCCACAATACGCAGAAAGCTTAGTGTACGGTGCATTACTAGATGGTAAAGCAAGTGAGCACGCAGCGCGTATGACAGCAATGAAGAGTGCTACAGACAACGCAATGGAAGTTATCGATTCACTTACACTTTCATTCAACCGTGCGCGTCAGGCAGCGATTACGCAAGAAATTACGGAAATCGTTGGTGGAGCAGCAGCGTTAGAATAGTAATAAAAAGTGGAAGCGGCTCTTTCAAAAGAGTCGCGTAAGCTAAACTAATAAAAAATTAAAAGCCGACTTCGCTTAGAGAGCTGGCTAATTAAAAGAAAGCTAGGAGGGAACCCGATGAATAAAGGGCGCGTTACGCAAATCATGGGTCCGGTTGTAGACGTTAAGTTTGATGGCGGAAAGCTACCAGAAATCTACAACGCCCTTACGGTAAAACAAAGCAACGAAAACGGAAGCATGAACTTAACATTTGAAGTTGCACTTCATTTAGGTGATGATACAGTTCGTACAGTTGCGATGTCTTCCACAGATGGACTTGTTCGTGGCACAGAAGTAGAAGATACTGGTAAAGCAATCTCTGTACCAGTTGGTGATGCAACACTTGGTCGTGTATTCAACGTATTAGGTGATGCAATTGACTTAGATGGTGAACTTCCTGCGGATGTACACCGTGATCCAATTCACCGTCAAGCACCTGCATTCGAAGAATTATCTACTAAAGTAGAAATTCTTGAAACTGGTATTAAAGTAGTAGACTTACTTGCTCCTTACATTAAGGGTGGTAAGATCGGCCTATTCGGTGGTGCCGGCGTAGGTAAAACAGTATTAATTCAGGAATTAATTAACAACATCGCACAAGAGCACGGTGGTATCTCTGTATTCGCTGGTGTAGGTGAGCGTACTCGTGAGGGTAATGACTTATACCATGAAATGAGCGATTCTGGCGTAATCAAGAAAACTGCGATGGTATTCGGACAAATGAATGAGCCACCTGGAGCACGTCAACGTGTTGCATTAACAGGTTTAACAATGGCTGAGCATTTCCGTGATGAGCAAGGACAAGACGTACTTCTGTTCATCGATAACATATTCCGTTTCACGCAAGCGGGTTCTGAAGTATCTGCCCTTCTTGGTCGTATGCCATCTGCGGTAGGTTACCAACCAACACTTGCAACAGAAATGGGTCAATTACAAGAGCGTATTACATCTACAAATAAAGGGTCTATCACGTCTATCCAAGCGGTATATGTACCAGCCGATGACTATACTGACCCAGCACCAGCTACAACATTCGCTCACTTAGATGCAACAACAAACTTAGAGCGTCGTTTAACACAAATGGGTATTTACCCAGCCGTAGATCCATTAGCATCTACATCTCGTGCACTTTCTCCAGAAATCGTAGGAGAAGAGCATTATGAAGTAGCACGTCAAGTGCAGCAAACTTTACAACGTTACAAAGAACTTCAAGATATCATCGCTATCTTAGGTATGGATGAGTTATCTGAAGAAGATAAGTTAGTTGTACATCGTGCTCGTCGTATTCAATTCTTCTTATCTCAAAACTTCCACGTAGCTGAGCAGTTTACAGGTCAAAAAGGTTCTTACGTACCTGTAAAAAATACAGTTAGTGGCTTCAAAGAAATTCTAGAAGGAAAATATGATGACCTTCCAGAAGATGCATTCCGCCTTGTTGGTAGCATTGAAGAAGTTATTGAGAACGCGAAGAAAATGATGGCGTAAGGCCTTAGGAGGGACGAAGTATGAAGACATTTCCAGTCAGTATTGTAACTCCTGATGGACCGGTTTACGAAAAAGAAGTAGAAATGGTAAGTGTAAAAGCAGAGAGTGGGGAAATGGGGATCTTACCAGGTCACATTCCAACTGTTGCACCATTAAAAATTAGTGCAGTTCGTCTGAAAAATGGTGGACACACTGATTATGTAGCAGTAAGCGGTGGCTTTATCGAAGTTCGTCCAGATAAAGTAACTGTATTATCATCATCTGCTGAAGAAGCAAACCATATCGATATCCATCGTGCAAATGAAGCGAAGCGTCGCGCTGAGCAACGTATGCAAGACAAACAAGCACATGTTGACTTTAGACGTGCAGAAATGGCATTACAACGTGCTGTGAACCGTTTAAATGTTTCTGATATGAAGTAAAAAAATCCGTAAAGGCCCTGCCTTTACGGATTTTTTTTTTTGTGTATTTTATGGATAATTTTACAAAACTGGTATAATTATATTGATGCTTGTATAAGTAGAAGTGTACAACAATTTATATTTTATGAAGGGGATGAATCAATGATTGGTGAAATGAAACGAGAAGCATTGTACTCTTTAAAGGGAAAATGGGGACTAGGTGTTGGATCAACAATTTTATATTTTATTTTAAGTTATGTCGTTTCGATGGCTGCAATGCTTATACTTTTAATTCCAGGAATTATTATATTTTTCTTAGTTGTTAGCTTAGCTGGGTCAGTTGAGGCGGAAACGATGTCAATTGGAGCAGCTATTACATTTGGGATTTTCTATTGCATAATGATTATTTTGAGTAATGCATCTTATGGTATTACCTCATACGGTTACACGAATGTGTTTCTACAAATTAGTAAACGAGAAGATGCTAAAGTAGATTACTTGTTTGAAGGATTCCGTGGTTTTAAAAGAATGATGAAAACAATGTGGGCAATGCTTGCGATTTTGTTATATACAGGTACATGGATTCCGATGTTGTTAACAGGTTTATTCATATTCTTAGGTGAAGAAGGAAATTTGTCGTTTACAATAGCTTTCTTCGTACTATTAGCAATTTCAATTGTTGGTATGATTGTGATGTATTTTTCTTATGCACTGACGTACTATGTGATGATTGAAAATCCAGAATATAGTGTTTTGCAGGCGATGAAGGAAAGTAAGAATCTTATGAGGGGTCATAAGTTAGATTTGTTTCTTTTATGGCTGAGCTTCATAGGCTGGGTTGTTTTAGCGCTTCTTACTTTTGGAATAGGATTTCTTTGGCTTAGTCCGTATATGAGTACAACGACAGCACACTTTTATCGCTACATTTCAAAAGGTGAATTTCAATAGGAACATGCTATACTAATAGAATTATTGTGTATAGGAGGCGAGGCTACGCATGATTAGTGATCTAAAAGGAGAAGCACTAGATTCATTAGAAGGGAAATGGGGATTAGCTGTTGGAGCTACACTGCTCATTTCAATTCTTATCACGGCTTTTAGTTTTAGTGTTGATTGGGGATTTTCTTTAATTTTCGGTTGGCAAAAAACAAATGGTTCACTTTCAACGAATATTCTTACATTTTTTGTTACTGGACCGTTAACTTTAGGTGGATATTACCTTGGTTTAAATATCCTTCGTGAAAATCAAGCTAGTATCGGTAATGTATTCATTTGGTTTTCAGAGGGAAAGAGATTTCTAAAATCATTTTTATTATATTTATTAGTAAATCTTTATCTTTTCTTATGGACGTTATTGTTCATTATTCCAGGTATTATTAAATCATTTTCTTATGCGATGACATACTTTATTATAAATGATCATCCTGAGTATTCACTGAACCAAGCTATTACAGAAAGTCGTCGTATGATGGATGGACATAAGATGGAGTATTTCATTTTATGTTTAAGCTTTATCGGTTGGTTTATATTAAGTTGTATTACGTTAGGGATTGGATTCTTATGGTTAATTCCATATTTCTACACAACATCTGCGGCTTTTTACGAAGAGATCGCAGAAGAATATTATGAGAAAAATATTTAGCACTATAAAACCCCCAGTATGAATTATTTGTTCATACTGGGGGTTTTTTGTAGAAACTTTATAAATTGATTGCTAGTAAGTGGTTTACTGAAATAGTAACCTTGCATATATTTACATTTATGTTTTTGCAGAAACTTAAGCTGTTTTTCGGTTTCAATTCCTTCGGCAACGACTGAAAGATTTAAAGTATTTGCGAGGGAAAGGATTGTAGAAACGATGGCTCGTTCTTCAGGACGATGATCAGCTAATTGTGTAAATTCTCTCGGTACTTTTAATGTGTCGATTGGAAAAATTGATAAATAAGCAAGAGAAGAATACCCAGTACCGAAGTCATCAATGGAAGTTTGGATACCGTATTCTTTTAATTGCTTCAGTCTTAATAACGTTTCTTTCTCGTCAATCATTGCAATTCTTTCTGTTAACTCAAGGGTTACATATTTTGGGTCGACTTGCACGTCGTTTAATATTTGTGAAATGTTTTCGATTAATTGATCTTGCCGGAACTCTTTTGCAGATAAATTAACACTTATTTTTAAATTTTGGTAGCCAAAGGTATGCCATATTTTTAATTGGAGACAAGCTTCTTGTAATACCCAATGTCCAAGTGGGACTACTTGTGGCGTCTCTTCTACAATTGGAATAAACTCACATGGTGAAATGTCACCTAATAGCGGGTGTTTCCACCGTATTAAAGCTTCAGCACCGATAATTTTATTTGTTGTCGTATCAATTTGTGGTTGATAAACGAGATAAAATTCTTTGTTTACTAAAGCGATTGGCAAATCTTTTTCAATTCGAGCTTTTCGCTCCATTTTTTTATATAGTTCTTTCGTGTAAAGAGAGCTACCGTTTTTTCCTTTATTCTTTGCTTCGTACATGGCCATATCAGCATGCTGCAAAATGGATAGTGGATCTTCACCTGCTTCAGGATATATTGCAATTCCGATACTCGGTGAGATTTGTAAATGTTGATTTTCGATTTCAAATGGCTCATTCATGGCCACTACAATCATATCAGCTATTTTTTGGACATCTGGCTTTTTTTTGTAATTCTCGATAAGGATTGTGAATTCATCTCCAGCTAGTCGTGCGAGTTTCATATTTGATGTTGATATTCTTTCGAGCCTTTTTGCTACTGCGATAAGCAATAGGTCTCCTACTCGATGACCGAGGGTATCATTAATAACTTTAAAACGGTCTAGGTCGAGAAACATAACAGCAAAAGACTTTTTCGATACTTTTGCTCGTGCAATTGCCTGTTCTAAATGTTTATGAAATGCACGACGATTTGCAAGCTCTGTTAAAGTATCATGGTATGCTAGGAAATTAATTTGTTCTTGTTGTTGTTTGCTTTCCGTAATATCTTTAATCATTAAATAAACCCCAGAAATTTTCTCTTTTAAAAAGATCGGTACGGCGGTAACGTGCAAGTAGTAAATATCTCTGTTTTTATGGTACGCCCGTATTTCTAAAGAGATAGAATATCCCTTTTTTACACGATGAAAGGCGTTAATCATTTCTTCTAAATCTTCTTCGTATATGAGTGAATAGTAAGGCTGATTTAATAATTCATTCGTTTGATAACCAAGTAAAGTAGTACCAGCGTTATTTACTTTGAGAAAATTACCGTACAAATCTAATGTGAAGATTGGATCTGGATGATGCTCGTATAAAGATTTAAACATTTGTTGATTATGATAGAGTTCATTTTTCTGTTCTACTAAATCTTCTGTACGTAGTTCAATTTGTTTCTCGAGTTCTGAGTTGAATTGCATTTGAGCTAGCAATAATTTTTTATTTTGTTTTCGAACTAAACTATGACGTATGAGAACGAAAGAGAAAGTTATTATAAGTCCGATTACTATAATAGGCGCAAAAACGTATTCGACTAATATAAAAACAATAAGCATTACTACCGAAATATACGGTAATGATAATCGGATTGCTTCACCAATTTTAAGTGTTAGTAGTACTTGTTCTTGTTTTTCAGGTTCTTTTGTATGGAGAATACAGGCAATTGCTACTAGTACTAAGGTTACTTGATAGAAAGGAGTAACTGTAAACATAGAATACTCTGGTATGAAGTATTTTATATAAGCATAAATCGCATCGGTAGTAGCATATAAAATTAAAGCACTGCCAAGAAGCGCACCAACCTTTTTAGGTAATAAGGATAGTGGTTTGAATAAAAGATTGATTCCTATTAAGAGAAAGAGTAAATCAGCCATTGGATAGGTAAGTTGAACAAATATGTCGATATAGGATGTTGTAAAGATGTGAATGGTTCGTTCAATAAGTAAGTAGTAACTTAAAGTAAATTGGGCTGTAACGATAATACAAATATCACATAGCATAAAAAGTTTTTCTAATAAATCTCGGTTGTAAATGATTTCGTATAGAAAGGCAAATGCAAAACTAACTAAAAAAAGTAAGTAAAAAAAATCAGACGGATCAACGAACGTATAGAAGTCCTTTACAATTAAACGTTGATAGGCAACGACTATATCACCGATAAAATAAGAGAGAGCTCCAACAGATAATATGATCCAAAATAAACGAGGTAGCCCTTCTTTCATGTTTGAAAAGTAAAGAATATAACTACAAGCGATAATATCAATTAATAGGGTACTCGTTCCGATTAATAGCTGAAAAGGAAATGAGTATTCATATAGAAAAGGCATCGCTACGTAGTGAAGCGTTATGGACAGCAATACAATGCTTATAAGAATACTTACATGTGTTTGTTTTTTCATTTATATCACCTACGATTCCTTGAAAAGCATATATAAGTTTTATATTTATTTTGCACAATTATAGCAAGTTGTAAAGATAGATTTTAATAATTCTTGTTTCTGTCTCCCAACATATCGACATAGGAATTTGAAGTTTGCTATAATGATTAGAATAGTTGCATTATTTAGAAAAATTTAAAAATAATAATTACTGCAACTAGGACATATTGTTTACTATGTGAACTTGTTCTTAATTTAGGGGGGAGGGTTTCACAATGGCAAGTGTATATGAAAATAGTTATATGATCGTTTTGATTTTCTTGCTATTAGGTATATTGCTGCCGGTAGTGGCTCTTACATTAGGAAGGATGCTGCGCCCAAATAAACCAAGTGCAGCAAAGGCGACGACGTATGAGAGTGGAATTGAGCCTTTTCATGATGCAAATATTCGGTTTCATGCTCGTTATTATATTTTTGCTTTATTGTTTGTGATCTTTGATGTAGAAACTTTATTTTTATATCCTTGGGCTGTTGCGTATGACAAGCTAGGTTTATTTGCATTAATTGAAATGCTCATCTTTGTTGTAATGTTGCTAGTTGGATTAGCGTATGCTTGGAAAAAGAAGGTGTTACAATGGTTATAAATTTTGAGGAATTACATCCAAATGAGCGAGCAGAATTAGAACGAAATATCTTTTTTTCTACATTGGAACAGTTGAAAGGATGGGCGAGGAGCAATTCTTTATGGCCGATGACATTCGGACTGGCGTGCTGTGCAATTGAAATGATGGGAGTAGGCTCATCACATTATGATTTAGATCGATTTGGGTCATTTTTTCGAACTTCACCAAGGCAATCGGACGTCATGATTGTATCGGGAACAGTAACGAAGAAGATGGCTCCTATTGTTCGGCGTTTATATGATCAAATGCCTGAACCGAAATGGGTTATTGCGATGGGATCTTGTGCGACAGCAGGTGGTCCGTATGTAAATTCATATGCTGTTGTGAAAGGTGTAGACCAAATCGTACCAGTTGATGTGTATATTCCTGGTTGTCCCCCAAATCCGGCTGCTTTAATTTATGGAATTAATAAATTAAAAGAAAAAATTCGTTACGAAGCAAAGACCGGGAAGCAGGTGACGAATAAATGAGTAATCCAAACAAAGATTTAGAGGATCTGAAAAAAGAAGCAGCTAGGCGTGCAAAAGAAGAAGCGAGAAAACGCCTTGTAGCGAAACACGAGGCGGAAATAAGTGAGCTTGAGGCAGAAGATCAAGAAAAAGAGAAAGCGCTACCAAAAAATGATGATATTACTATAGAAGAAGCAAAACGACGTGCAGCAGCGGCAGCAAAAGCAAAAGCGGCAGCATTAGCGAAGCAGAAAAGAGAAGGAACAGAAGAAGTAACGGAAGAAGAAAAAGCGAAAGCCAAGGCGAAGGCAGCAGCGGCAGCAAAAGCAAAAGCGGCAGCGTTAGCGAAGCAGAAAAGAGAAGGAACAGAAGAAGTAACGGAAGAAGAAAAAGAGAAAGTGAAGGCAAAGGCAGCAGCGGCAGCAAAAGCAAAAGCGGCGGCGTTAGCGAAGCAAAAAAGAGAAGGAACAGAAGAAGTAACGGAAGAAGTAACGGAAGAAGAAAAAGCGAAAGCCAAGGCGAAGGCGGTGGCGGCGGCCAAGGCAAAAGCGGCAGCATTAGCGAAGCAGAAAGCCTCGCAAGGTGATGGGGATTCGGGAGATGAAAAGGCCAAGGCAATTGCAGCTGCAAAAGCGAAAGCAGCAGCGGCTGCAAGAGCGAAGACAAAGGGAGCTGAAGGTAAGAAAGAGGATGAGCCGAAGCAGGAAGAACCGTCCGTAAATCAACCGCATTTAAATCAGTATGTTGAGGCTATTAGGGAGAAGTTAGGAGAGGGTGCATTAGTAGATTCCTATATTAATAAATTGTCAAAGGATGTGCCAACTCTTGTGGTGGATCCCGAAAAATATTATGAAGTGATGGAGTCACTGCGATTCCATGAGGGACTTGCTTTTGATTATATGTCAGAGCTACATGCGACGGATTTTGTGACACATATGGAAGTGTATGTTCATTTGTTTTCATATGGCAAGAAACAATCGGTAGCGGTGAAGGTAAAACTAGACCGGGAAGCGCCGCAAGTCGAGTCTGTGACAGCGCTTTGGAAAGGGGCTGACTGGCCGGAGAGAGAAGCGTACGATTTGCTAGGCATTGTATTTAAAGGGCATCCGAATTTAACGCGTATTTTAATGCCAGATGATTGGGTAGGATATCCGCTTAGAAAAGACTATGAACCGTATGATGTGGAGGTGTAGCTATGATCCGTACGGAAGAGATGCTTTTGAATGTAGGACCTCAGCATCCGAGTACACATGGTGTGTTCAGGCTCGTAATTAAGATTGACGGGGAAATTATTAAAGAAGCTACACCGGTTATTGGGTATTTGCATCGCGGGACGGAAAAGATTGCTGAGAGCTTACAGTATACGCAAATTATTCCTTATACAGATCGAATGGACTATTTATCAGCCATGACGAATAATTACGTCATTTGCCATGCTGTAGAGACGATGATGGGGCTTGAAATTCCAGAGCGTGCCGAATACTTGCGAGTACTTGCGATGGAGCTAGGAAGAATTGCAAGCCATCTCGTTTGGTGGGGGACAAATCTTCTTGATATAGGAGCGGTCAGCCCGTTTTTGTACGCGTTTCGTGAACGAGAGATGATTATAAATTTATTAAATGAATTATGCGGTGCCCGGCTTACTTTTAACTATATGAGAGTTGGCGGTGTGAAGTGGGATGCGCCAGATGGTTGGATTGAAAAGGTGGAAGAGTTTGTTCCGTATATGAGAGAGCAATTGGCAGGTTATCATGATCTTGTTAGCGGTAATGAGATTTTCTTAAATCGTGTGAAAGGCGTTGGTATATATAGCGCGGAAGAAGCGATTTCGTATTCTTTAAGCGGAGCAAATTTGCGGTGCACTGGAGTAAACTGGGATCTTCGCAAAGATGAGCCGTATTCAATTTATGATCGTTTTGATTTTGATATTCCTGTTGGAAGCGTGGGAGATGCTTGGGATCGCTACGTTTGCCGAATGCAAGAAATCGAGGAGTCTTTAAAGATTGTTGAGCAAGCGGTTCAGCAGTTCCCGAAAGATGGAGCTGTGCTGGCAAAAGTACCGAAAATTATTAAGGCACCTAAGGGAGAAGCGTTTGTACGTATTGAATCGCCGCGCGGAGAGATTGGGTGTTATATCGCTAGTGATGGAAAGAAAGAGCCGTACCGTTTGAAGTTTCGCAGGCCATCTTTTTATAACTTGCAAATTTTACCGAAGTTATTAAAAGGTGAAAATATCGCTAATTTAATTACGATTTTAGGTGGAGTTGATATTGTACTTGGGGAGGTTGATGGCTAATGATTGAGACGCTCTTACAATCACCTTCAAGCTGGACGAATTTTTTTATTTTTTTCGGATTAGCGGTGCTTCTACTATTTGCAGTCCTTGGCTTCGTTACATATGGAATTTTGGCAGAACGGAAAGTGATGGGGTTTATGCAAGGGCGGATTGGACCAAACCAGGTTGGAGGCCGATTCGGTTTACTGCAAACGGTAGCTGATGTTTTAAAACTATTATTGAAAGAAGATAGTATTCCGAAAGCAGCAGATAAACCGCTGTTTATATTAGCGCCTGTCATTGCATTTGCACCAGCATTTATGGTGCTTGCAGTTATCCCGTTCACTGATAAATTTCAATTTGCAGATATTGGAGTCGGGCTACTTTATTATATTGCTGTTTCCGGTATTACGACGATAGGTGTTGTAACTGGGGGATGGGCATCGAATAATAAATATTCCCTTTTAGGAGGGATGCGTGCGGCGGCGCAAATGATTTCTTATGAGATTCCGCTCGTAATGAGTGTAATTGGTATCGTTTTGTTAGCTGGTAGCCTGAATTTAAATGAGATTGTAGCGGCGCAGGAGAAGGTTTGGTACATTTTCGTACAGCCAATTGGCTTCGTCGTTTTCTTAATCGCAGCAGTTGCAGAGTTAAATAGGACGCCATTCGATTTGCCAGAAGCGGAGTCAGAACTTGTTTCTGGATACCATACGGAATACTCAGGTTTTCGCTGGGCGTTTTTCATGCTTTCAGAGTACGTATATTTCTTCGGGATGGCATCTTTAATTACAGTGCTCTTTTTAGGAGGATGGAATCCAGTCATGTTTCTTGGATTTATCCCAGGTGCCGTATGGTTTGCTTTGAAATTTAGCAGTGTAGTCTTTCTATTAATTTGGTTCCGCGTCACGTTCCCACGTATAAGAGGTGACCAGTTAATGGAGTTTGGATGGAAAGTATTATTGCCGATTGCACTTGCAAATATTTTCTTAACGGCATTGATTAAGGAGTTATTCTTCTAATCTATGAGGGGGGTGCCAGTAAGAGATGAAAGGACTATTTAAAGGATTAAAATATACATTAAGTAATTTGAGCAAGAAGAAGGTAACGTATGATTATCCAAATCAGCCGTTGCCGTTGCCAGACCGTTTTCGGGGGATTCAAAAATTTTATCCGGAGAAATGTATTGTTTGTAATCAATGCTCTAACATTTGTCCGACAGACTGTATTCAGTTAACAGGAAAGAAACATCCAGATCCTACGAAAAAAGGAAAAATTATCGACACGTATGATATTAATTTTGAAATTTGTATTCTTTGTGATTTATGTACAGAAGTTTGCCCGACAGAGGCAATTGTCATGACAAATAACTTTGAACTCGCGGAATATTCACGTGATGACTTATTTAAAAATTTGCAGTGGCTTGACGAAAACGACGAAAACGTCAGGAAGGAGAATAAGGCATGAATGGCGAGTTTGTAGCATTCTTTATACTATCCTTGTCTGCAATTATCGGCGGTGTTCTTATGTTGAACTTAACGAAAGTTATGCACATGATGCTAGCTCTCGTTCTGACATTTCTCAGCATTGCAGGTTTGTATTTTCTTTTATCAGCTGAATTTATAGGCGTTGCACAAATTTTACTTTACTCTGGTGCAATCACAATTATTATGATTTTCGGCATTATGTTAACGAAACATAACGCGGAAAATGAATCGCGTCTTACTCTTCGAAAATGGATTATCTTCTTTGCAGTTGTAGCATTTGGAGCGGTTATGTATTTCGCTGTTAATAATGTTGATTTTGCAAATGAAAGCACACAAGGAAGTTTACCTCTCCATGAAAACAACACACTTCAAATCGGTACGCTTCTCTATTCAAAATATATTATTCCATTTGAACTAACTTCAGTTATTTTACTTGTAGCACTCGTTGGCGCGATTATACTTGCGAAAAAGGACGAGAAAGAGGAGGATTCCAATGAGTAGCGTTCCGGCTTCTGCATATTTAACACTTGCGATTATTTTGTTTTGCATCGGTCTATTTGGAGCTTTAACAAAGCGGAATACAGTAATCGTATTAGTTTGTATCGAATTAATGCTGAATGCTGCCAATTTAAACTTAGTGGCGTTTAGTAAATTAGGCCTATTTCCGAATTTAACAGGTCAAATTTTCTCACTGTTTACGATGGCTGTAGCGGCAGCAGAAGCGGCGGTAGGACTCGCTATTTTAATTGCTTTGTATCGTAATCGTACGACAGTTCAGGTAGATGAAATGGATACGCTCAAAGGATAGCATTGTGACCGAAAAAGGGGGAAGGAAACAATGATCGATTATGCATGGCTCATACCGCTTTTCCCACTCGTTTCGTTTTTGTTACTTATTATATTCGGGAAGAAAATTAGAGAAGGAAGCAGCGTACTTAGTATTTTTTTCGTCTTTCTCTCCTTTATACTTGCGGTACTTGTGTTAATAGAAAGGTTTTCAGAAGCAAGCGTGAAGCATAAGTGGGTGTGGCTTAGAGCTGGAGATGTGGATATATCATTCGGCTTTGAGGTGACTGCATTAGGAGCTTTAATGTTATTTATCGTGACGCTTGTGAGTCTGCTTGTACATGTGTATTCGAAAGGTTATATGAAAGGTGATGAACGATTACCAACCTTTTACGCATATTTAGGACTCTTTACATTTGCGATGTTAGGGCTTGTTATATCAACGAATTTATTACAGCTTTATATATTTTGGGAATTAGTTGGCCTTGGCTCATTTTTACTTATCGGTTTTTATTTCTTTAAAGAAGAAGCGAAGGCTGCTGCAAAAAAGGCTTTTATTATGACCCGTATTGGGGATGTTGGTTTATTTATCGGGATGATTTTAATTTTTTGGTACGCAGGTAGTTTTGAATATGACGCAATATTTAGGGCGATTTATACAGGGGATTTACCTCCTTACATGATTACGATAACAGCGATATTAATTTTTATCGGGGCGATGGGGAAATCAGGTCAGTTCCCGCTTCATACGTGGTTGCCAGATGCAATGGAGGGGCCAACGCCTGTTTCGGCACTTATTCACGCCGCGACGATGGTTGCAGCAGGCGTATATTTAGTGGCGACGATGTTCCCTCTATTTTCAGCAAGTACAGTGGCGATGCAGACCGTGGCAATCGTTGGAGCTTTCACTGCAATCTTTGCGGCCTCTATCGGTCTCGTGCAAACAGATATAAAGAGAGTACTTGCTTATTCTACAGTTAGCCAGCTTGGATATATGATGCTTGCGTTAGGTTCTGCAGGTTATGTAGCCGGTGTCTTCCATTTAACGACACATGCTTTTTTTAAAGCACTACTATTTTTGGCAGCAGGAAGTGTAATTCATGCAGTGCATACGCAAAACATTAATAAAATGGGCGGTTTACAGAAGAAGATGAAAGTAACTGGTACGCTATTTCTAATAGGTACCCTTGCCATTAGCGGTGTTCCGCTCCTTTCCGGTTTTTTCAGCAAAGATGAAATTTTAGCGGCGACTTGGATGAATGGCAATTACGTTTTATTTACTTTAGCAGTAATTGCGGCGTTTTTGACAGCGTTTTATATGTTCCGCCTATACTTTCTTGTCTTTACCGGAGAAACGAAGACGAAGGAAGATGTGCATGAGTCGCCCCGCGTTATGACGTATCCAATGATTGTTCTCGGCGTTCTCGCAGTAGTGGCAGGATATATAAATACACCATGGTTCGGTACGTTTCTCGGAGATTGGTTGACGAAAGATGTAGGGTTCAAGGTTGAAGAAGCGCATGGGCCAGTTTGGATTATGATTGTTGCGACGCTCGTTTCATTTGCGGGAATCGCTCTTGCATATTTCATATATGGCAAGAAATCAATTTCTAGAGATTGGGCTGGGGGTACGGAAACCTCGCTTTATAATCTTTTGAAAGAAAAATATTATGTGGATGAACTATACAACATGACGGTGATCCCTATTACAAAAGGAATCGCTCATGTGCTTCGCTTATTTGAAGTGTATGTAGTCGAGGGAATTGCAGTTTTAATTGGAAGCGTAGTTAAAGGTACAAGTAATCTTGGATCGAAACTTCAAAACGGGAATGTACAAGTGTACGGTACTGTAACGGCGGTTTCGCTCGCTGTACTCGTCATTATTTTGCTCTATACAGGAGGGGATTTACGATGAATGATTTGTTGTTAACGTTCTTCATTTTTTCCCCGCTTTTAGGAATTTTATTGCTTGTATTAACACCGAAAAAGGAATTGCGTACAGTGCGGGCGCTTGGCTTATTTGGGACGGCACTTCCATTTGGAATCGCTATCGTCCTCGCTTGTACATATGCTTCTGGAAAGAGTTTGTCACTATTTGATGAAAAGGTGAAATGGATTAAGTTCGGAGATTTTACAGCGGTGGATAAAAGGTGGTTTTCTATTTATTACGAGCTCGGTATTGATGGTTTGTCGCTTGTTATGATGGTGCTGACGGCTCTTCTAGCGATGCTTGCAGCAATTGCAGCCTTTTCTATTAAAAGAAATTTAAAAGCATTTTATATGCTGTTACTCATGCTAGAAATAGGGATGCTCGGCGTCTTTGCTGCTCAAAATCTAATATTGTTTTTTATCTTCTTTGAAATTACGTTGCCACCAATGTTCTTATTGATTGGGAAGTGGGGGAAATTATCGAGCGAAAAGGCTGCGTATAGTTATTTAATATATAACGGTATTGGCTCAGCAATTTTGCTCATTGTTTTCTCAATTTTGTTCGCGAAAACAGGTACAACAAATATTGTGGAGCTGAAAGAGATATTAAGAAGCGTAAGTGCAGAAGGAGAACTCATCATCCCAAGTAGCTTGCAGCTTGGTGTATTTATTTCCATAATGATTGCCTTTGCAATTAAACTACCTGTTTTTCCGTTGCACCGTTGGATGGTCAATGTGCACATAGAAGCGCATCCAGCTGTAGTTATGCTTCATGCTGGTGTTTTGCTAAAGATTGGAGCGTACGGTATTATTCGCTTCGGAAAAGGGCTATTCCCGGAATATTTTCACGATGTTGCAACGCTAATTGCGATATTAGGTGTAATTAATTTATTGTACGGTGCCTTTTTAGCACTCATCCAAACGGACTTTAGGAAAGTACTGGCTTACTCTAGTATTTCGCATATGGGAATTGTGTTAATGGGACTTGCGTCACTTAATGCACCGGGTACACAAGGGGCGTTATTCCAGGTTGTATCGCACGGTTTAATTGCAGCCTTGCTGTTTTTCTTACTCGGTGTTATAGAACAACGTTTCGGAACATCAGACATTACAGCACTTGGTGGACTCGCAAAAAGTGTCCCAGTACTTAGCGGCTTCTTCTTAGCAGGAGGAATGGCATCGCTTGGATTACCAGGGATGTCTGGGTTTGTTAGTGAATTTCTTGCCTTTCTCGGTTTATTTCAAGGAGAGCCCGTCATTGCTGCAGTCGGTGTGATTGGCATCATTTTAACTGCTGTATACGTATTAAGAGCGACACTTCAAGTGACATTTGGAAAGAAAGAGTGGGAAGCAAAGTCTGATATACACGGATGGGAGTACGTCCCTGTTTTACTACTTATCTTTTGTATTATTGTAATTGGAGTTATGCCAGAGATACTAGGGGATCCGCTTCAAAATACATTGAAAACATTGGGGGTGAAGTAGGATGGATATGAATACGTTACTTAGCTTATCGTGGCATCTAATGGTGCCAGAATTTATTATTCTCGGGGCCGCCATCCTTCTTTCCATATGTGATTTGTTTTTTAAGCTGAATCATAGATATGTAGCTCTTGGTGCGATCGCTGCCATCGTATTAGCACTTGTGTCATTAATTACGCTATATAGCGAACCAGCTGGAGATATTTTAAACGGATCGTTTGTGTTAGATGGATTTTCAAAAGGGTTTAAAACGTTGTTATTAGGCGCCTCAGCTCTCATTTTATGCATCGCAATGAGCGATGATAAGAAGAATCCGATTGAAGATAAGGGCGAATATTATTACTTATTTTTAATGGCACTTCTTGGTGCGATGTTCATGGCTTCTAGTATTGACTTTATCACCCTTTTCGTTGGTTTAGAGTTACTTTCACTTTCTTCTTATATTTTAGTAGGAATACGAAAAAAGAACCGTGCATCAAATGAAGCGGCAATGAAATATGTCATTAGCGGAGGAATTGGAACGGCAATCACGCTCTTCGGAATGAGTTATTTATACGGTATTACAGGTTCAACTAACATTGTAGATATGCAAAAGGTACTCACTGGGGAGCTCGCTAGTGGTATTCAGTTATTGCTAGCTCTGGCATTTCTTTTATTGCTAGTCGGTCTCTCATTTAAAATTGCCACAGTGCCGTTTCATATGTGGGCACCTGATGTGTATGAAGGCGCGACTACACCTGTTACTGCCTTTCTTGGAACGATTTCTAAAATTGCTGGGTTCCTACTCATTATTCGTTTGTTCCTTATGGTTTTTGCAAGTGTATTAATACAAGGAGATATGCAGTCTTTATATGGGCATATGAGTATATATATTGCGGTGCTAGCAAGTATTACTATGATTGTTGGGAATGTAGTCGCGTTAAAACAATACAACATAAAACGTTTATTTGCTTATTCAGGTATTGCGCATGCTGGGTATTTGCTCGTTCCACTTGTGGCATTATCACCATTTACGCTGGATAGCATGTGGTTTTATATGTTGGCATACATGCTTATGAATATAGGCGCGTTTGCCATTATCCACGGCTTAATCTTACAAAACAATCAGGAAAATATAACGATTTTCACCGGATTATATAAGAAATCACCATTTGCAGCGATCATGATGACAATCTTTATTTTATCGCTGGCCGGGATACCAGGGACGGCTGGCTTCATTGGAAAGATTAACATCTTTTTAGGCGCGCTTCATGTAGAGCCAGCACATTACGTACTAGCTTCGATTATGATGGGTACGACAGTTGTTTCATTCGTATATTATTTCCGTATTTTACAACAAATGTTTTTCCGCACCGGAGAGACAGAAGAGAGAATACGGTTACCATTAAATATAAAGGTTGTTATGAGCCTTTGTGCAATTTCGATTGTAATACTGGGGATTATGCCGATGATTGGGTACAATTTCTTTTATGAATATTTTCCATTAATGAAAGATTTCTTCTTCTTAGGGAACGTGGTACAATAGTGAAAATAAAAGGTGTGGAGTCAGTACTCTGCGCTTTTTATTTTGTGTTAACTTGTAATGTAGATATACGTTTTTTGAAAGAAAATCACGATGTAAAATGTAAGATGTCTATGTGCATTTGAAAAAGTGTGGCTCCTACTTATTATGGTATCGTTTTTATATTCTTTCATAAGTAGTAGCTGAGTAAAAAGGGGTCGATTTTTTGGCACAACTTTTAGGGCAACAAGCACTGATTGCCATTGTTTCGCATTTATTGTTTATTACCATTACGTGGTGGGCTTTGCAAGGCATTCACATTGAGCGTTTAATGAAGTCCGGAAAAGTGCTGCAGACGCGAGTATTACTCATCTTAATTACAATTGCAATTGGGACATCTGTAAGTAACTTTTTCCTTGATTATTTAGGCTATTCGAAGAGTTTAACGTATTTAGTAAAGTAAGTGTATAGAACCTCAAATCTCCGTTAACAATGGGGATAGGAGGGGATGAAATTGAAGCTTAAAGCCATTCTTATTGTTGCACTTAGTGTTGTTTTATTTTTGGTTGGATATAGAGAGATGAAACCGATAAGCGATGAACAGAAAATGGAGAGCATGATTAAGGCTTTAGAGAAAAATGATGCTAAAGTAGAAAAATGGTCATGGTTAGCTAGAGAAACAAAAACAATTTCTAATATACATACGTTTCAAAAGTTGTTAAACGATGTGAAGGACAAGGCAAATATTCAAAAGTGGGAAGTAGAGCAATCTCCAGATGGATATAAAGCTACATCCTATAAAAAGTTTGCTTCTCATGAAGAACGAGTAGTAGTAACTTGGAGTAAAGAAAATACTAAAGAAAACACTTTCATTATCTTTGAAGTAAGTGGGGCGAAATGGGACCCGAAGTATGTTCAAAAAGTGAATAAAATTTTTAATGAAAAACCTATAATTTACACTTGTGTTCAAGGTGTACTGAATGATAAGATTGAAGGTGTTTTGCAAAATAAAACCAATCAGGTTTTGAAAGATCTTTCAGCAAGAGCGATCGAACAAGTAGAAGAAAGAGCATTTGTGTCAGTCTCCGCATACAATAAAAAGTGGGATGACGCTCTTTCAACAAATAGAGAGAAAATAAATGTGCAAATAGCAATACGTTCTACAGACAACAAAGATACAATTGTGGTTGGCACACCGATCATAACTTCTGAGTATTGAGTGAATAGATACTGAAAAAAGGACACGGAGGGGAATAATTTGGAAAAGATCATCGTCCGTGGCGGAAAGCGGTTAAACGGCACAGTGCGTGTTGAGGGCGCAAAAAATGCTGTATTACCTATAATCGCTGCAGCCCTATTAGCGAGTGATGGAAAGAATGTACTATCTGAAGTACCAGTTTTGTCTGATGTATACACAATTAATGAGGTATTACGTCATTTAAATGCTGAAGTCGTATTTGAAAATAATCAAGTAACAATCGATTCTTCTAAAGAACTAAACATTGAAGCACCATTTGAATATGTACGTAAAATGCGTGCATCTGTTCAAGTAATGGGACCATTATTAGCACGTAACGGTCGTGCTCGTATTGCACTTCCTGGTGGATGTGCAATCGGTTCACGTCCAATTGACCAACATTTAAAAGGCTTCGAAGCAATGGGAGCAAAAGTACAGGTTGGTAACGGTTTTGTTGAGGCATATGTTGAGGGAGAACTAAAAGGAGCTAAAATCTACTTAGACTTCCCAAGCGTAGGCGCGACAGAAAACATTATGTCTGCAGCTACATTAGCAAAAGGGACAACAATTCTTGAAAACGCAGCGAAAGAACCAGAAATCGTTGACTTAGCTAACTTCTTAAATGCGATGGGAGCGAAAGTACGCGGAGCTGGAACTGGAACGATTCGTATCGAAGGCGTTGATAAATTATATGGTGCAAACCACTCTATTATTCCTGACCGTATTGAAGCGGGAACATTCATGGTTGCAGCAGCAATTACTGGTGGAGACATCTTAATTGAAAATGCTGTACCTGAACATTTACGCTCAATTACAGCGAAAATGGAAGAAATGGGTGTTAAAATTATTGAGGAAAACGAAGGTGTACGTGTTATCGGCCCAGATAAGTTAAAAGCGGTTGATATTAAAACTATGCCTCACCCAGGTTTCCCAACAGACATGCAATCACAAATGATGGCATTATTACTACAAGCTGATGGAACAAGCATGATTACAGAAACGGTATTCGAAAACCGCTTTATGCACGTTGAAGAATTCCGTCGTATGAATGCTGATATTAAAATTGAAGGTCGTTCTGTTATTATGAACGGTCCAAACAGCTTACAAGGTGCTGAAGTAGGCGCAACTGATTTACGTGCTGCAGCTGCATTAATCTTAGCTGGTTTAGTATCAGAAGGTTATACTCGTGTAACTGAGTTAAAACATCTTGACCGTGGTTATGTAGATTTCCATAAGAAATTAGCTGCATTAGGTGCAACTATTGAACGTGTAAACGAAAAAGTAGAAGAAGTGAAAGAACAAGAAGTTTCTGATCTTCACGCTTAATTGAAATAGTCTCTATGTCTCTTGGCATAGGGGCTATTTTTTTGGGTTATTACTGTTATAGTCAATAAATTCTATACTTATGCACGTACCAGTAAAAATATTTAGAAAATTTCCGTTTTATCTCTTCCCCCTTAAGTATGTTCTAAAAGAAAGAGTTGTTCCATAAGAATGAATGGAGTAAAGCTTTTATATTGGGGGAAAAATAGGATGAAATTTTCAAAGCCACTTTTTATTACAGTAGCGCTCTTAATAGCGCTCGTTATCATTGTACCTGCAGCGCTTGTTATCCCATTTGCGAAAGCGAAAGTAGGGGAAGAAACGGCCTCTAAAACTCCTCCAGCGATAGAAAGTATACCAGCTCCAGGGAAAGTAGATACAGCGGTTCAAGTTGCTGTATATCGTGAGAAACAAAAGAAGGTAGAATCATTACCTATGGAGGAGTATGTGACCGGTGTAGTAGCTTCTGAGATGAATGCCAGTTTTGAAATAGAGGCACTAAAGGCACAGGCATTAGCAGCAAGAACATTTGTAGTACAACGTATGCTAAGCGGAGGAAAGAAAAATAATGCAGACGTGACAGATACGGTGAAAGATCAAGTGTACAAAAGCAAAGATGAATTGAAGAAGCAATGGGGCAATAACTACGAAAATAATTT
Source organism: Bacillus sp. GC_Bacil_1 (assembly GCF_026540675.1). Classification (NCBI taxonomy): domain Bacteria; kingdom Bacillati; phylum Bacillota; class Bacilli; order Caryophanales; family Bacillaceae; genus Bacillus; species Bacillus sp. GC_Bacil_1. The sequence continues at coordinate 39,133 of NZ_JALNUG010000014.1, forward strand.
GAAGAAAATCGAAGAAGCCGTTTCGAAAACCGCAGGACAAGTTTTAACATATGATGGAAAACCAATTTCAGCATCCTTTTTTTCAACTAGTAATGGTCGAACAGAAAATGCAGCTGACTATTGGGGAAATGATTATCCGTACTTAAAGAGTGTAGATAGTCCGTGGGATCAAGCTTCTCCAAAGTTTACGAGCGAGCAAACATTTACAGTAGCTGACTTTCAAAAACGTCTCGGTGTGAAAGTGCTGGCAGACGGGAAGGTTGGAAACATTAAAGACCTTACGGAAGGAAAGCGCGTAAAGGATGTAGCTTTTCAAGGGAAAACATTAACAGGAAAAGAAGTTCGTGAAAAGTTAGATTTACGTTCTTCTGATTTCACGTGGAAACAACAAGGAGATAAAATCATCGTTACGACGAAAGGCTTCGGTCACGGCGTTGGTATGAGTCAATACGGGGCGAACGGCATGGCAGCGGAAGGAAAGAAATATACAGATATCGTCGCTCATTACTATAAAGGCGTTGAAATAAAGACGATGAATGATTATGAAGGAAAATTGATGGTGAAGAAATAGGTGTCAGAACTCTGGCATCTATTTTTTTGTTTGAAATAGGATAATTTTCCATTAATTGTTTGATATAATAGGATAAAAAGGCATTCGGGGGAGATGAAATGGCGTTACTAGAGTTGAAACAGTTAGGGAAGACGAACCAGTTACCAGAAATTGAGCTAAAGGTTGAGAAAGGACAATGTATTGTTTTGCAATGCAATAATCATACAGCTAAAGTGTTACACCGCATTATTATTGGTGAAGAAGAAGCTTCAACTGGCAACGTACTGTTTGAAGGGGAAGCAATTGGAAAGAAAAATTATTCCCGCATCGGCTTTTGTTTTTTGAAGGATGAAGCATATGATCGTTTGAAGGTGAAGGAATACTTTAAGTTTTTAATAGGGCTTTATGAATCAAAGATAAGTATAGAAGAAGTTGTGCAGTCTGTTGGTCTCCTAGATAAGCTAAACGTTAAAATAGAAAAACTATCATTTTCAGAGAAACGTCGTCTTCATATTGGACGAATGATGATTCATAACCCGGATTTAATCATTTTGGAAGAGCCAGAGCAAAATGTAGATACAGAGAGTACGATTATTATTCGAAAAGCGATTATGAAAATGAAAGAACAAGGAAAGGCAATTTTTATTACGTCATCATTTTTATCGGATGCCCTTTCGTTAACAGAGGATGTATACATATTAAACAACGATTGTGTGAAAAAGATAGAAATTGAGCAAGAGGAAGTGGAAGAAGTTGGTGAAGAAAAAGTCATTCAAATGATTCCGCAAATGAAGTTAGAAAGAATACCTGCGAAAGTGAACGATAAAATCATTTTACTTGATCCGATGGAAATCCATTTCATTGAAACGCAAAACGGAGTAACGCATATTCACGTTCGTGAAGGTGATTTCGTATGTGCATTAACATTAAGTGAACTAGAAGCAAGATTAACAGGTTTTGGTTTCTTTAGATGTCATCGCTCGTATCTTGTGAATTTACAAAGAGTACGAGAAGTGATTACTTGGACTCGTAACAGTTTTAGTTTAATTTTGGATGACGAAAGAAAAAGTTCAATTCCGCTTTCAAAAGGACGCATGGATGAATTAAAAGGCGTGATTGGGCTATAAAAAGTGCTCCAATAAGCTTAACATGCGATCCATTCACCGGTAAAAATACTCCTTTTACCGGTATTTTACTGCGTAAACCCTTTGTTTTTCATATGATTGAGTCAAGAAAAGTGAAACAAACGAACGAAAAGCGCTAAAGCGACTTTCATCTATAAAGAAGAAAAACAAAGGGGATGAAGAAATGACATTGGCAATTGAAATGAAAGATGTAATGAAAAGTTTCGACGGAAAAACGGCACTTCGAAATGTAAATATTGAGGTGAAGCGAGGAGAGATTTTTGGATTCCTCGGACCGAGTGGATCTGGTAAGACGACAACAGTAAAAATTTTAACTTCTCAATTGCTTCATAGTGTTGGAACGGTAAGAGTATTAGGGAAAGATATTACAGGACCAAGTAGCATCGATTATAAACGAATTGGTATTTTAACAGATAACAGCGGCTTATATGAAAGACTTAGCATTTATGATAACTTATTATTATTTTGTGACTTATACGATTGCAAAAAAGAACGAATCGATGAAGTACTAGCACAAGTGAATTTATTAGATGATAAAAAAACACCAGTAAAAAAATTATCAAAGGGAATGAAGCAACGCGTCACACTAGCGAGAGCAATCCTTCATAAACCAGATATCCTCTTCTTAGACGAACCAACATCTGCACTTGATCCAGTAAACGTACAAAATATTCATAAAATCTTAAAAGACTTAAATAAAGAAGGAACGACGATTTTCTTAACGACGCACAACATGGACGAAGCAGAAACGCTTTGTAACCGCATTGCCTTCCTTTGTGGCGGAGAAATTGTAGCACTCGATACGCCAGAGAACCTGCGCTTACAATACGCTAAGGATCAAATAGAGGTCGTATTAAAAGATAAACAAAAAGAAGTAGTGCAAAAAGATGAATTAGGCGCAAAACGTATTTCAGAATGGATGAAAAAGGGCGAACTGTTATCTATTCATTCACACGAACCAACTTTAGGCGATATCTTTATTGAAGTTACTGGGAGGGGATTATAATGACATTTTCAATGAGACGATTTTTAGCTATTTTTCGGAAAGAGTTACAAGATTTTAAAACGAATTCACAAACTTTAATTATGTTGTTAATGCCACTTGTCTTTTCGGTATTATTTAGTCGCTCAGATAATATGAGAGAAGTGGGAGCGAATTCATTAACTGCAATGGCGTTAGTTATGGTCGGAGGCTTTGTACAGGCGATGCTTATCGCTGAAGAAAAGGAAAAAAATACGCTTCGTGTTCTTATGCTATCACCAGCATCACCTATTGAAGTATTAATTGGTAAAAGTTCATTAACAGGTCTGATTACAGTTGCAATCTGTTTTATTAATCTACTTATTTTAGGTAAATTAGAAGGTAATTTTGCATTATTATTACTTATCTTTGTTCTCGGGATGCTAATATTTAACCTCATTGGTACTTGTATTGGATTATTAGCTCAAAATGTACCACAAACATCAACAATTGGATTACCAATATTAATGATATTTCTTTTCGGTGATTTAATTGGAATGTTTGTGAAGAATGAAGTCGTTACAAAAATAATCGATTATTTACCAACTCGTCATATCGGTGTGGCAGTTAGCAGTGTTATAAAAGGGGGAGGTTTTAGTGCAATTACTAGTAATTTATTGAACATAATAATTTGGTTAGTTGCAGTACTTGTTATTACTCTCTTCGTGTATAGAAAAAAACAAATGGACTAAAAACTGAGCCGAAACGCTCAGTTTTTTCTTTTTTCTATCATTTCCTCGGAAATTTTACAGTTCTTATACATATTTTTACAGATTTTGTCGAAAAGTAATTAGTTATACGTTGTATAGGATACGTGAATATTGTTCAAAATGATTGCTGAGGTGATGATGGAATGCGAGGAAGAAATAATAAAAAGTCGCAAAAGGTAGTACATTTATTTCAAAAAAGATGGGTGTTTCCGGCACTATACATTGCTTGTGCAGCGGTAATCTTAATGGTTGCGCTATGGTTCCAAGGAGCTAATCCGAAGAAGACTCCAAACCAGGATCAAGCAACACCGTATACACAATCGGAAGATCAAGCAGTACCAGTAACGAAATCTTCAGAAGTAGTGAAAATGCCAGCTGCCGCGAATGCGGAAGTAGTCGTACAGAAGAAATTCTATGAAGATGCAGCAACTGAGGCGGAACAAGAAAAAGCACTTGTCTTTTATAACAACACATATTCCCCAAACAAAGGAATTGACATTGCTGCGAAGAATGGAAAAGAATTCAATGTTGCTGCTGCTTTAAGTGGTACAGTAACAAAAGCTGAAAAAGATTCACTTCTTGGTTATGTTGTAACAGTTGATAGTGGAAATGGTGTAGCGGTATCTTATCAAAGCTTAGGCAGTGTGAAAGTAGAAAAAGGTGCAAGAGTTGCACAAGGTGAAGTATTAGGAACATCCGGTCTAAGTGCAATGAATAAAGAGGCAGGCTCTCACGTTCACTTTGAAGTACGTAAAGACAATGTGGCTGTGAACCCTGAACGTTACTTAAATAAATCAGTAACAGAAATTAAAGCTGATGCAGGTGCTGCAAAGGCTACGAATGCTTCTGGTAAAAAAGCTGATGACAAATCTCAAAAAGAAGAGAAGTCAACGAGCACGAAACCTGAAAGTAAAACAGAAGACAAGTCTCAAAAAGAAGAGAAATCAACAAGCGGTTCAACTAGTGACAAAAAAGAAGAACCGAAGAAAGAAGAAAAATCAACAAATGGTTCTACAGAATCATCTAACGATTCTTCTTCACAAGAATAAGAAAGTGAAAAAATCAGTTCCCACTAGGGGAGCTGATTTTTTTATTTTTATATAAAAATACTCAATTTCGAGAAAAAAGTTGCAATAACAAGGAAAAATGACGAGATTCTCGAATATATATTACAAAAGGGAGGGGATACTGTGTCATTTTTATTTGTTCTGTCGACTGCTATTATTTTATTGTTTGTTTTATTCACTTTATATTATTATATTGCCGGTAAGAAAGAGGTTCCCCACCATCAATTATTAGAAGAAGAGTTTGAAAGAGAAGAATGACGCCTTACATATAAGGTGTCATTTTTTTTCGTCAAAATAGTCACTGTTAACGTATTTCTCACAAAAAAACGTAATTTTTCTTAACTTAGTCCGCAAAAATAGTGAACATGTAGCATATATCAGTAGTGCGGGCAATACAATGGTATAAACCAAAGCAAAGAGAGTGTTTGAGGTGAGAAATCGTGAATCATTTCATTATAAATCCAAGAATGTTTAACGCTTACAAACAGCACTCACACTTACTTCTTAGTCGTATGCAGCGAGGCTCATTTCACCCTTCTCACATCCAAATTAGGGAGGCGAGTGGTGTGCACGATTACATCAAAGAGAGAACTATCAAGATTGGTAAGTATATCGTGGAGACAAGAAAGACAGTGCGTGTCATTGCAAAGGAATTTGGGGTATCAAAGAGTACAGTCCATAAAGATTTAACAGAACGTCTACCAGAAATTAATCCAGAGCTCGCAAATGAAGTGAAAGAAATTCTTGATTATCATAAGTCTATTCGTCATTTAAGAGGTGGAGAAGCAACAAAGCAAAAGTATAGAAAAGAAGATGTAGAGAAGCCTGTACGTCAATAATGTTACAGTAGCAAACATTCCGTTCACATTCGGTAATATTTTTCAGAAGAATTCTTTTTGCGAATATTACGTTTCTGTTAAATTTATGATAAAATCAGAAATTAGGTGAAAAGAATTCGGGTGTAACCTGATTTTGAATATCGAGGAGGAAAAAACGGGAATGTTTGCGCGAGATATCGGAATTGACCTAGGTACGGCTAACGTATTAATTCATGTTAAAGGTAAGGGTATTGTATTAAATGAGCCATCTGTTGTGGCAATTGATCGTAATAGTGGTAAAGTATTAGCAGTCGGTGAAGAAGCGAGAAGTATGGTGGGACGTACGCCTGGTAATATTGTAGCAATTCGTCCACTTAAAGATGGTGTAATCGCAGATTTCGAAATTACAGAAGCAATGTTAAAGTATTTCATTAACAAATTGGACGTAAAGAGCTTCTTTTCAAAACCTCGTATTTTAATTTGTTGTCCAACAAATATTACATCAGTAGAACAAAAAGCAATTCGTGAAGCTGCTGAACGTTCAGGTGGTAAAACAGTATTTTTAGAAGAAGAACCAAAAGTAGCCGCAGTTGGTGCTGGTATGGAAATCTTCCAACCAAGCGGTAACATGGTTGTTGATATTGGTGGAGGTACAACAGATATCGCTGTACTATCTATGGGTGATATTGTTACCTCTTCCTCTATCAAAATGGCTGGCGATAAGTTTGATATGGAGATCTTAAACTATATTAAACGTAAGTATAAGCTATTAATCGGAGAACGTACTTCAGAAGATATTAAAATTAAAGTTGGTACAGTATTCCCAGGTGCACGTAGCGAAGAACTTGAAATTCGCGGACGTGACATGGTAACAGGCTTACCACGTACAATTACAGTATGCTCTGAAGAAATTACAGAAGCATTAAAAGAAAATGCAGCTGTTATTGTACAAGCTGCAAAAGGCGTATTAGAGCGCACACCACCAGAACTATCTGCAGATATCATCGACCGCGGTGTTATTCTAACAGGCGGTGGAGCTTTACTACACGGTATCGACATGCTTCTAGCAGAAGAACTAAAAGTACCAGTATTAATTGCTGAAAACCCAATGCACTGCGTTGCGGTTGGTACAGGTATTATGTTAGAGAATATCGACAGATTACCAAAGCGTGCTTTGAGATAATTTGAAAGAACTAAGGCTAATGCCTTAGTTCTTTTTTTCGTTTTTATATTTTTTTATTTTGATTTTTTGCGAAAATGGAAGGAAAATAGAGAAATATGAAGGAAACAGGTAAAATATTCATATATATGGTTAAATTTAATATTTCCTTAATCGAAAACGTTTATAATATAATGAGTCGAATACGACATTAAGGCAAATAATGTTTCAATACATATTGCCTTTCCCTAATTTGGGCATACACTCCTTTCCACCTCCGTGTCAGTTGCAAAAATGTGCAACTATTTTAATGGAATAGAGTGTGTGCATTTTTTTTTAGGAAGTTGTGCTAAATATAAAATGTTACTTTGTAATGACAAACAATAAACAAAATGGGATAATAGCAATATGTCCAAGTGGTAAGACCAATATTACAAAAGGGGCGATTGTTACATGCTAAATATAGAACAAATTAAAGAAATCATTCCTCACCGCTATCCATTTTTACTTGTTGATAAAATATTAGAAGTAGATGAAGGCAAAAGAGCGGTTGGGATTAAAAATGTATCCGCAAACGAAGAATTCTTTAACGGACACTTCCCTGACTATGCAGTTATGCCTGGTGTACTTATTGTAGAAGCATTAGCACAAGTCGGAGCAGTTGCAGTATTAAAGAAAGAAGAAAACCGTGGAAGACTTGCTTTCTTTGCAGGTATCGACAATTGCCGTTTCAAAAAACAAGTACGCCCAGGTGATCAGCTTCGTCTAGAAGTAGAAATGACACGCGTACGCGGCCCAATTGGAAAAGGAAAAGCAATCGCAACAGTAGATGGTGAAGTTGCATGTGAGGCAGAAATTACATTTGCGATTGGTGATAAAAAAGAATAGATAGTACTAAAAAATCTCCTTGTAAAAAGACAAGGAGATTTTTTTAATTTCTGCTATATAACGATGAAACGATAATATACAAACTAATCAGAAAATTACTTGTAAATAGATGACAATTACCATATACTTACTTTATTGTTTATCTAGAAAACAGGATAAGTGATAAAGGTAATAAAGAAATAAGGGCATTGTCATATTGTTAAGGTACTTAAATAAGACAAAGTAGAATGTTATTGATTATGATGAAATGTGGGGAAATCAGCAAGAATATTAATTAGACGTATGAAATCGAGCATAAGAGAGAGAAAAGGGAAATGTCGCATTTCACAAAAGGAGATTATGAATATGTTCGGGAGAAAGAAAAGAAAACCATTACGACAATTAATTACACATAAAGAGCCTAAATCGCGTATTACAGAACAATACCGTAACATTCGTACAAACATTGAGTTTACATCTGTAGATAATCATGTTCGTTCTATTATTGTTACTTCAGCAGATCCAGGTGATGGGAAAACAACAACAATCGCAAACTTAGCAGTTGTTTTCGGACAACAAGGAAAGAAAGTTTTATTAATTGGAGCTGACTTGCGTAAGCCGACGATACAAAACTTATTTGCCGTTCATAGTTCAAATGGGTTAACGAACTTATTATCAGGACAAGCAAAACTTATGCAATGCATTCAAAAAACAGATATAGAGAACGTATACTTAATGGCAGCAGGTCCAATCCCGCCCAACCCAGCAGAACTATTAGGGAGCCGGGCAATGGACGAGGCGTTGCTAGAAGCATATAACATGTTTGATATTATATTAATCGACACACCACCTGTCCTTGCGGTTACGGATGCACAAATACTTGCGAATAAATGTGATGGAATCGTACTCGTTGTACGAAGTGAAAAGACGGAAAAAGATAAAATCGTAAAAGCGAAACAAATATTAGATAAAGCATCAGGCAAAATACTCGGTGTCGTTTTAAACGATAAAAGAGAAGAAAAAGAGCAGTATGGTTATTACTAAAATATGAAAAAGCCAACAAAAAATGTTGGCTTTTTTGTTTTCTGAAAATTATTTATCAAGTTATACAATGTAAAAAGCATGATATGATAAAATTTTTGGGAAATCATTGGAATGTGTTGTCATATTTAAGATTATTTTGTAAGATTAAACTTGTTTCTTGTGAACAAATACAGAACTGAATTATTAAAAATAAAAAATGTAAGATTTATATGTTATAATTTTTCCTATGTGTAAATTTTAGAAAGTTGGAGGAACTTATGGAAGAAACAATTAGTCTAAAAGAGTTATTTCATACCTTAAAAAAACGTTTAGCAATGATCCTCGTAATCGCATTTGGTGCAGCTATTGTAAGTGCTATCATTAGCTTTTTCTTCATGACACCAATCTATCAATCTTCGACGCAAATTCTTGTTAATCAGAAGAAACAAGAGGGTGCAATGTTCCAAGCTGGTGAAATTCAGACGAATATTCAATTAACGAATACATATAAGGTTATTATTAAAAGTCCAGTAATCTTAGAACAAGTGAATGAAAAGTTAAATTTAAATATGACAGCTCAAGCGCTAACAGGAAAGATTAATGTTGCGAATGAAAAGGATTCACAAGTAATCTCTGTAACAGCTGAGGATAAAGATCCAAAACTAGCTCGTGATATTGCGAATGCAACTGCAGATGTATTTAAAGGTGAAGTTGCAAAAATTATGAACGTCGATAACGTAACAGTGCTATCTAAAGCAGAAGTTGCAGAAAATCAATCTCCAATTAAACCACGTCCAATGTTAAATGTGGCAATTGCTTTCGTTGTTGGTTTAATGGCTTCAGTTGGTCTTGCATTCTTACTAGAATACTTAGATAACACAGTGAAAAAAGAAGAAGATGTAGAAAACTTACTTGGCTTACCAGTATTAGGGATTGTAGCTCGTATGGATGAAGAAACAATGAACGTGAAATCACACGCTCCATCATCAAGAAAAGTGAGGGGACAAACAATTGGCTCTTAATTTATTTAAAAAGAAAAAGAATCATCGTCAACGTCGTCAATTAATTGCTCATCAACAACCGAAATCACCAATTTCAGAACAATATCGTAATATTCGAACGAATATTGAATTTGCAGCTATTGATACGAATTTACATTCATTAATGGTAACATCTGCTAACCCGAGTGAGGGGAAAACGACTACGACAGCGAATATGGCAGTTGTTTTTGCTCAACAAGGAAAAAAAGTATTATTAATTGATGCAGATATGCGTAAACCAGCAATGCATCAAATGTTCCAAGTAGATAACATTTTTGGACTCACGAACGTACTAACACATAGTGAACGCTTAGAAAAATGTGTACAAACGACATCTGTAGACAATTTACACTTTTTAGCTTGTGGTCCAATCCCGCCAAACCCGGCCGAATTGTTAGGTTCAAAATCAATGAAAGAACTTCTTGGACAAGCATATAGTATGTACGATCTAGTTATTTTTGATATGCCGCCAATTTTAGCTGTAACAGATGCGCAAATTATGGCAAATGTATGTGATGCTTCTATTCTTGTTGTTCGTAGTGAATCAACAGAGAAAGAAACAGCGGTAAAAGCAAAAGGATTGTTAGAATCGGCTAAAGGTAAATTGTTGGGCGTTGTTCTGAATGATCGTGAACGTGAAGAAGGCTTATATTATTACTACGGTGCAAACTAATTTTAAAGTGAGATATGGTAAAAACATATCTCCTTTTTTCCCTTGAATATGAGCAATATCTCATATTCAAGGGAAAAAAGATCTTTATAGGAGAGAGGGAGGATGAAACAAATGATAGATTTACATTGTCACATTTTACCTGGTATTGATGATGGTGCACAGACAGTGACCGATAGTTTAGCGATGGCACAACAAGCCGTTTCAGAAGGAATACATACAATTGTCGCAACGCCGCACCATCAAAATGGCAAATATGTAAATGAACGTACCTCAATTATTCATCACGTAAAACAACTAAATGATGAACTACAACAACATAATATTCCTCTTACCATTTTACCTGGGCAAGAAGTCAGATTATATGGTGATTTATTAGAAGACTATGAAGCTGGTAAAATCGTTACTTTAAATGAAACAAATAAATACATATTCATTGAATTTCCATCGAATCACGTACCACGTTATACTGAACAATTATTATACGAATTACGTGTAAAGGGAATGATTCCAATTATCGTTCATCCAGAACGTAATGCCGAGTTAATCGAGCGGCCAGATAAGTTATATAACATTGTAAATAAAGGTGCATTAATACAAGTGACAGCAGGGAGTTTACTAGGGAACTTCGGTAAAAAAATTAAAAAATTCTCACTACAACTTGTGGAACATAACTTAACACATATGGTCGCTTCAGATGCGCATAACACAACGTCAAGAGGATTTCATTTAGCAGAAAGCTATGAACTAATTGAGAAAGAATTTGGAATGAATGTTATGAGTGATTTGAAAGAAAATCCATATTTATTAATTAGCGGCAAAGCAATTTATAAAGAAGATCCAGAGCAAATACGTCGTAAAAAACTATTTGGTATTTTTTAAATAAAGAATTGGTGATGTCTCCTAACCGTTATCAACGGGGGCACTCGGTCGTGCTGTGGGTAGAAATTTTTATTTCGAACCTACCTTAGACGCTTGTCGTCGGGAGTATGACGTGAGGATGGGTTAGATGCCCATAATTTATTTATGTTAGAAACTCTACTTATGGAGTTGTAAAGACGACCCTATAAGTAGGGTTTTTGTTATTGTTACATATGGATATAATAATATGTTTGGGGGACTAGATTTGAAAAAAGTAAGAAAAGCAATTATTCCAGCTGCGGGACTGGGGACAAGGTTTTTACCAGCAACAAAGGCAATGCCTAAAGAAATGCTACCAATTGTTGATAAACCAACAATTCAATACATAGTAGAAGAAGCGATAGAATCAGGAATTGAAGATATTATTATTGTTACTGGAAAAGGTAAACGTGCCATTGAAGACCATTTTGATCATTCCTTTGAATTAGAGCAAAGCTTACTAGAAAAAGGGAAGCATGAAATGCTAGAAAAAGTACAAGCTTCTTCAAAAATTAATATTCATTACATAAGACAAAAAGAACCAAAAGGGCTAGGAAACGCAGTATGGTGTGCGCGTAAGTTTATTGGAAATGAACCATTTGCAGTATTACTTGGTGATGATATTGTTCAAGCAGAAACGCCATGCTTGCGTCAATTAATGGATCAATATGAAGGTACAAAGTCGTCAGTTATTGGTGTACAAACGGTGCCTGAAAACGAAACACATCGTTACGGTATTATTGATTCGGTTGAACAAAATAATCGTCGTTATCAAGTACGTCAATTTGTGGAGAAGCCAGTTCAAGGAACGGCACCATCAAATTTAGCAATTATGGGACGTTACATATTAACGCCAGAAATCTTTATGTTCCTTGAAAATCAACAAACAGGTGCTGGTGGGGAAATTCAATTGACAGATGCAATTCAACGATTAAATGAAGTTCAACGTGTATTTGCTTATGACTTTGAAGGTACGCGTTACGATGTTGGAGAAAAGTTTGGATTTATTAAGACAACGATTGAAATGGCACTACAAAATGAAGAATTAAAAGTTGATTTAATGGAATATATGAAAGAGCTTGTAAAAAAGGAAGAGGTACATTCATAATAGAATGTCCTTTTTTATTATGAATAAGATAAGAATTATGTAAAGAAGGGAACATGTATATTGAGTTATCGAAAAAGGCTCTCATTATTAATTTTATTAGATTCATTTATCGTATTAACTGCCGTGTATTTAAGTTATTGGTTTATACATCCAAATGTACTAAACAAAATCCCAGCGACAGTGATTATTAGTTCTATTACATTATTGTGTAGTCATCATATTTTTGCTGCCATTTATAAGCTATACAATAAGGCATGGGAATATGCAAGTATTGGTGAATTAAAACAAATATTTAAAGCAATTACACTTTCCATTATTGTAACAGCAATTGTTCAACAAATTATAAATCATGATATTTATGTTCGGATTTTAGCAATCGCATGGATGCTACATTTATTATTAATCGGCGGTTCTCGCTTCGTATGGCGTATGTTCCGTGATACATATATTACAAAAGCTACTGATAAAAAACGAACATTAATTATCGGTGCTGGTTCAGCAGGAACGATGGTAGTGCGACAATTACAACATAATAAAGAAGCAGATTTGTATCCGATTGCGTTTGTGGATGATGATAGAAATAAGCAAAAATTGGAGATTTATAATGTGCCGGTTGTTGGTACAACAAATCATATTCAAGAAATTGTAGAAGATAATGATATAGAACATATTATTATCGCAATCCCTTCATTAAGTAGAGGTCAAATAAACGAGATTTTTGAGAAGTGTAGAAAAACGAAGGCCAAAACACAAATTGTGCCGATGCTAGAAGACCTTTTAGATGGTAAACTCTCTGTCAATGAATTCCGTGATGTACAAGTAGAGGATTTATTGGGGAGAGAACCAATAAAGCTAGATGATGCAGGAATTGGAGAGAAGATTACAGGTAAAACAATTTTAGTAACAGGTGCTGGTGGATCAATTGGATCAGAAATATGTCGCCAAGTGATGAAATATAAACCAGCTAAAATTGTTCTTTTAGGACATGGTGAGAACAGTATTTATAATATTGAGATGGAAATGAGAGTCACTTATAAAGATTCTGTGGAAATAACAACAGAAATTGCTGATATTCAAGATCGTCATAAAATCTTTGAAATAATGAAGAAGCATCAACCGTATATTGTGTATCATGCAGCTGCACATAAGCATGTTCCTTTAATGGAGCGTAATCCAGAAGAAGCTGTGAAAAACAATATTTTTGGTACAAAAAATGTAGCTGAAGCGGCAGATACGTTTAAAGTGAATACGTTTGTTATGGTTTCTACAGATAAAGCTGTAAATCCGACAAATGTAATGGGAGCTACAAAACGATTTGCAGAAATGATTGTGCAGCATATGGCATCGGTTAGTACTGGTACACGTTTTGTTGCGGTTAGATTTGGTAATGTTCTTGGAAGTAGGGGAAGTGTCATTCCTCTGTTTAAGAAACAAATTCAAAAAGGTGGACCTGTAACAGTTACTCACCCTGATATGATTCGTTACTTTATGACAATACCAGAAGCTTCAAGATTAGTTATTCAGGCAGGCACACTGGCTAGGGGTGGAGAATTGTTCGTGCTAGATATGGGGGCCCCAGTAAGGATTGTGGATTTAGCTAAAAATTTAATTACCCTTTCAGGTTTTTCTATTGAAGAAATTGGAATTGAATTTACTGGACTAAGACCAGGTGAAAAAATGTATGAAGAGTTATTAAATGAAGGTGAAATTCATCCAGAACAAATTTTCCCTAAAATTCATATAGGAAAGGCTGTTTTAATTGATCAAGGGATTTTAAGGCAGTTTATGAATGACTTTGAAGGAATTAGTAAAGAAGAAATAAGAGAACGACTATTAGATATCGCAAATAATAAAGTAAATCTTAAAAATTAATTCAAGGGAAGGAAGTTTTAAAAATGGGAGATAGAATATTTCTTTCATCACCACATATGAGTGATGAAGGTTATGAAATGCATTATGTGAAGGAAGCTTTCGATACAAATTGGATTGCACCACTTGGGGAAAATGTAAATGGATTTGAAAAAGAATTAGCTATGAAAGTAGGGTCTAATGCAGCGGCAGCACTATCTTCTGGAACAGCTGCAATTCATATGGCATTAAAAGCAGCTGGAGTAGCAGAAGGTGATGTGGTTTTTTGTCAAACACTTACATTCTCAGCCACAGCAAATCCAATCATTTATCAAAATGCTACTCCTGTTTTCATAGATAGTGATTATGAAACTTGGAATATGTGTCCTAAAGCATTGGAAGAGGCTTTTAAAAAATATCCGAATGTAAAGGCGATTATCGTGGTTCACCTTTATGGTCTGTCTGCGGATATGGATAAGATTGTTGAACTTTGTAAAAAATACGATGTTACTTTAATTGAAGATGCTGCTGAATCTTTGGGAACTTATTATAAAGGTAAACATACAGGTAGTTTTGGAGATTATGGTATTTTTTCTTTTAATGGTAATAAAATCATTACTACTTCTGGTGGCGGTATGCTTGTTTCTAATGATGAAGAAAGAGTTTCAAAGGTAAGGTTTTGGGCTACTCAAAGTAGAGACCAGGCAAGACATTATCAACATAGTGAATTAGGATTTAACTATCGTATGAGTAATGTAGTTGCTGGAATTGGTAGAGGACAACTTAAAGTATTAGATCAAAGGGTTCAAAAGAAAAGATACATATTTGATTTTTATAAGAGAGAATTAGGAAATCTTGAAGGAATTGAATTTATGCCTAGTAATGAGTGGAATGAACCAAACTATTGGCTAAGTTCTATGACACTAAACGGTAAGATCCGTCCAATTGATGTGATGGAAGCCCTTGAAAAAGAAAATATTGAATCTAGACCAGTTTGGAAGCCAATGCATATGCAACCGTTCTTTGAGAAATATGATTTTGTTGGTACAGATGTATCAGAAAAACTTTTTGAGAATGGTATATGTTTACCAAGCGATACGAAGATGACAGAAGTAGATCTAGAAAAAGTTGTGAAAATTATTAAAGGGTTGTGGATAGCATAATGAGGAGTTCTAAAGTTGGCATCTATGGTAGGTTTATAAAAAGGCCGATGGATTTTATACTGTCTTTAATTGCTATTATAATGCTTAGTCCAGTATTCCTTATAGTGGCTTTTCTTGTAAAAACAAGATTGGGTAGTCCGGTATTATTTAAGCAAGAGAGACCAGGATTAAATGGAACTATTTTTAAAATGTATAAATTTAGAACGATGACAGATGAAAAAAATGAAAATGGTGAGTTACTACCTGATAGCGTAAGGCTTACTAAGTTCGGTAAATTTTTACGTTCAACATCACTCGATGAATTACCAGGGCTTTTTAATATTTTTAAAGGTGATATGTCAATTATAGGACCTAGACCTTTATTAGTTCAGTATTTACCATTATATAATGAACATCAAAAACGACGTCATGAAGTTAGACCGGGATTATCGGGTTTAGCACAAGTTAATGGTCGCAATACTATTAGTTGGGAAGAAAAGTTTAATTATGATGTAGAGTATGTAGATAATGTAAGTTTCACTACAGATTGGAAGATTATCCTTTTAACAATTAAGAAGGTTTTTATAAGAGAAGGAATCAATTCAGAAACTGCTGTTACGATGGAACCATTTAAGGGAAATCAAAAAGGAAGTATGGAGCTATGAAAACAAAACTTCTTATAATAGGTGCTGGCGGACATGGAAAGGTTATAGCTGATATTGCATTAAAAATGAATAAGTGGGAGTATGTTGCCTTTCTTGATGATAGTGAGAATGTGAAAGTTTCAATGGGTATAGAGATTATTGGAAATTCAACGGACCTTCCGAGATATATAAAGGATTACGATATTTTTGTGGGTGTTGGCAATAATACTATACGCGAAAATATTCAAGAGCAACTTGAGTCTCAGGGAGCGAGTATACCAGTTTTAATTCATCCAAATGCAATTATTGGAGCACAAGTTTCTCTGGAACCGGGTACAGTAGTTATGGCGGGTACAGTAATTAATTGCTGTACTCAAATCGGAAAAGGTTGCATCATTAATACTGCTTCTACAATAGATCATGATAATATTATTGAAGATTATGTGCATATATCTCCAGGTACACATTTAGCGGGTACAATAAAGGTTGGAAAAGGTACTTGGCTAGGTATTGGCACTGTGGTAAGTAATAATATTAATATTGCCAGTGGTTGTAGGATTGGTGCAGGAACCGTTATTGTTAAGGATATAACTGAATTAGGGACTTATGTAGGGGTTCCATCTAGGAGATTATAAAATGAAAAAGGTTTTAATATTAGCGAATAACGATGTTGGATTATATAAATTTAGAAAAGAACTTATACAAGAATTAGTGAAAGAATATAAAGTTTATATCTCACTTCCGGATGGTGAATTTATACATCAATTGAAGGAAATAGGGTGTGAGTTCATTGATACACCAATTAGTAGAAGAGGTACTAATCCAATAACTGATTTAAAGTTATTTATTAATTATAAAAAAATTATTAAAGATGTAAAACCGGATGTAGTTTTAACGTATACGATAAAGCCTAACGTTTATGGTGGTTTAGCTTGTAAGTTAAGTGGCGTTCCATATATAACAAATATTACGGGATTGGGAACCGCTGTAGAAAAAGAGGGGTTCCTGCAAAAAATCACCTTAGCTTTATATAAATTAGCATTAACAGATGCGAAATGTATATTCTTTCAAAATAAAGAAAACAAAGACTTTTTTTTTAGAAAAAAAATTATTGATGGTAGAGGTAGATTGATACCGGGATCAGGGGTTAATCTTAATTACTATTCTATGTTAGAGTATCCATCAGATACAGTAGTAAATTTTTTGTTCATTGCTCGTGTAATGAAAGAAAAAGGTATTGATCAGTATTTAGATGCCGCTAAATATATTAAAGAAAAGTATCCAAATACAATCTTTCATATTTTAGGTTTTTGTGAGGATGCGTATGAAAAAAAAATAATAGAAATGCAAGATGGGGGTATTATCCAATATCATGGAATGCAAAGTGATATAAGAGCGTTCCATAAAATCTCTCATTGTACAATACACCCAACATATTATCCAGAGGGAATGTCAAATGTTTTACTGGAAAGTGCCGCTTGTGGTAGACCTGTTATTACCACTAATCGAAGTGGTTGTCGTGAAATAGTTGAAGCTGGATTTAATGGATATATTGTAAAACAACAAGACAGCCAAGATCTTATAGAGAAAATGGAAGGGTTTTTGGAATTAGACTATATTTCCAAAAAGAAAATGGGAATGAATGGTAGAGTTAAAGTAGAAAGGGAATTTAATAGGGAAATTGTTATTAATGCATATTTAGAAGAAATAAAAAAATGTATATAGAATAATAAATATATTTGGTAGCAATTTTTTGAGTTTAATATAAGGAGATTAGATATGAATAAGATCTTATTTATTACCACAAGAAATGTACTTAATACTTGTGGTGAATTACGATTGATAAAAAATCGGGCAAAGGCCTTATATGAGAAATGGAATATTACAACCGATTTCATTGTAATTTGTGATGAAAAGAAGATTAGGTCAAGAAATGAAGAAATAGGAAATAATAGCAGAGTTATTCCTATTTCATGTAACCAACATAATCCGATTAGTGTTTATAGTGCGTTTAAAAAAAGTAAGAGGTTACTCATGGAACTTATAAAAACAGAGAACTATAAGTGCGTTATTTTATCGGGTATCGGTACATTTTCATTTGCACCGATAATAAAGAAAAATCGAAAGGATCTACCAATAATAGCGGATATTCATGGAGCAAAAGAAGAATTATTAGAATTCAACAGTGGTAATATGATACAAAAAACATATAAATCCTTTTTGTACAATTATGTTAAAAATAGTGAACGTAAGTACTTACATCAATTAGATGGTTCTTTAGTAGTTTCAAATGCATTAGCAGACTACTTAGATAAAGAATATAACCTGAAAAATTTTAAACATTATGTAGTTCCATGTGCGATTGAAAATAAAAGGAATGATCCAGAGATTAAATTAATCAATAGGGAAAAATATCGAAAAAAATATAATGTGAAGGCAGATGAAGTATTATTTATATATTCAGGTGGCTTTTCTCCTTGGCAATGTATTAATGAATCTATCAAGACTTTTTCTAATATAAAATCCAAGTCTAATGCGAAGGTTAAGTTACTAATTTTATCTCATCAAATAGAAAAAATTTCACCTATGATTAAAGGATATTCAGAGATTATTACAGATAGTGTAAATGCCCAAGATGTAGAAAAGGTATTATGCGCGGGTGATTATGCCTTTTTAATCCGGAAAGATTTTATTACAAATAATGTTGCATATCCTAATAAGTTTCTTGAATACGTGCAAAGTGGCATGAAAATTATAACAACTCCTTTTGTATTCGATGTAGCAAATCAAGTAAAAGAATTTAATCTAGGGATTTCTATTGATATTAATAGCGAGTGTGATGAACAAATAATTGAGTATATAAATGATTCTAATAATAAAAAACAATTGAATCATAGAGCAGAAGAACTTTTAAGCAAAATAAGTTTTGATGAAACGTTAGTAGATTTTATTAAGCAGTATAAACTTGATAAATAGGAATCTGAAAAGGAAGAGCTATAAATATGGATAAATCAGAAGAGTATGAAGTAAAGGTATTTAATATAAATTATATACTTATAGCAAGTATAGTTAGTTTATTGAATAGTTTATATTATGCTAATTTCCCTATTATGTGTTTATTGGCTGCTGTACAAATATTTTTGTTAATTAGGTGTTTAATAAAAGGACAAGATGTTAAATATTTATGTCTTTATGTTATATTCCTGAGTACAAGTATGGAATCAGCTTTATTTGTTGGCGTAGATAAATTTTATGGATTTAAAGAATTTAAAATAGCGGGTATTAATTTGGGTGTAATATTCATTTTGCTACCATTTTTAAAATTCATAATAAATGGGTCTATACAAAATCCCTTTAAGACGAAAGGTTATACAGGTGTATTTATAAAAGGAGTATATATATTAACACCTGTAGCTTTCTTCATGGGATTATTTTGCTTACTAATAAATGATAATAATATTTTAAGCAAAATTACAAGTTTTAGTATGTTTATTGATGCTAGTTATATGTTTATACTTGTAGCGATAGAGGTACTAGTTATTTATACAATAGTCAAACATAATTTGAAAGAAATAAATGAAATAAAGCAATGTTTATTAGCGATTATTGTTAGTCTTGCAGTTACTCTTGTAAGCTCACTTTTGTTTGGGAATTATGGGAATAGGGGAGGATTACCTTCTCTACAAGTAAGTAACATTATAATGTTATTAATCTGTACAATCTTGTTACCTTTTTATAAGGATTATAACAAGAAAATGAAGGTTATTTTGGTGTTAATTACAGGTACTGTATTAATATTGGGACTAATCTATAATACAAATGGAAAAATGATTCTTACAGCTATGCTAGTACCTATGGCGATATTAATTATACAATTAAGAAGAAAACGGTATATTGCTACGTTTTTTACCTTAATAATAGGTTTCTTTACTATATATTTATCATTAAAATTTATTGTACCATCTATATCTGGGAATAGTTTTTTATTTTCGACAAAATTAGAACAAGCTTCTTCAATGTTTTTATTTGGAAGTGGTTGGTTAGATAATATGCCTAGTTCTCCTAAAATGAGAATCACACAAATTTTCAACATAACCAGTGAATATTTTGAAAAGCCTTGGTTTGTTTTGACAGGTAAAGGCTATTTAGGGACGATACAAGATAATTTATCTTTGTTTATTGGAGCAGATGAGTTTGCGTACTCAGCGTGGCAACTTAATAATGGCCTTTACTATATGATGCATGAAACATTTAATACTTTATATCTAACCAATGGAGTTATAGGTCTAGTATTTTTTGTATGGATGTTTAAGATTATTATTTCTAAATTTCATAAATCTCCATGGATGATGATTGGTGGTTTTTGGTTTTTACTTTTTTACTCATATTCGGTAACGATATCGATTTTTGGTGTCACAGCTTTAATAATAGGTTTGCTGGATTTAGATAAGGAAAAAATATCCTGTAAAGAGAAAAGTGAATGAAAAGTATAAAATTTAAGTTTTTATATAAAAACGAGAGGGGATTAAAGTGAATATTTTAATACTAGACTATCTTTTTCCGAAAAATCATGTTGCATTATACAATAACATGATCCAATATCTCACACAAGTAGGGCATGTTAAAGTTGTGGCAAAAGATAATTATTACTCAGATTATAAAAGGGATTGGAT
Source organism: Bacillus sp. GC_Bacil_1 (assembly GCF_026540675.1). NCBI lineage: Bacteria > Bacillati > Bacillota > Bacilli > Caryophanales > Bacillaceae > Bacillus > Bacillus sp. GC_Bacil_1. The sequence continues at coordinate 59,518 of NZ_JALNUG010000014.1, forward strand.
AGGTATTGAGCTTGAGGAAATACCTATTAAGGATGATGGAAATAATATGGTGACTAGGAAATTACAATCCCTTATTTCTATGATAAAAACTAGAAAAGCAATTACAAATAATAAAGACAGCATTAAAGTTGTTTTGACATTTGATACAATAGCATTTGCATTAGGCTGGTTATGGATAAAATCCAATAATACTTTTATTTTACATCATAAAAATATAGATGAACTAAATAGTAAAATAAAAAGGTTCTTGTTCAAAACTTATATGAACAAGGTGAACCATATAGTATTTGAGGAGTTTTTTAAAGAGTATTTAATAAATGAGATAGGGGTAGAGGAAAAAAGAATTCATGTAATCCCACATCCGATTTTTAGCCCTTCAGTTTCGGACGAGGATAATTTTATATATGACTGTATCGGATTAAGTAACAGTAATGATGAGGGGTTTATAAAACAGATAATTGATGAAGAAATAAAAACAAATTATTTAAAGAATTCGAATTTACATGTTGTATTAAGATCAAAAAAATATAAATTTGATAATGATAACCTAAAGGTGATATCTGGATATCTACCTAAGGAGGAATATGACTATTATACAAAAAAATGTAAAACAGTTTTTGTACCATTGCCTAATACTTTCAAATATAGAGTTAGTGGAGTCATTTACGATGCATTATCTAATTATAAGGTTGTTATAGCAAATAATGTACCTATTGTAAAACACTACGAAGAGAAATATCCAAATTTATGTATAGGGGTTAATGATGTAAGAGGATTTTTTGATAAGTTAGATTGTATTAAATTTAATACAACAGCTAATAAGGATTTTAATGAGTTTATTAAGCATCATGATGAAAAAATGATTATAAAAAAATTTAAGGATGCATTCAATTGTGCATTTAAGGATGCGAATACTAATGAAAGTAAGAAAGAATGATATTATTTGGAATTACATTGGGACCTTTATGACTTTGGGGACTAATTTTATAATACTCCCATTTATGACGTATTTTCTGAGTGGGGAGGAGTTAGGTTTATGGTATGTGTTTTTAAGTATTGGAGCAATAGTTACATTATTTGATTTTGGATTCAATCCGACACTGGCAAGAAATGTTGCATATTGTTGGAGTGGTGCCGAAAAATTAAATAGAACAGATGTTATTTTTGTTAATAACCAAGAACCCAACATAGGATTGTTAAAAAAAGTGATTATCACCTGTGAACAAATTTATTTAATTATTTCTTTACTTGCAGGGCTGATATTATTAACAGTAGGAACAATATATATATTAAATGTATCCCATAATCTCAATGGCTATAACCATATCATGGCATGGTTTATTTATATAGTAGCTGTATTTTTTAATATTTATTATGGATACTACACCGTTTTTTTACGTGGAGTAGGTGCAATTGGAGAAACTAATATTGCTAATATTATATCTAGAACAATACAAATTATAGTTTCTGTTGTACTTTTATTCCAAGGATTTGGTTTGATTGCAGTTTCGATAGCTTATTTAGGTTATGGATTCATATTTAGAATTTTATCTAAAAGAGCATTTTATAACTATGAAGATATAGGAAAACGCATTAAGGATACCTGTATTGAAATTAAATTTTCGGATATAAAAGAAACTTTTAGTATAGTATGGCATAATGCGTGGCGAGATGGTTTAGTCTCAGTATCTAGATATTTTACAAGCCAAGCATCTGTAATCATAGCTTCAATCTATTTTGATTTAACAACGACAGGGATATATTCAATATCAATACAATTAATTACAGCTGTTTCAGCCATATCCGGGGCATTATATACAGCATACCAGCCGGCTTTACAGTCCGCATATATAAATAATAAAATGTATGATTCGAAGAAACTAATGTCAACCGCTATGACGGTGTATTGTTTATTATTTTGGATAGGTATAATTGTTTTGGTGATAATTGGAATACCTTTATTTAAGTTAGTAAATTCAGATCTGTCATTCAATATACCGATATTACTTGGATTGGCAATGTACGATTTTTTACTTAAACATCATTCTTATTACGCATCATTTATATCTAACACAAATCGAGTAACATATATGAAACCCTTTTTAATTTCAAGTTTCTTGGGGGTTATTTTGGCGATACTACTTATTGAATTAACTCCCCTGGGTATATGGGGATTAATTATAGGACAAGGTATCGTTCAAATGTTTTACAATAATTGGATGTGGCCTTATGAAGTAATAACTTTGTTAAGTACGAATCCTTTAGAGATGTTTAAGATAGGAATAAAAGAGATTGGTAGAATGATAGATGTTAAAGGCAAAAAAACACTATGAAAAAATGAACAATTAGAGACTTAACATTGATATTTAAAGTGAACTATAAGTATGTGTTTTAGTTGAGCATTTTTGCTTTAGAATTCGCTATGTCTTATCTTTTTTGGTAAATATTATTACTAATAAATTAGAATAATTTATTAGGTTTGGTATGGATTTTGTATTTAATGTGGTTCGAATTACACATATTTTGATTTTTTTGGAGGGTAAATAATGGAATTAATTTTATTATCAGGTGGTTCTGGGAAGCGTTTATGGCCATTGTCTAATGATTCTAGATCAAAACAATTTTTAAGGGTTTTGGATAATGAAGGAAAGTTAGAATCTATGGTTCAGAGGGTTTGGAGACAATTAGAAAGAGTAAATTTAAATAAATCAACAATAATAGCGACTAGTAAATCACAAGTAGATATGATTAATAGTCAGTTAGGAAATCACGTCCCACTAATTATCGAACCAGAGCGTCGGGATACTTTTCCAGCCATTGCCTTGGCGGCTACCTATCTTTATTCGGTCAAAGGGACGGACCTAAATGAAGTAATAGGGGTTTTACCTGTAGATCCTTATGTTGATGATCAGTTTTTTGAAAGAATAAAAAATTTGGAAAGTACATTACATGATTCAGATGCAGACCTTGCATTGATTGGAGTGCAGCCCACCTACCCATCAGAAAAGTATGGGTACTTAGTGCCAGTAAATAATAATGAAGGTGAGTATATTGAGGTTAGTCATTTTAAAGAAAAACCAACGGCCGATGATGCGAGAAATTTAATTGAGCATAATGCCTTATGGAATTGTGGGGTATTTGCCTTTAGACTAGAATATATCATATCTTTGTTACGAAAAAAGGGTTTACCAGTTCAATATGAAGAATTAATAGGGAAGTATAAAAATATGGAAAAAATCAGCTTTGACTATGAAGTGGTAGAAAAGGCTAGGAAAATAGTTGCACTTTCATATAATGGGGATTGGAAAGATTTAGGTACATGGAATACGTTAACAGAAGAAATGGATACAGAGATTTTAGGTAAAGGAATTATTAGTGAAGACTCAATGAATACTCATTTAATAAATGAGTTAGATATTCCAGTAACCATATTAGGTATTAAAGATGCAGTTGTTGCAGCAAGCCCTGATGGTATATTAGTAACTGATAAAAGCTCTAGTCCAAGAATAAAGGATATATTAAAGGGGTTTAACCAACGCCCGATGTATGAGGAACGTCGTTGGGGTTGGTATAGGGTTCTTGACTATACGCAATTCCATGAAGGAAATGAAGTTTTAACAAAAAGAATTGGTGTTAAGGCAGGATGTAATTTAAGTTACCAAAAGCATTATGCTCGAAGTGAAGTATGGACGATTATAAAAGGAAAAGGGCAATTTGCATTAAATGATGAAATTCGTACTGTAAGTGCTGGGGACGTATTGGTAATTCCTGTTCAGGCTAAACACGGCATTAAGGCTGATACTGATATGGAATTTATTGAAGTACAAACAGGTTCTCAGTTAATTGAGGAGGATATTGTGCGTATATTTATGCAGTGGGAGGAAGTAGAAGAACACTGTGGATCGTTAATAAATAAAAATTAATGGATAATATTAAAATTAGATCGTTTTGTTTGTGTAATCCTTGGAAAATTATGATTTTTAGCTGTCTAAATTTATTTTGGAAAGATAAATTAGGTATGGCTAAAGAGTTACAGAAAGGACAATAGCTATGTATAAAATAGCAGTAGCAGGAACAGGTTATGTAGGCTTAGTAGCAGGTGTATGTTTTGCAGAAGTGGGGCATCAAGTAACTTGTGTTGATATTGATGAAAAAAAAGTAGAGTTAATGAAATCAGGTGTTTCACCAATTTATGAAGCTGATTTAGAGGAATTAATGCAGAAAAATTATGGTGCTGGAAGAATTAATTATACAACAGATTACAAGTCAGCATATAAAGATGCAGATGCTATTTTCATTGGAGTTGGAACTCCAGAGCAGGCTGATGGTTCTGCAAACCTTTCATATATTGCAACTGTGGCAAAACAAATTGCCGAAAGTGTAGAAAAAGATTGTCTTGTTATTGTAAAATCTACTGTTCCAATTGGAACAAATGATAAAGTAGAGCAGTTTATTCAAGACTTTTTAGTTAATAATGTGAAAGTTGAAGTGGCATCAAACCCAGAATTTTTAGCTCAAGGTTCCGCTGTTCATGATACATTATATGCAGAAAGAATTGTTATCGGTACAGAAAGTAAATGGGCAGAAGAGGTATTAACGAATCTTTATAAGCCATTTCATTTACCTGTCGTTTCAGTAAACAGACGTTCAGCTGAAATGATTAAATATGCCTCTAATGATTTCTTAGCCCTTAAAATTTCTTATATGAATGATATTGCAAATCTTTGTGAGCTAGTTGGAGCAGATATCCAAGACGTTGCAAAAGGTATGAGTTTTGATGAGCGTATTGGAAGTAAATTTTTAAATGCTGGTATTGGATTTGGAGGGTCATGCTTCCCTAAAGATACAAAGGCATTAGAATATTTAGCGAGACAAAATGGTTATGAATTAAGAACAGTACAAGCTGCAATAGATGTGAATAAAGATCAAAAGACTTTATTATACAAAAAAGCGAGTCAAAGGCTAATTACTTTTAATGGTCTTAAAGTGGCAGTATTAGGGTTGACATTTAAGCCTGGTACAGACGACTTAAGAGAAGCTGCTTCTCTCGAAAATATCCCTCTACTATTAGAGCAAGGTGCAGATATTTACGCGTTTGATCCAGTGGGTGCAAACAACTTTGCTAAGGTGTATCCAGAGGGTAAAAATAAGAATGGTAATATTACATATGTTGCTAATGTCGAAAAAGCTTTAGAGGGTGCAAACGTTTGCTTTATTTTTACAGAATGGGGAGAGGTAAAAGAATTAACTCCAAAAAGTTATAAGAAATTAATGAGAACCCCCCTAGTATACGATGGAAGAAATATTTATGATGTTCCAGTGATGCAAGAAGCTGGGATAGAGTATCATTCTATAGGGAGAAAGTCTACAAATAGAGAACGTATGAAGGAGTCGGATAATATTGAATTACAAGCCTCTAGATAATAGTAAAGTATACCTTGTTACTGGGGCGGCAGGCTTTGTTGGATATTTCTTATGTAAGGAATTATTAGAAGAAGGTTGCCAAGTAATAGGAGTCGATAATATAAATGACTATTATGATGTAAATCTTAAATATGCTCGTTTAGAACAACTAAAGCCGTATGCAAAATTTACTTTTATTAAAGGTGATATTTCTGATAAAGATATAATTACTCAGATTTTTGAAGAGAACAAACCTAATATTGTTGTAAATTTAGCTGCACAAGCGGGTGTAAGATATTCGATTGAAAATCCAGATGTATATATTCAAAGTAATATTATTGGCTTTTATAATATCCTTGAAGCTTGTAGACATTATCCAGTAGATCACCTTGTATATGCATCATCTAGTTCTGTTTATGGTGCTAATAAAAAAGTTCCGTTTGAGGAAACAGATTTTGTGGACAATCCAGTATCACTTTATGCATCTACTAAGAAATCAAATGAACTAATGGCACATACATATAGTCATTTGTACAAAATCCCTGCAACTGGACTTCGGTTCTTTACAGTATATGGTCCAATGGGGCGCCCAGATATGGCTTACTTTGGTTTTACTGATAAATATTTTGCTGGCGATTCAATTAAAATATTTAATAATGGTGATTTTAAAAACGATCTATATCGTGATTTTACTTATATAGATGATATTGTTGAAGGAATCCAACGTCTTTTGAGTAATCCACCTGAAGGTGATGTTGAACATAAAGTATTCAATATTGGAAATAATAATCCTGAAAAACTAATGGTGTTTATCGAAACGTTAGAGAAAGCATTAGGTCAAGCTTTGGGAAGAGAAGTGGAGTTTGATAAGGTGTTTGAGCCCATAAAACCAGGAGATGTACCAGCTACTTATGCATCAACGGATTTATTGCAAAAAGCTGTTGATTTTAAACCTGAGACATCTATCCAAAAAGGATTACAAGAGTTTGCTAATTGGTATGTAGATTATTATAAAGTAACATGATTAAAGGCTTGGTTACTGAGCAGAGAATATACTAGTTATAGAATTCCATTCTTAGTATAATAGGCTAAATTAGTTTTAGTATTATCTGAGCATTTATTCAGAATAAATGAAAGAAGAGGTCTATAGCAATGAAAAAGAAAATCCTATTATGGATACTAGGGATTATAGGAGTAATGATTATAGGTGGTGGAGTATATGCCTATAATGTGTACTCAAAAGTCTCAAAAACATTAGATGAAGTTCATAAACCATTAAAGCGTGATGAAGGTAATAAACAAGAAGAAAAAATCAGTAAATCAGCACCAGTTTCAATCCTATTATTAGGGGCCGATGAACGTGGTGAAGACAAAGGACGTTCAGATTCTTTAATGGTCATCACATTAAACCCTAAGAATAATTCAATGAAAACAGTAAGTATCCCTCGTGATACATATACAGAGATTATTGGAAAAGGCAAAAGTGATAAAATCAACCATGCTTACGCATTTGGTGGTGTAGATATGTCTGTAGCCACAGTAGAAAAATTCTTAAATATTCCTATCAATTACTATATTGAAGTGAATATGGAAGGGTTTAAAGATATTGTCGATGCAGTAGGTGGAGTAGATGTAAATAATGATTTAGAGTTTACACAAAATGGTCATCACTTTGCTAAAGGTAATGTGCATTTAACAGGTGATCAAGCTCTAGCATTTACACGCATGCGTAAAGAAGACCCGCGTGGTGACTTCGGACGTCAAATGCGTCAACGCCAAGTAATGCAAGCTGTTATTAAGAAGGGCGCAAATTTCTCCTCTTTAGCAAGCTATGGAGATGTACTTACAGCAATTCAAAAGAACGTGAAGACAAACTTAACGCAAGATCAAATGTTTGATATGCAAAAGAACTATAAAGAGTGCTTGAAAAACAGTGAGGATATCCAAATCCCGGGTGACGGACACAAAGCTGCCGATGGTATTTGGTACTATTATGTTCCGGATGCAGCGAAACAAGATTTAACGAATAAGTTAAGAGCGCATCTTGAAGTGACTAAGTAATATGTAATAACCCAACTCCTTTGGAAGGAGTTGGGTTTATTTTTGCATGGATTTATATTAGTATTATATATTGTGAGATTAATAGATGAGGTGAATCGATGAATAAGAAAGCAGTACTTGTCCTTGTTATTTTTGTATTGTTTGTAGCTTCGATTGTGAGCGGTAAACTATACTGGAATAAGAAGATTGCGAATGCAACAGGACAAACTAGTGAAGTAACGAAAACAAAGGCTGAAGTGAAAGATAGCGGAGCAAAGAAAGAAGAGAAAAAAGAAGAGAAAAAGGAAGAGAAAAAACAAGATGCGAAGTCATCTTTTAACGAAGCATACGCGAAGAACTTGCCAGATGCAGTGAAAGAGAAGTTAAAGAAAGCTGCTGAGGATAAAAAGGCAGTAAATCTTGTTATCGTTGGTGATGAAGCTTCTTCATCTGAAAAAAATGCTTGGGCAGCTAAGTTAACAGCTAATTTAGAAACTGCTTACGGTAAAGGTTTATGGAATGTGACTGTAAAGGAATACAAGGGTGAAAGCACAGAAGAGTTAATTAAGAATAAACGTGATAAAGAGATTGCAAAAGAGAATCCAGATGTGATCTTATTTGAGCCACCATTTATTACTGATAACGGTAAAACTGGTAATGGAAACTCTGTCGCGAATACACAGAAGTTCGTTCAAGCACTTTCTACTAGTGCAAAGGGTGCTACGATTATGATTCAACCATCAAATCCAGTGTATGGTGCGAAAAATTATCCGAAATCCATTGAAGCATTAAAACAATTTGCAACACAAAATAATTATACATATATTGATCATTGGGGAGCATGGCCAGATGCTTCAACGAAAGCAATTTTACCATACCTACAAGAAGAATTCGGTTTCCCGAGTGAAAAAGGACATGATATTTGGGCGAAATATGTAACTGATTATTTTGTAGCTAAGTAATGAAGGAGAGATAAAAGGTGTACGAGTTATCGTATACCTTTTCCTTTTATAATTAAGAGGTCTGAAAATAGTAGAAGGAAAACAATAAACTCAATCTTAATCCGCCCATTCTGCCGTGATAAAGATGCAGTACAATCTGTCCTATTTGCATGTGAAGTAGCTGCATACTACAAATCACAAGGGAAAACGTTATATGACGGTCTATTAGAAGTATTTGAGAAGTACGGCTTCTTCTGTGAAGACCTTGTATTGTTAACGTTAAAAGGAAAAGATGGAGCGGAAAAAATCCAAGAGATGATGGCAACGTTCCGTGGGAATCCGCCGAAAGAAGTAGCAGGCTTAACAGTCGTAGCAGTTGAAGACTATAAAGCCAGCATCGTTACATCTTTACAAGATGGACATAAAGAAGAGATTCACTTACCGAAATCAAATGTGTTAAAATATCAATTAGAGGATGGTTCATGGTTCTGCCTACGTCCATCTGGAACTGAGCCGAAGATTAAGTTTTACTTTGGTGTAAAAGATAGTTCTTTACAAAATAGTGAACAAAAGTTACTTACTATTAAAGAAGACATTATGAATCGTTTATAATAAATTTTAGAAGAGTTCGGTTGAATATCGAACCCTTTTTTTATGAACAAATTCCAAACTATAAAACCCACTGATTCACTAATCTACCAATATGCTATGATAAATACACTAAGTTAGTAATATATCGTTTGTAAAGGATAAAAGAAACAGGTGAAATAGATGAATAAAAGACAACAGGAAATTTTACAAGTTTTATTATCTGAGTCTAATGAGTATTTGTTAGTGCAGGAGCTTGCTGATAGGATAGGTTGTTCGGAGAAGACGATTCGTAATGATTTTAAGGTGATTGAGGAATATTTAGAGAAGTATTCAGATGCACTTCTTATTCGGAAACCAGGTTTAGGTGTCTGTTTAGAAATTAAGGATTATGATAGAGCGAGTTTGTTTAATAAATTGTATGCTGTAAAACAGAATGTAAGCTATGCATCAGACGAGGAGAGAGTGTTGCAAATAGCGTATAGTTTGTTGATGAATGTTAAGCCAGTTACGGTGCAGGAGCTTGCTGAGCATTATTTTGTTAATAGAGCTGCAGTTAAGAAAGATTTAGATAGAATTGAAAAGTGGCTTGAGGAACTGGGATTAGAGTTAATTTTAAAGCAGAGGGTAGGCTTAACGGTAGAAGGCGATGAGAGAAATAAGAGAAAAGCATTAGCTAAACTATCAGATTTAATTCATAATCAGGAGTTAATGAATCAATTTATTAAAAAGCAGTTTTTGTATCATGAAATTGAATTTGTAATGACTGAATTGAAAGCGTTACAAAAAAGATACGCTATATTTTTTACAGATGATACGTTAGAAAATCTTTTATTACATACGTTAATTATGGTGCGGAGGATGAAGCTAAAGCAACCAATTTCAATGTCTACAGATGATTTGAACATTGTGCGAGAGACGAAAGAGTATGGGTGGACATTAGATTTTTTAACAAGGTTAGAGTTTGTATTTACTGTTCATTTTACTGAAGAAGAGATAGCGTATTTAGCCATTCATATTTTAGGTGGAAAAATCCGCTATCAAGATGAATGGGAAAGAAATAAGTTAAATATGAGTAGTCCTGTGCTTTCACAAGTTGTATCGCATTTAATAGATCGTATGTCTAAGTTGAATGAAATCGATTTCGATAAGGATACATTTTTAGTAGAGGGACTACAGATGCACTTGTATACGACATTAAATCGTTTGCAATATAATCTTTCTGTCTCGAATCCGATGCTTCATGAAATTAAGCGCATGTATCCGTATATGTTTGATATGTTAATTCATGAGCTGGATGATATGAATCAATCATTAAGTTTACAAATCCCTGAGGAAGAGGCAGCCTATCTTACTTTGCATTTTCAGGCGGCAATGGAGCGCTTGAACGATAAAAAGGTATCAAAAAATGTAATTATTGTTTGTCATATGGGGATAGGGATGTCGCAATTATTACGGACAAAAATTGAAAGGAAATTCCGGCATGTCCATGTGATGGATTGTATCGCAAAGTCCGATTTGGAAGAATACTTAATGAAAAATAAAAAGGTAGAGCTTATTATTTCTACGATAGATCTTCCACAGTTAAAGATTCCTCATTGTGTTGTATCTCCTTTATTAGAGCGGAGGGAAGAAAGTAAGTTAGAGAATTTTATGAAGAAATTAGATGAACTACCATCTAACGAAAATAAGGACTTTGTTTTATTGAATTATACAACTCCTTTTTTAGTTTTTTTACAACAGGAAGTAGAGCATCGTTACGAATTAATTGAAAGATTAGCGAGATCTCTTTATGAAAAGGGATATGTAGAGAAAGAGTATGTTGAAAGTGCGATTGCTAGAGATAGAATGTCAGCAACGACAATTGGTGCAGGAGTCGCCATTCCGCACGGAAGTCCTAAGTTAATTAAACAATCCGCAATTGCAGTGGCTACGCTGAAGGAGCCGCTAGACTGGGGAATAGAGAAAGTATCGCTTGTATTTATGTTAGCAGTTAAGAGTGATGGGAAGGAAGTTACGAAGCAGTTATTTCATGAGTTGTCTTTTATAAGTGAACAACCTGTTTTTGTACAGAAACTTATAAAGGAAACCAATATAATGAAGTTTTTATCTTATTTAAGATATGAATAGGTAAGGCGAGAAGCCTTACTTTTTTGTTTGCTCCGGTAAAATAATGTTTTTTCCGGAGGTTACGGTAAAAAAGAAAACTTTTATGAATCGAATATTGATATATAGTATTTGTAGGCGCTTACATAAGGGTTGAGGAGGATTAAAATGAAAGTACTAGCGATTACATCGTGTCCAAATGGGATTGCCCATACGTATATGGCTGCAGAAAACTTGCAAAAAGCAGCGGATAAATTAGGAATTCAAATGAAAGTTGAAACACAAGGTGGTATAGGTGTTGAAAATGAACTTACTGAGCAAGAGATTCGTGAAGCAGATGGCATCATTATAGCTGCGGATCGAGTAGTAAATAAAGATAGATTTATAGGTAAAAAGTTATTAGTTGTAGGAGTTAAAGATGGTATTCGTAAACCAGAGGAACTCATTCAAAAAGTAGTAGATGGCAATGTTCCTGTGTATCATTCGGATGTGCAAAAAACAGGAAATGATTCGCAAGGAAAAAAACAAAACCCTATATACCGTCATTTAATGAATGGTGTATCATTTATGGTTCCTTTCATTGTTGTTGGTGGATTATTAATCGCAATTGCATTGACACTTGGCGGCGAAAAAACTCCTGGCGGTTTAGTAATACCAGAAGGATCTTTTTGGAAAACAATTGAGCAAATAGGTGGAGCTTCATTTGCATTCATGGTGCCAATTTTAGCTGGTTATATTGCGTATAGTATAGCTGATAAACCTGGACTAGTTCCTGGTATGATTGGCGGATATATCGCAGCAACGGGAAGCTTTTATGGTAGTGAGAGTGGGGCTGGCTTCCTAGGTGGAATTATCGCAGGTTTCTTAGCTGGTTATGTAGCTCTGGGAATTAAAAAGTTAAAAGTGCCAAAAGCAATTCAACCAATTATGCCAATTATTATTATTCCGGTATTTACATCACTTATTGTAGGTTTAGCGTTTGTGTTTATTATTGGTGCTCCTGTAGCGCAAGTGTTTGAAACGTTAACAGCTTGGTTATCTGGTATGCAAGGTTCAAGTTCGATTCTTTTAGCCTTAATTTTAGGTGCAATGATTTCATTTGATATGGGTGGTCCAGTAAATAAGGTGGCATTCTTATTTGGTTCCGCAATGATTGGAGAAGGAAATTATGAAATTATGGGACCGATTGCGGCAGCAATTTGTATTCCGCCAATTGGGATGGGACTTGCTACATTTATAGGAAAGAGAAAGTTCCAAGAGTCGGAAAAGGAAATGGGGAAAGCCTCATTTATGATGGGTTTATTCGGTATTACAGAAGGAGCTATTCCTTTTGCAGCGCAGGATCCATTACGTGTTATTCCAAGTATTATGGCTGGTTCGATGACAGGTGCTGTTATTGCAATGATTGGTAACGTAGGGGATAGAGTAGCACATGGTGGACCAATTGTTGCGGTACTAGGAGCTGTAGATAACGTGTTTATGTTCTTTATTGCTATTATTGCAGGTTCTCTTGTTACAGCGGTTATTGTGAATGTATTAAAGAAAGATATTTCAAAAGCTGAAGAAACACAGGAATTAAAAGAAATGAAGGAAGTGTCAGCAACAAAGGAAGTAGCAGAAGTTCAAGAGCAAGTAATAGAAAAACAAGCTGAAAAGGTTGAAATTCAGAAATTAACAGATATAACGAGTCTGGAGCTAATTGATATTAATTTGGCAGGAGAGACACGTGACGATATTATTGATGAAATGATTGAGAAATTAAATGCTGTAGGTGTTTTACATTCTGATTCAGAGTTTAAGCAAGCTATTATGAGTCGAGAAGCAGAGAGTAGTACAGGGATTGGAATGAATATTGCAATTCCTCATGGAAAGTCGGATGCAGTAAAAAAACCGAGTGTTGCATTTGGAATTAAACAATCGGGGGTAGATTGGAAAAGTTTAGACGGAACGGATGCAAAATTAGTATTTATGATTGCAGTTCCGAAAGAGAGTGAAGGAAATGAGCACTTGAAGATTCTTCAAATGCTTTCACGAAAGCTTATGGATGATAGTTATAGAGAGCGGTTAATATCTGTCCAAACGAAAGAGGAAGCATATAAATTATTAGACGACATCGTATAAAATGGAGGATTTTAATCATGACAGAACCATTATTTTTTGCACCCATTTTTAAAGAAAGAATTTGGGGTGGTACGAAATTAACTTCTTTCGGATATGAAATACCATCAGAACAAACGGGAGAATGTTGGGCGTTTGCTGCGCATCAAAATGGACAAAGCGTAGTTAAAAGTGGAAAGTATAAAGGGCTGTCTTTAGGACAATTGTGGAATAATCATCGAGAGTTATTTGGGGATATTGAGGGAAATCGATTCCCTCTTCTTACAAAAATTTTAGATGCAAATCGTGACTTATCTGTTCAAGTGCATCCAAATGATGAGTATGCACGTATAAATGAAAATGGTGAGCTAGGAAAGACTGAATGCTGGTATATCATTGATTGTAAAGAAGGAGCTGAGATTATTTATGGGCATCACGCAAAGACAAAAGATGAACTAGTAAATATGGTTGAACAAGAAGAATGGGACAAGCTATTAAAACGTGTGAGAGTAAAGCCAGGTGATTTCTTCTTTGTTCCAAGTGGAACGGTTCATGCAATTGGTGAAGGTATTTTAATATTAGAAACACAACAAAACTCTGATACTACTTATCGATTATATGATTATAATAGAACAGATTCAGAGGGGAATTTACGTGAACTTCATCTTGATAAAAGTATGGAAGTAATAGAAACACCATTTATTTCAAGTCAACAAGTTGTTCAATATGAAGAAATAGAAGATTTATGTGTAACCAAGTTTATTGAGTGCTCTTATTTTTCCGTGAATAAATGGAATTTAGATGGAGTGGTTAATTTAACGCAAAAAAGTCCATTTCTTCTCTTAAGTGTAATAGATGGAGAAGGAGAGTTAATACATGGTAATGAAACGTATCGATTTGAAGAAGGGGATCATTTCATATTACCAAGTAACTTTGGGGAATATAAGATTGTAGGGCGTGCTGAAGTTATTGTTGCGAGTGTGTAAGAGAAAATATAACAAGAGAGGGTATCGTCGACAAAATATGTTCGACAATACCCTCTCTTTTTTTGTACGATTTTTGCTATACTAAACTGTACTATAATACATAATGGAAGGAGGAGAATGATGAAAATACTTGTGGTTGATGATGAATCGAGTATTCGTAATTTGATTCGGATGCAGTTGGAGATGGAAGGTTATGAAGTATTGGCAGCGGCTGATGGGAGAGAAGCTTTAGAGCGATGGAATGAAGGGCCGGATGTATTAATTTTGGATGTTATGCTTCCGGATACGGATGGGTATGAGTTGCTTCGTTTGTTCCGTGAGAGGGATAGGGATATTCCGGTGCTTATGTTAACGGCAAAGAGTCAGATGAATGATAAGTTGCTTGGCTTGCAGCTTGGTGCTGATGATTATGTGACGAAGCCGTTTAATTATGCGGAGCTTATTCTTCGGGTTAAGAATATGGCGCGGCGTGTAAAGAAGACGGAGGCGGCTGTAAGTCATGAAGTAATTGAGGCTGGAGAGATCGTGATTTGTCCTAAGGAAAGAAAGGTACATGTGAGTGGACAAGAGATTCAGTTAACGTACCGAGAGTTTAATTTATGTCAGTTATTTGTTTCAAATCCGCAGCGTGTGTTTATGAGGGATGAGTTACTTGAGAAAGTATGGGGATTTGAGTATATCGGAAATACGAGAGCAGTTGATATTATGGTGCAGAGACTTCGCAAGAAGCTTGGGACGAGCGGAGAATATATTAAGACAATTTATGGCGTTGGCTATAAACTGGATTGTTAAGTGGTGATGGTATGTCTTTAAAACGAAATATGGTGTTTGGAATAGTTGGGCTGTTAATTCCGATTTTTGTTCTTTTATATGCAGTTGTTTATATTACGTTAGAAAAGAATATGTATCATAACGCAGCAGATTCTTTAGAAAAGTTAAGTGTAGAAGCACAAATTTATACGATGAATTACTTAGAGAAGGAAGCAGAAGTGGATACGCTTGGTCCGAATTCACTTTTAATTGCGTCGTATTTAGCGAAGCGTATGGATGTCCGTGTGCAGATGATTGGGAAGAATGGCGATGTTGTTGCAGATACACAAAAAGGAGCATTGCTTCACCGTAACATCGACATTGAGAGTTCCTTGAAGGGAAAGAAGTCTTATGTTTTTGAGGAGGCGGATCCAGCTCCCATTCTTTTGTTTTCAAGCCCAGTTTATTATGGAAACGATGTCATTGGAAGTATTCGTTTTATAAATGAGTTAACGGGTGAGAAGGAAGTTTTAACAAATGTGAGCTGGACATTCTTAATGGCGTCCCTTTGCCTAGTAGCTACCGGTATTTTCTTTGCGATTCGTTTGGCGAAGTCTCTTCATAAACCAATTGATCAGTTGAGACAAATGGCACAGCGGCTCGCGAATGGTGATTATAAGAGTAAGATTGAGTTAAATGAGTACGTGGAAATCGCTCAGCTTTCAGCATCTTTTAACGCGATGGCCGATGGAATTGAGCTGCATATTAAGCAATTGCAGGAGGAGAAAGAGAAGCAGAAAGATTTCCTAGACCGCATTACGCATGAGCTAAAAACACCGCTAACGGCGATTATTGGTTATGTTGATTTAATTCCGAAGTTACAATCGAAAGAAGATGTACAGGAAAGTCTTCGTTATGTGGCGGTGGAAAGTGAGCGTTTATTATCACTTGTAGAGGAACTGCTTAAGTCTTCGAAATATGGGACGAGTACGTTTGAGGTGTCTCCTACAGTTGTGAATATAAAGGAATTGGCAGAAGAAGCAGTTTCAATTGTGAAACCTCGTCTAAATCAGTTTGAAATTGAAGTGATAAATGAGTTAACGGATGTACATGTTGTTGCAGATTTTGATAAGACGAAGCAAATTTTCTTAAATGTGCTTGATAATGCAATTAAGTATAGTGATGCTTCGCACATTCGTATGAATGTAATTGTAAATGAGCAGGAGGCGAAGGTTTTTGTTCATGATGATGGGATCGGTATAGATGAAGTGGTGCTTGCAGAGTGGAATGAGTCTCCGAAAGGAAAGGCACTTCCGTCTAGTTACGGGAATGGTTATGGTTTGTATATTTGTCAGGAGATTATGAATAAGCAGGGCGGAAGCATGCGGATTGAGAGTAGTGACGAAATAGGTACTACAATATTCATTACATTTTTGCTTCCGAGAAGGATGGAAGACATAAAAAACTTGAAAGCGGTTAAATGATACATTTATGAAACAATTATGCGGTATTTTCGAAACAACGTTTTTTTATCTTGGAGGTAGGCAGAAATGAAAAGGCTATCATTTCAAATTCTTATGTTTGTCATTTGTATGATTGTTTCTCTTGTTTTGTTTTATGTTATGGAGAAGCAAATCTATAATCGAATTAACATTGTAAATGATAAACAAGCCGTTTTACAAAGGGTGAATGAATCTCTTCCAATTGAAGTGAAAGTAAGACATGAAAAGTGGGGAGAAATTGTTGTAACGGATGAAGTTCGTTTGCATACGATTGTTTCATTCTTTGACCGAATTCGAATAGAGCCTGAGGGCGTTAAGAGCCAAGAACAAGTATTTACTGGAGAAGTAACGTACTTGAATGGACATAAGCGTACTTTTGCAGTAGGTGACTTGTTCCAGTATGGGGAAAATGTATACGGAAAGAATGGCATGGATCCGATGATTTCAGCACTTCAAACGTATTTATTAAGCCTGTATTACACGCCAGAGCGTATTAGTGATTTCTTTGCTTCAGCAAAGGACGTCGTAGTACGTCAAGGCGATGTGGTACGTACTATCAATCTTACGCACATACTTGATTCTATTCGATACGCAAAGCAAATTACAGATTACGGAGAAATTCAGAAGTTATTACAATCACAGAATGAACCGATTGCTTATATTACAGCTTATAAAACAGGTAAGCGTGTAAAGAATGATCGTGAAGATATTCTTACGATTTCTGTGTATCCATCGTACTTTGTTGTGCAATATCTCGGTGATAATAACGGAAATGTCATGTATATGAAAGGCTCTCTAGCAGAGTTATTCGTAAAGGAGAATGCGTCATGAGAAAGATAGCCTTTTTCTTCTTTTTGCTAGTAATTGGAGGAGCGATGTCTAGTTGCTCTCGAGATACAACCTCTATTAAATATAGTAAAAATGGTCTCCCTATTTTGGATGATCGTCATATTGTTGCGTATGTAGCGGCTCGTGAGGAAGTTGGTGAAGCGTTACTTTCATCATTTTGTAAGCCGCGCGGATGTACGTATGAATTTATTCGTCTTTCAACAGAAGAACTTCTTCGTAGAGTGGAAGAAGAAGCTGGAAATCCGAAGGCGGATATTATTATTGGCGGTACAGTAGATGCGCATCAAATGATGAAGCAAAAAAATCTTTCTATTCCTGTGATAAGCCAACATGCAAATCGTATTTCGAAAACCGTTAAAGATAAAGATGGTTATTGGTACGGTTATGAAGTGGAGAAGCTGGCAATTGCGATTAATAAAGAGCGGTGGAACGAGGAAATAGCGCCGCTCGGTCTCTCGTATCCATTAAGATGGAAAGATTTATTGAATCCAGTATATAAGGGAAAGATTGTCATGCCCGATCCAAATGTTTCAGGTACAGCATATACGTTTTTTCAATCACTTATTGATACGTTAGGTGAAGAGGAAGCGAAGGAATATGTGAAGAATCTGGCAGAACAAGTTGGAGAAGTAACAGTGAATGGTTACATCCCAGCAGAACTTGTTGCGAGTGGTGAATATATGATAGGCATCAACTTTATGGGAGATCAGAGAATGCTTCAAAAACAAGGCTTTCCGATTTTAAGTAACGAACCTGAGCAAACAGGGTTATCCGTTAATGCGATTTCTAAACTAAAACGTGCACCGAGTGGTATTATTGCGGATTTATTTATTGATTATTGTTTATCAGAAGAAGCGGGTCACATTTTAGAAAAAGTGTCGTTTGGCGTACCAACGATGTTTGCGAAGAATGAGAAAGAAATAGAAGGACAGCCGGTTAGAAGGACGAATCAAAATATATCAAATAGCGGAATAATCGAGATATGGAATAGACAGCGTCTCTCTCTGAAGTGAGAAAAGGAGACGGAAATATATGTTTAAATGGCTCAAGCCAGCACCTGCAATTGAAAGATTGCCAGCGGATATGATCGACCGTGTATATCGATTACTACGTATTCGTGTGTTAATCGGGATTTCAGTTGGATATGCTGCTTATTATTTAGTTCGTAGTAACTTTAATTTATCTACTACGTATTTAGTAGATGAGTTCGGATTTAGCACTACACAAATTGGATTATTAGGTGCAGTAATGGCTGTTGTTTACGGACTTAGTAAATTCTTTATGGGTAATTTATCGGATAAGGCATTTGCTCAACGATTTATTGCAGTAGGTTTATTTTTATCTGGGCTTGTTAATATTTGTTTCGGTTATGCATCTTCCTTTGGGATGATTTTAACATTACTTGTTCTAAACGGTATTGTACAAGGTATGGGAGCACCACCTTGTAGTATTGTTATGACGAAATGGTTCTCGAAGAAAGAACGTGGGACGAAAACAGGTCTTTGGAATATTTCACATAACGTTGGTGGATTACTTGTTCCACCATTCATTGGAATTGGTGTAGGTATCTTCGGTGAAAGTCATTGGCAAGGTGGCGTATTTATTTTCCCAGCGATTATCGCAATGGTAATTGCAGTTCTTGTTTGGATTAATGCGAAAGATACGCCAGAATCTGAAGGTCTTCCTCCAATTGATGAGTATCGTAATGACTATGAAAATCTTGAAAAAGCAGATAATGCTAACAAGATGTCTCCAAAAGAAATTTTAATGAAATATGTAGTAAAAAATAAATTTGTTTGGTTCTTATGTATTGCAAATGCATTTGTTTATTTAATTCGTTTCGGTGTTATTAACTGGGTACCGATTTACTTAACTACAGTTAAAGGTTTTACGAAAACAGAAGCACATGCAGCATATTCAATATTTGAAGCAGCAGCGATTCCAAGTTCTTTAATTGTCGGTTTTTTAAGTGATAAATTGTTCAAAGGAAAACGTATGCCATTATGTGTTATTAGTATGGCTGGAGTTGTTGTTGGTACAATTGTATATTGGCAAGCAACTAGTATACTTGTTGTAAGTATTGCAGTTTCTGTAATTGGTTGTTTAATTTATGTACCACAGTTCTTAATCGGTTTAAGTGCAATGGAATTAGTACCGAAATTTGCAGTAGGTACAACAGTTGGTATGTGTGGTCTGTTCGGTTATGTTGGAGGTAGTTTCGTAGCAAACGCAGCAATTGGTATTATTGTTGATCGTTCTGGCTGGGATGGTTGCTTCATGTTACTGTTAGCAGGCGGCATATTAGCAACGATATTCTTACTGATTGTTCAAATGGGACATGAGAGAAAAGCTTCTAAGGTAGCATAATATTTTATTTGAAAAGGCTATCCAATTGTGCCTGATTGGATAGCTTTTATATTAGAAAAAACAAACAGTATGTAAAATTGCAATTTAATATATAAATGATTTTTGTTAATTAATATAATTTTTTTAGATTTAATAAACCAATTACGTACATAGTTAGACCGAAAAATCCGCCAGCGCAACCCCAAAGCACAACATCAAATAAAGAAATAGAGATTTCTTCTGAACCTACATAGGGAAGGATATAATTCATAAAAACAAACATTTGAAAGCCCCAAAGCACACCTGCTTTTAAGCCAGCTTTTCTTAATTTTTTCTTGTGTTGTAAATATTCTTCTTTTGTTGCACATTCAGTATCACTTAAACCTTTTTTCTTGAATTTAAAGGCTAAGTAATTAGCATAAATCATATTAGATAGAAAAATGAATATTGTCCCTATAGATATTGTGTGATTCATAGTATCAACAAGTAACATAATAAGCATTACCAACATATTTAACCACCACAAACCAATTCCAGCTACAGATAACTCTTTATTGATTTCTTGTTTTTGGTATTCATCTCTCTCACTTAGTGTTCCAACAAAACTATTATAAACTTTTTCTTTCCATTCAATTTTCATCATTTAATCTCCCTCCCAAAATAGACTATTTAAATCTGTTTTTAGTGCTTTTGCTAATTCGATACATAAGGCTAAAGAGGGATTATATTTATTGTTTTCAATTAAATTTATTGTCTGTCTCGCCACGTTAACTTTTTTAGCTAACTCTAGTTGCGATAGCCCTTCAGATTTTCGATATTGTTTAACGTTATTCAAATATAACCCTCCCATTGATGGTTGTAGACCTCGTGTACCGAAATGTCATTTATATGTGACATTTTATAATTGAATAGATAAAATGTCAAATATATATGACAAAATAGCGATGGTGCAATTAGGAAAATGATTTTAATGATTCATTTTGGTAAGGAATATGTTAATAAAGAATGGCTTCCATTCAATTAAAATTGCTCTTTTTTCCTTTCCTTAAATCTATCTTAAAAGATATAATGTCATATTTCTAATCATTGGAATTTTTGTTACAATATAAATGGATGTGTAAAACTTTGTAAAAAGATTGTAATAATATACAATTTATTTTCAGAAAGTTTTATACAATTATGGTATTTATTAAACTATTAATTTATAAAGGGAGAGAGAATATGTTACCAAATACGGTTCGTACTCCAAACAAGAAGAAGAAATGGATCATTATTGGGGTTATTGCACTAATTGTTATTGTAGCGGCAATTAATATTTTTGTTATGCAAGGTAAGAAGAAGGGTGCATCAACAAATGCTGATGCTGTAAGTTTTGAGAAAGTGACAGAGCGTAAGCTGAATAATACAAAGTTAATTTCTGGTCAGGTGAAGCCTGGTAATATTGAAAGCTTCTATGCAGATCCGACCAAAGGAAAAGTGAAAGATATTGAGGTAAAAGAAGGGCAAGAGGTAGAAAAAGGTACGAAGTTATTCTCTTATGACAATGAAGAGATTAACCTTCAAATGAAGCAAGCTGAGCTTGATCAGAAGATGGCGGATATGCGTTATGATCAAGGGAAAAAGAAGATTGATTCGTTAAAGAAAGAAATTAAGAAGGCGAAAGATAGCGGAGCTGGGAAAGAAGTAACAGATCCGATGGACGAGCAAGTAAACGAGTTAGAGATAGCTCAAAAGACAACTGATCTTGAGAAAGAAAAAGGAAAGTTGCAGAAAGAAGAGTTAAGTAAGAAGCAGAAAGAGCTTACGATCTATAGTAATTTCGCTGGTGTTGTTCAAAAGTTAGATAAAGATGCGGCACAAAGTTCATCTCAAGCGTTAGGTGGTCAAGGAAAATCGTTTTTACAAGTAGCTTCTAAAGACCCATTCCAAGTTCAAGGTACGTTAACTGAGCTTCAGAAGTCACAAATTCAAAAGGATCAAACATTCACTGTAACGGCGAAAGCAAATAATAAGAAGAAGTGGACAGGTAAGATTACAGAGGTAAGTGAGTTCCCTACGAGTGCAGAGATGGCGCAAGCTGGCGGCATGGGTGAAGCAACTCAAAATATGTCCCAATATACATATAAAGCTAGCCTTGATAGTCAAGATGGTTTATCTCCAGGTTATCACGTTTCTCTGCAAGTAAACTTAGAGAATAAGACGATGATTGCTGTTCCAAGTAAGAGCATTGTAGAAAAAGGCGATGATGCATTTGTTTATGTTGAGGATAAAGGGAAGCTTCGTAAACAAAATGTGAAAAAAGGTTCTACTGATGGAGACTGGACAGAGGTTGTAGAAGGCGTAACAGTGGGGCAAAAGGTGGTTAAAAATCCTTCCGACGATGTGTATGACGGAATGGAAGTGAAAGAGAAATGATTACGTTAAATAATATTGCTAAAACGTATTATCAAGGAAAATTGGCGGTGCCGATTTTGCATGGTATTAGTTTAACGATTCAGAGTGGTGAGTTCGTTTCGATTATGGGACCGTCTGGTTCTGGTAAGTCGACGCTTATGAATATTATTGGTTGCTTAGATCGTCCAACAGAAGGCGAATATATGCTGAATGACGTGAATATCTTAACAGCAGACGAATCAAAGCTTGCTTTAATTCGTAATGAATATATTGGCTTTGTATTCCAGCATTTTAATTTACTGCCTCGTCTTTCCGCAGTGGAAAATGTTGAGCTTCCGCTCGTATACGGTGGCGTGAAGAAAGCGGAGCGTCGCAAGCGTGCTTTGGAGGCGTTAGGTAAAGTTGGATTGGCAGACCGCGTGCATCATTTACCAAATGAGTTATCCGGTGGACAGAAGCAGCGTGTAGCGATTGCAAGAGCGATTGCGAATAACCCAACGTTCATTATGGCCGATGAACCGACTGGTGCACTTGATACGAAGTCTGGTGAGCAAGTTATGGATATTTTCACGAAGCTTAATGCAGAAGGTACGACGATTGTTATGGTTACGCATGAAGAGGAAGTAGCAGCGTATTCTTCCCGCCGCATTGTACTACGAGACGGGAAAGTTACAGAAGATAGAAGGTGTGCGGTATGAGTTTACTAGATAGTATAAAAATTGCCCTATCTTCTATTTTAGCTCATAAATTACGTTCAGCTCTTACGATGCTCGGTATTATTATCGGGGTAGGTTCGATTATTACAGTCGTTGCAATTGGGCAAGGCGGGGAAGCGATGCTGAAGTCGAAATTCGCAGGTTCTGGTGGTAATAACCTTATGCCAATTCAATTTAAACCAGATATTAATGATGAGTTTGCTATAGGTGGATTTGAAATGCCGAAGTTAACGGAAGAGGATATTTTGGAAGTAAAACAAGTGAAAGATGTTTCACATGTTATTACGACAAACCAGAATTCAGAGGTGCTTGATGTAAATGATAAAAAAGCAAATTTGAATGTTATTGGTCTTGATAATGAATATTTTGCGGTTAATAAAGTAAAGGTCGTAAAGGGACGTACTTTAAATGAATCAGATATTTCTCATGCAAATAACGTCGTGATGATTAGTACAAAAACAGAAGAGACGTTATTTAAGGGCGTAAATCCAGTAGGACAAATTATTGAGATGAAAGGACAACCGATGCAAATTGTCGGTGTGTATACATCTGATAATGAATTTATGGGATTTGAAATGGAAGAAGCGTTAATCCCTCTTACGTTATGGCCTGTTTTATACGGAACAGATGAAATTCAAAGTATCGCAATTCAAGCTAAAAATGTAGACGATTTAGAAGCAGCAGGGAAACAGGCTGTTGATGTATTAAATAGTCGTAAGCCAAGTGAAATTCCGGGTAAATATGAACTGGTTAATTTAAAAGAATTCCAAGAAAATGTTTCTAAAGTTACTAACATTATGACAATGATCATCGGTGGTATCGCTGGTATTTCATTAGTCGTTGGTGGTATTGGTGTTATGAACATCATGCTCGTATCTGTAACAGAGCGTACGCGCGAAATTGGGATACGTAAAGCACTTGGAGCAACGCGTAGTAAAATTTTATTACAGTTTTTAATTGAAGCCGTTATGTTAACACTTCTAGGTGGTTTAATTGGAATTGGTCTTGGGTATGGCGGAGCATATATCGTTTCTACATTCGCAAAATGGCCACCACTTGTTTCATGGGAAGTTGTCGTTGGAGGCGTACTATTCTCGATGACACTCGGTATTATTTTCGGATTAATTCCAGCAAATAAAGCTGCGAAATTAGATCCAATTGAAGCATTGCGTTATGAGTAATTAATAGTGTAGTAGAACTACACATTACCGTTCTAGTGGGCGGTTCGTAGCCTCTTGCGAGGAAGTGAACCGCCCGTTAGAACGGGTTATATAAATAGAAGGAGGCGTTATAATGGAAGCAAATATTAATACGCAAGATGTAGGTGCGAAGAAGCCATCATTATTAGGAATGATTACTTCTCCAGGTGAGCAATTTGAGAGAATGAAGACGAAAAGTCCGGTATGGGGGGCATTTTTCCTTTTCATTATATTAACAGCTGTAATTGCAGGGATTGGCATGTATCAAGTAGTAAATCATCCTGATGTAATGGGTGAGGTGCCTGATGCCGAAGCGGCTAAAGTTGTTGGTTACTTCGGAATAGGAGCAGGTATTGTTGGTGGGCTATTTGGTACTGCGATTTGGTTCTTCATTGCGGCAGCTATTTATAAAGTGATTATGATGTTTATGAGTAATGATACTTCATACATGAAATTATTATCTATTTATGTCTACACATATACGATTTCAATTTTAGGTGCAATTGTGAACTTTATTATTAGAATGATTATTGGTGGAGATATTGAAACTTCTTATACAAGTTTAGCAACTTTATTTGAGCCAGGTACAGTTGCTCATGGTGCGGCTTCATCATTCGAAGTTTTCAATATTTGGGCATTAGTTGTAATGGGATTAGGATTACATATTACGGCTGGATTAAGTAAAAAACAAGCAACGATTTTAATTGTTATTTTCTTTATTCTTTCAGTTGGATTTAGTAGTTTAAGTGGTCTAGCTCCAAAATTTGGTGCATAATTTATTCTTTTAGAAAAAGGTGACTCTTCAAGAGAGTCACCTTTTTTATTTTTATCCTTACTTCAAATACCACCAACAAAATTTCAAATACTATCTAGTGTAATTTCAAATTCCATCGGTAGTATTTGAAATTACTCACAGTGAAATCTTTCCCTTATTTTTATATTGTGAAGGTACCGCGGAATACTAGAAAGGTATACCTTTTAGAAACGGGTACTGTGTGAAGCCAGCGACTTTTAAAGAGGCAGTTGTTTTGTATGAAGGGATGATTGTAAATCAAATAAAGAAATTAGGTATTCGTAAAGATTATGAAGAGTATTATCAATGTGGTTTAATTGGTCTTTGGCATGCGTATGAAAGATTTGATGCAAAGAAGGGGTATTTCCCTGCATATGCACTTGTAACGGTGCGTGGTTATATATTAGAAAGATTGAAGAAAGAATCTACTGTACAAGAAAGATGTGTATGTGTAGGAGAGTATGAGGACATCTTTCATTTTGAAGATGTTGAAATGAGAGTGAAGGATTTTATGAGTGTGTTAGACGAGAAGGAGAAGTATATTATTTTTGAACGTTTTTTTGTAGGGAAGACGATGGGAGAAATCGCTTTAGAGACGGAAATGACATATTATCAAGTAAGATGGATGTATCGGCAAGCACTCGAGAAAATGCGAGATAGTGTAAGAGGATAAAAATAACAAATAGAATGGAAGGTAAGGAAATACTACCTTCCATTCTATTTGTTATTAAGGTGATGAATCTTGCATGTTCATTTGGGATAATACATATCCAGCTTTCCATAATTGCTGACTTAGCTTATGGGAACTAATTTGTATCGTTACGGTAGCTCCGTTTGAAAAATGAATTTTAGCTCGTTTAGCTTTTTTGAAAAACTCTATTGTATGAACATGTTTGAAGAAAAGCCAAATACAATTTGGAGAAGCAGGAGATTCTGTTGGGAAAGCACAAATATATTCTCTATGATTGATCGGAATTGGAACGTTTTGTTTAAATTTAAATTTTGTTTTTACGGCATTACGTCTCCCTTGATAGGTAGAATGAATATTTGTTAGACAAGATTTCTGTATAAGTTGGAGAGCAGTTTGACAGGAGTAAAGATGGTTTCCGCTACTGTCGATAATTTTTGTACGGTAATAAGGGTGTTTACATGGTTCAAGCATCATTGTAGAACTAGAAATAAAAATGTTGTTTTCATTATCCATAATTCTATATCCTCCCTTATAATTTTCATTCTGAATATAATTATATATAAATTAAGTAAATTGATTGTTAATATTCTATTTCATATTGTAAATTTTGGCTATTCGTTTACAATCAATAGGTGATAGTCTTTCTAATTTGCATCGCTTGTACATATATATGAAAATAGAAAAGAGTAGGCGGTGATATAGTATGAAGAAAAAGTATATTATTATGGCTTTAGTTGTCATTCTCCTAGTATATTTAGCAAACAGCAATCCGAGTAAAGGAGAATATACAGAATGGGCAGCGAAGCAGTTTATGAAGCGTAATGATGTGAGTAAGAAGCTAGATGAAGTTCAAAAAGAGAATGAAGAGGGTCTCCTTGGCGACTTGGCATCGGCCGGTAAAAAGTTAGCGAAAAAGTATGTTGAGCCACAAGTTGGATTATTAATTGATCATTATACGAAGCGAAATGATTATATATTCTTCTCAACATATACGACTGAGTTTGATATAGGTGAAGAGCATTATAAGTACGTATGCGTCGGTTTTTCAAAGATTTTTATTCCGATTGAAATGCCGAAGAAAAAAGACGAATCTGCAAAATGATGCAGATTCGTCTTTTTCATTTTATAGAGTAATTGGAACTTCAGATACATTTTTTTCTACAAGGCGAGCTCCCTTTTTTCTTGTATTTTCATCAATGGATGAAAATACAGATGAGGCAAGGATTGTATCCATTACTTGATTTACGACTTGTGCATCGATTGGTGTGATGGGCGTATCGATAGAAAAAACGACTGTTTTTCCATCTTCTTTCGCGAAAATTAACTCTAGTACTTGCATGTGTTATTCCCTCCTTTGTATTTATCCCGCTATTTACGGGAATCGGGTCTGCTGGTTAAATTGCGGCTAATAATCAGAGGGGATGAATAAAATCCCCACTGATCCGAGTTTTACTTTATAGTTTCGAAAGATCTGATGTGCTTACAAGTTGTACAGCGTGAAGTGGTGATGCTTGTAAGGAAGCGAGAGCATGAGCTACGTTGTGTACTTGATCTAAGCTCGCATTTGTTTTAACACGTTTAAATTGTTTGCTCTTGAAAACTGTTTTGCCGTTCTTATCTAATCCGTTGTTTAAGACAAGACGTAAAGTTAAATCCATTACGATTGTTTCAATTGCCATGTGTATCACCTCCTTTCACTTTATAAATAGGGTACAAATGTCATGTTTTGGCGTGAAATTTTTTCTTTTTTTTGGTACCCTTAAAAGATTAAGAGAGGAGAATTCTGGATAATGAATCGTAAATGGTTATTTTGGATTCCTGTATTACTATGGATGGGGCTGATTTTCTATTCTTCGGCACAACCATATAAAAAGCAGGATATGCGTTCAGATATTGAACAATATGTGAATGTTGAATTTGTGAAAGAGCATTTTTCATGGGTATCTATCGATTATGGTGGAGGAACCCCTGTTAGTATTGCGAATAAAGGTGTAGGCGGATTTATTGAGTTTTTCCTTCGTAAAGGTGCTCATTTTATGGTGTTCTTTATGCTAGGTTCATTGATTTATTACGCTTTTCATCGATCAGGTCATTCGAGGAAAAGATGTTTTATATATGCCCTTCTTTTCGTTGCGGGTTATGCAACATTTGATGAAATTCACCAATGGTATACGGGAGACCGTACACCAATGTGGCAAGATTCATTGCTTGATACGTGTGGCGGATTAACGGGAATTATAATAAGTAATTGGTTTTGGAATAGAAAAAAGCGCTAATCTCATTTCGAGATTAGCGCTTTTTTTGCGGGTAGTAAAATTTCCCGTAACTGGCCTGATTAAAGTTTCACTTTATACACCAAGTAATTCTTTTAGTTCGTCTGTTGATAGTTCAGTCATCCAACTATCGCTTGTGATGACCGCATTGTTTAGAGATTGTTTTCTCTCTAGCATTTCATCAATTTTTTCTTCTAATGTTCCTGTTGTAATGAGTTTGTGAACATGAACAAATCGTTTTTGACCAATGCGATATGCGCGGTCTGTTGCTTGATTTTCCACAGCTGGATTCCACCAACGATCGTAGTGAATGACATGGTTGGCAGCGGTTAAGTTTAGTCCTGTTCCGCCAGCTTTTAAAGATAAGATGAAAATGTCATACGTTCCATTTTGGAATTCCTCAATCATCTTGTCACGATCTTTTTTCGGTACACTACCGTTTAAGAAGAGGACACGCTGGCCGAATTTTTCTTCTAGCACACGTTTTAGCATGTTCCCCATGCCGATGTATTGAGTGAAGATGAGGCAACTTTCATTTTGATCTTTTATATTTTCGATGAGCTCCATTAATATTTTTGTTTTCATGGAGCGTTCAACGACATTTTGTGGCTCTTCTTCTTTTAAATAAAGAGCAGGATGATTACAAATTTGTTTTAGCTTGTTCAACATAAGTAATATAAAGCCGCGTCTTTCAATTCCGCTTAATCCTTCGACATTTTGCAGTGTATCTTGAACAAGTTGTTCATATAAGGAAGCTTGTTCACCAGTAAGAGGACAGTAAGCTTTTTGTTCTTGTTTATCTGGTAAATTTAATGCGACTGTTTGATCTTTCTTCGTTCGGCGCAGTAAAAATGGTGAGATAAACCGTTGAACTTGCTGGATTTTTCCTTCATCACGATCTTTTTCAATCGGTGTGACGAAGCGGCGCTGGAATTGCCCTAAGCTTCCGAGATATCCATGATTAATAAAGTCGAAAATGGACCAAAGTTCAGCGAGGCGATTTTCCATCGGCGTACCAGTTAAAGCGATTTTGTGATTTGCTTGCAAGTTTCGTACTGCTTTCGACTGTTTCGTATGTGGGTTCTTAATATTTTGTGCTTCATCCAAAATAACAGCATCCCAGCATAATGAAGTTAGTTCTTCCTCATCGAGTTGAGCCAATGCATAAGATGTTAATACAACATCTGCTGATTGAAGGAAATCTTCAAATGAATTGCCCTTATCTCTATTACTTCCGTAATGTAATTGAACACGTAAATTCGGTGCGAAACGCTCAAATTCTTTTTGCCAATTTCCAAGAACAGATGTCGGTGCTACGATTAATGCAGGGCCTGTTTTGAGATTGTTTTCTTTTATATATAGTAAGTAAGAGATTGTTTGAATACTTTTCCCGAGTCCCATATCGTCAGCTAGCAATGCTCCAAATCCAAGCTTTCGTAAATATAATAACCATTCAATACCGTGTTGTTGATACGGACGAAGTGTTGCGTTTAGTGAAGTAGGGACATCTACTTTTGGAATATCTCCAATATGAAGCAGCTTCTGGAAGAGTTCTTCATAATATCCATCTAGTTCGATTTCAATATCAGTAAACGGACTATTATCTTCTACAATTTCCGTTTCAGCCGTATTTGATAAATGTTGCTGCAGGACATCTTTCATCTCTAGTCCGTATTTATCGGCACGGTTCATGAGTTTCCTTACCTCTTCGATAAAGGCTGGATCTAGTCGCATCCATTGACCGTTTATATTAAATAGACGTTTGTTTTGTTCAACGAGTTCGAAAAATTCGCTTTCCGATAAATCAATGCCATTCGTCGAAATGCGCCAGTCAAAATTAACGAGCGTATTCATACCGAAGAACGATTGTGTTTGTGCTGTATTTTGCTTCAACTGGACACGTAATTTCGGTTTTGTTGCTTTTAAATTTTGCCACCATGATGGTAGTAAAATTGTAATGCCGGCTGCAAGTAATTCATTGCTTGCTTCTGTTAAGAAGTTCCATGCTTCGGTTTCAAAGAGCTCATTTCGGAACGTATCTCCTTCTTTTAACCACGGTATGAGCTTACTAAAACCTTCTTGTGTCTCTGTAATCCGTTCTTCGTAATCGTGCCATCTTTTCGGTAAGGAATCGATGTTTTCATATACATATATGCGATGCGCCCCGCGCTTTGGTGTCACAATTGTTTCAAGCTTCCACATTTCAAATTCTTCTTGTGGTTCTTGCAGTCTTAGTCCGATTGTAAACGGAAGATCATCTTCAATATAACCAATTTTTCGAAGCCAATCTTCTTCATGTAGTGCTGTTTCCAATTGTCTTTTCGTAAAGTCGTAATGTTCATATAGTCTTTTGGCATCTTCCCAGCCGTCATTTGAGCGATTATCTTGTAATATGCTTTCATTAACTGCTGCTGAGAAAAGAGATGCTAATGTGTCATCTTCAATTGCTGTATTTTGGACTTTCCAAGATGGTTGTTTGGACCAATGATTCATATCTGGTACGAAGTTACCACTCGTAAAGGCATCCCATAATTCATTTGCATCTTTCGTAAGGGCTGTAATAGGTCCGTTTATTTGCATATGTGCAAATGAATTCATCGGTTTGTTTGCAATGTATTCAAATGCTTGTGCGTTTGTTAGCAGCACACCTTGTTTTCCTTCGAAGGTTGCTTCTTTTAGAAACGTACCGTAGAAAGAAGTGGAGTGCCATGTGAATGCATTTCGTTTCCAACTTGTTACGGATAATGGAGTACCGCTGTCATCTTCTCCCCAAAGGAACCAACCTTGACTAACATGCTGGAGCCTAATTGTTACTTCAGTTTGATTGATCATCGATTAATTTTCCTTTCCGTAATTCCTCTTGTAGTGCACGCAGACGTGAATGGAGATTGGCGATGTGAATAATGAAAGCATCCCATTCATCGGTGCGTTTTAATCGTTTATATAATGTGCGTAATTTCTTTAAGTAACGAACTGCGCGTTTATATGATTTACGATTTCGTTCTTCAATCGCCTCTACAGCAGCAAGATGGTAAAGAGGAAGTGCCGCTTCTGGCGCTTCTTTTTCAATATCTTTCAGTGGCTCTTTTAACAGTTCAATTGCTTCAAATCCATATAGGAGATGAAGCTCTGCCCATGTGCGATACTGTTTTTTCGCGAGTACGTACTGTTCATAGTTTGTGAAACTATACGGTAATAGTTCTTGTAAGATCATTTCGAAACCCGCTTGTTCATTTGTATGTGTTGCATATGTTTCATACATGATTACAAATAGGCGAACGACATCTTTTATAAAAATCGTATTTTCGTGATCCTGGATTGTTTTCTTTACTTGTTTATACGTAAAGGAAAGCCAATTTTTCGCACGATCCCACTGCATGGCACTTAATAGTTCTTCTAACCAATAGAAGTATAGACTCACAACAGAAGCAGGCTGTTTTTTTAGTAAGTCCATCGCTAGTAGATCTTCGTCATTCAAAAAGAGAAGATGGGAAGACGCTAACGCTTTGGATAGTGGATTGATTTTCGTATCGATTCGTTTTTCTTCCTCTTGTATTTTCTCTTTATTGTTTAAAAGTTCACTCCATATGTGACGATAAATGAAAAATCGCTCTTGCGTATAAGTGTCGGTAGAGAAGAATACTTCATGAACGAGACGAGCTGTTTCTTGTAAAATTATTTCAGACTCTGAAGGAATCGCTTCTGATTGTAAGTCCCGAACGATGGATTCCACTTTGTCTACAAATAGGCGAATGACATTAACAGGTTGGTGATAAGAGTACGTTTTGTTTGCGTCGAATGCCTGAATTTCTTCTAATAACTTTTGAAAGCAGTAAAGTGCTGCGTGTAACCTGAATAATTCATGTATCGCAATGACACGCGGAGCTTTCCGCTCAAGTTTCGTATAGAAATCTGTAAAGATACTCATAAGAAAATACATTTGTTTATAAGTAAGCCGAGCTTGTTCTTTTTTAAATGAATCATATTCTTTTTCAAAATATGATTCCCAACTTTTATAGTCAGTTTCTTCAAAAGCTGATGATTGCAATACTTGTCTTGCAGTTCGAATAGGAGGAAGGGAAGGTTTCGTATTATTTTTAAATAAAGTTAATACATCTCCTACTTGCCCGAAACTAGACGCTGCAGATAGTAATACAGCAAGCATATGCTCACATTGTGTTGGTGCGAAGCAATCACAATAACTTTCAGCGACGTTACGAATCGGAATATGAACGCTATATACGTTGCCTTCCGCATCTACAGTTCCTGATAGTGTATAACCATCAAAGTCAACATTGTAGACAACACCACTACGATATAGGTGCCGAGCTGTAGCGACATGTTCCTGATCAGCTGTTTGCTGTGGATCTAGTCCTTGAACGAACTCATTCGCAATCATCATAATTTCATCTTTCGTAATTGAGTGTTGCAGCATAATATTCCTCCGTACACATATTTCTTTCCTTTACCATTATAAACAAAAAATGCTCAAAACAGAAAAAATGAAATTTGGATTACATAACTTGAAAATCATGGTAATATACAAAATGTTAATTTCGTATATTACTATATATTTATAGGAGGGGAAGTTGTGTCAGATTTACAAGCGAAGTTTGGTAATGGTATGAACAAGTTGCAAGAGGGAATTGAGCAAGGAAAGATGAAGTTGCAAGTTGCACAAGAGGTTGCACAACTAAAGAAAATTACGCAGGAGAAGTTACAAGCGAAAACTGAAATTTTGTTGGAGCTTGGTCAAACTACATATATGCAACTGCGTAATGATGAAGTTCGAATAGAGGTATTGAAAGGAATTGTAGAACCGGTGCAAGAGCTTGATATTGCTATTTATAACATGCGTAAGCAAATTGCTAATTTGCAGAATCAAGGTCAGAAGGGGCAGTGTAGCTGTGGTGGTTCATTATCATTAAATGATAAATTTTGTGGACAGTGCGGGAAAGAAAATGAGTTACTCCTTCAAACAAACAATGTTGAAAATGAATCATGTTCTTCGTGTGGTGAACAAATCGTAACAGAAGCTATATTCTGTCCAGTTTGTGGTATGAAGCAAAGTAAGGAGTGAGGAATATGTATTGTAAAACTTGTGGTTTAGAACAGTCTGATGTATCAAATTATTGTACGCATGATGGGTCTAGTACAGGTAGTGTAGCGAGTCATATTATATTAGCGCCCAAAGACTCAAAATATTGCCGAACTTGTGGAGTGGAAAGTAAAGAAACTGCTACATATTGTGAAAAATGTGGCGATTCCTTACTAGTAAGTATTACGAAAAAAGAAATGAAAACGAAATTACCAGACCAGGGTGTACAACTAAATGTGGGTTCATCTGGAATTGCTTTGAAAAAAGGCTTACTTGGTAGTGGTCTGGCAATTATATGCATGTTTTTGGCTGGCTGGATTAGTAGTTTAATTATCGATGCAGCGATGAATGACTTAATGAGAACGATGGTTACAAATATGAACGGTATGCTGGATATGACTACTATTAATCAATCTTTCATTGGCATAGCACCATTAATTTTAACGTATCATTTAATGGGTCTTGAAGTCAGTGGAAGTGGTACATACATAATGTCATTTATTCTTCATGTCCCATTGTTCATTTTGTTAACTATTCCAGCACTTATATTAGGTGGAATTGGCTTTTTTGTAGAGAAAAAAAAACCGTCTATTGTTTGGCGTGAGAAGCTAGTAACAGCATGTATTATCGGTATTGTATATGGAATTTTCTTATGTGTTGTAAGTTTTGTAGCAAGTTCTTCTACGACGATTTCTCAATTCTATGAAACAATGACGATTAATGTTAGTTATTCTCATATTATTAGTTTGTTGTACGGTATTATATTTGGTCTATTATTTAGCTTTATTGGCATGAGTATTGCAGCGGGACCACATCGTATGCTTTCCGCGATTAGTCAAAGTGTTCCATATGCAGCATCTATTTATTACAGTGTAGTGACTGTTTTAAAAGGATTAATCATTACATTTGGTATTATACTTATTACGATTTTATTTAGTAGTTCAAAATCAATGGGACCAATTGATTTTCCTGAGAAAACATATAAAGCATTAATTTCATTAGAAGCAACACCGTATATGTGGAACATGGCTCACTTTGCTCCAACTGCAATTAAATGGGCGAACATGGAGAAAGAAATACAGAACTATCCAGGAGGAAAAGGGCCGTTACATTTATCATATACATCAGGCATATCATTAAATGGTACGTCTTTAAAAGATGTGGCAATTGCTAATGGTGCTTCTGTTAAAGAAATTAAATATATGGATGATTTCAATTCCTACATGCATTGGTGGGGGTTATTAATTTTAATACCATGTATCTTACTATTTAGAGCTGGAATGAAATTAGCTCAATATCCAATGAAAAACATATATGTAACGATTGCGATGTTTAGTGCGGTTTATACTGTGATGATGCTTTGTGTAAATGGATTAGCAAAAATCCAAATCGAAGCTTCAGGTAGTAAGGAAATTATGAAGGAATTTACGGGGATTTCTGGTCCGCTATTATCGATTCAAAGTAGCACAATCTATTTAATAGTAGGTAGCTTTATTCTTTCTTACGTATTAGTGTTTGCTGGGATGAAATTGGTAAAAAAATAAGGGGGAGAGTCGCTTGAAGTTGTGTGGAATATGTAATGAAAAAGTTGCAGACCATTTAAATTTTTGTCCAGAGTGTGGAAGTAAGCTAGAAGAAATCACTGATCAAACAGCTTCTTCTCGTTCAGAAATACAAAGGGAAACAAAGCCGGTGAAAAGTAAGAAGAACATATTTTTACTGCTAGGTTTTCTCGTTATTTTTGCTATATTGTTCGGGGCATATAAATTTGGTGCAAGCAAGTTTTCAAAGGAAAAACAAGTAAACGTTATGATTGAGGCATTTCAAAAGAAAGATGCGAATGCAATTGATGAGTTTGTAAAGGTAGATGATCCGAGCTTAAAGATTAAGGCAGAGGATATTAAGGCGTATATCCGTTATTTAAAAGACAACCCTTCATATAATAAAGAGTTGCTGTCTTATTTACAAAGAGAGACAGTGGATCAAAAACTAGCAAGTGATAAAGCATCATTTAAAGATGGACAAATTATAGAAGATGGAAAAGAATGATTTTTATATCCAAAGTATAAATTTAGCATGAAATCTTATTATATGAATGTAAGTACAACTGCAAAGAATGCAGAAATATATGTGAATGACAAAAAAGAAACAGA
Source organism: Bacillus sp. GC_Bacil_1 (assembly GCF_026540675.1). Classification (NCBI taxonomy): domain Bacteria; kingdom Bacillati; phylum Bacillota; class Bacilli; order Caryophanales; family Bacillaceae; genus Bacillus; species Bacillus sp. GC_Bacil_1. The sequence continues at coordinate 94,443 of NZ_JALNUG010000014.1, forward strand.
GCTTTCTAGTGATAAAAATTCGAAAGAGTTGGGGCCATACTTCCCAGGTACATATGTTGTAAAGGCAACGGCGAAGACAGAACTTACTGAATTAGAAACAGAGAAAGAAGTAGATTTAGCGGATGAGCAGAGCGAGAAAGTGAAAATTGATTTATCGCTTGAAGGCAAGTATGTAAGCATTTCTTCTGATGAAAGTGATGCAACTGTATTTGTGAATGGGAAAAAACGTGGAAAATTAAATTATGGAAGTTATAAGCTTGGCCCTGTATCCACAGATGAAACAGTAGAAGTACATTTAGAGAAAACTACTGATTTTGGTGTGATGAAATCTGAAAGTGTTAAAATTGGAGACCAAAGCACGTATTACTTAAAATTCCCGAAAGAAACATCAACTTCAGCAGTGGGCGACTTTGTAAAAAATCATATTTATGATAACGTACGTGCAATTTCATTAAATGATTTTAGTTTAATTGAAAATAATTATGATAAGAGCGGGAAATCGTATAAGGAAGACCGTGATTATATACAGTATTTACACAAAAAAGGAATTACAGAAGACTTGTTAACGATGGAAGTTCGTAATGTAGAGCGTCAAAGTGATACGAAATATAAAGTAACGACATATGAAGAGTATCATATTCGTTATGGTGATGGATCTGTGAAGTTCAAAAGTTTTAATAACGAACATATTGTAACTGTGAATGGAAATGGAAAGATGTTGTATCATTCTCTTGGTGCAAATAATACGTTGAAATCAGAAGATGTATCTGGTCCAACTCGTTAATATGAAAGAGGCTGTTCAATATTTGAACAGCCTCTTTTTGTAGCTAAATCGATATTTCGTGTCAAACCGTTGATATATCGTAAGTTATGATAGATATAATTGAAAAATCGTTGATATATTTTTCTTAAATTGTGTTCACGAAGGGAAAATAAAAAAGATATCACTTAGCCGAAAAATCCGGCGAGGTGATATCTTTTTTTTCAATTATGAGTGCGTTTCTTTTAATATCGCTTGTACATACGGATCATGTAATATTTGCTCTATAATTGGCAACATATTTTGTTCAAATGGAATGTCGATAGGAAATGGTTTTTGAGAGCCTGTTTTTATTCCATATTGCACAATTTTGTAATGTGTATTGTTTTCAGACTTGAGCACAATTAACTTATAGCGATTATCATCGCCAGCGAGTGAGAAATCAATAGAAGTAGCGTTATATGTTACTTCATCTTTATATATGTACGGCTTTGGCGTACCAATCCAGTCTACTTTTGCTTGTACATTCATGGGCATAGCCTCCTTATATGTATTATAAATAAATAAAAGCCAGCTCTCAATAAAGAGAACCGGCTTGTAATTTAGCAGTCATTGGTTATTTTAAAATTTTCACTTTAACAGTTTTGCGTCCCCATTTTTGAGCAGCGCTATCTGATCCAAGTAAGATGTCGATACGGTTACCTTTAATTGCGCCACCAGTATCTCCAGCGATAGCTTCTCCGTAACCTTCTACCCATACTTTAGATCCTAATGGGATTACTTTCGGGTCAACAGCGATCATTTTCATGTTTGGATTCGCAGTTAAATCATGACCCATTGCAGTTAATACACGGCCGCCATATGTGCCCCCGTTTTCGCTCGGGTGAGCTGTATATGCTGTAGCTACAACTGTTAACTCACGACCACCAGATGGTGTGCTAGTTTCAGCAGCTTTCACAGCAGGCTTAGCAGCTGGTTTTGCTTGTGCTGCAGGTGCTTGAGCCTTAGCTGGTGCTTCAGCTTTAGCAGGAACAGTCGTTTCTTGTTTCTCAATTACAGGTGCTGTACCTGTTAAGAAAGGAACATGAACATAAGCTGTTTTCCCGTTATATTCAAATTGTAACCACTCATTTTGTACTTGGTTCGTTGTTTCGATTACATCGTCTTTCTTCAACTTTCCAAGAATTTCTGAGTTTGTGTTCGCTTCAGCACGTACGTTTAATACGTTAGCTGTTACGTAGTAGATGCTTTTTGTGAACTCTGCACTTACGAATGCGTCTTTACCGTCTAAAGTAACTTTTGACCATCCGTTCTCTGTATTTTGAACATCTATCTTATTACCGTTTAGTAATTTACCGACAACTTTTGATTCCGTAGTAGGGTTTTCGCGTACGTTTAGTACGTCTGTTGTTACAACAGTTTCTGCATTAGCAGATGATGTGAAAATCCCAAGACCAAAAACTGCTGCTGTTGCTATACCAATTAATTTTTTCATGATAGCCTCCATTGCGTTTGTTTTCGTGTCCTCATTATAGCAACAGATTTTTTCGGATTTGGGGAAAACACACAATTACAAACCATTCGTAATAAGTCGTTAACATCCTGTAATATAACAAAAAATATAGGAAAGCGTTTTTCATTCTATATGACTCATAGGTTTCTAGTTATATTCAAAATATTTAATACAACATGTTTTTTTCGACGTAAATAAGAATATTACAGGGATGTTACATGATGTTTACTAAACGATTACATTCCTTGAGTATTTTACCGTTTTATGGGTAATATAGTTATATAAACATAAACATTTTGTTTGTGAAGCTATAAACACGTGCTATATACTAGCAAAAAAACCGCATAATTGTTACAAAACGAAAGGGTTGCAAGGAAGAACTTTGCCCTTTTTTACATATGTAACACATCCTTTTTTAGGAAAATACATTCCTATCCGCGTTTTTCTCACACAATTTGACAGCAGTATTTCTAACTTGTAGCTCTTGCAGAGTGAAAAGGTTATACGAAAGGTAAGGCTGTCCATAAGAATTCGAATTGGTGAAGGTGAAAGTAAGAAAATCACCGCAAAATTATAGTTTTCTATCCGATTTTACATATCGGAATTTATGTTATTTACAAAAACGAAACCTACGAAGGGGGATTTGATGAGGAAACTGACAAAAACATTCATCGTTTCATTAACATTATGTATTGCATTTACAATTTGGGGGATTATTCCCGAATCTATTATTGGAAAAGGTAGCTTAGGAAATGTAACAACCGCAATTCAAACTGCATTAGTTAGTAAGTTTGGATGGTTTTATATTATTTCCGTTTCTATTATTTTAGGTGTATCTATCTTTTTAATTGTTTCGAAATACGGTTCTATTCGTTTAGGTAAAGATGATGACGAACCTGATTATAGTTATATGACATGGTTTGCTATGTTATTTAGTGCTGGTATGGGTATTGGCTTAGTTTTCTGGGGCGTTGCCGAACCATTAAACCATTTATACGCACCTCCGTTTGGGGATAGTGCAACTGAGGAAAGTGCGCGCCTTGCACTGCGTTTTTCATTTTTCCATTGGGGATTACATCCTTGGGGACTATATGCGTTTGTAGCGTTATGTATTGCTTACTTTACCTTTAGAAAAGGAAAAGCAAGTACGATTAGTGCGACAGTAGGTCCGTTATTTAAGGGCGGGGAACACGGGCGTATTGCTCATTCATTTGATGTGTTAGCTGTTTTCGCAACTGTGTTTGGTGTTGCAACATCATTAGGTCTCGGTGCAAAACAAATTGCAGGTGGTGTTAGCTATTTAACATCTATTCCGAATTCATTAACGACACAGTTAGTTATTATTGCAATCGTAACAGTTCTTTTCATGTTATCTGCACAAACAGGTCTTGATAAAGGAATTAAATATTTAAGTAATACGAACATTATTTTTGCATTTGCACTTATGATCATTGTATTATTTGCAGGTCCAACAAACTTTATTATGAATTACTTCACTTCAACAATAGGTTCTTATATTCAGGAATTGCCAAGTATGAGTTTCCGTTTAAGTCCATTGGATGAAGGCGGAAATCAATGGATTCAGTCATGGACAATTTTCTATTGGGCATGGTGGATTGCGTGGTCACCATTCGTAGGTACGTTTATTGCTCGTGTTTCACGAGGCCGTACAATTCGTGAGTTTGTTATCGGTGTGTTACTCGTACCGACCGTAATTGGTGCACTTTGGTTCTCCGTTTTCGGCGGAACAGGTATTCATATGGAGCTGTTTGGTGATGCACATATCTTCGACAAAGTGAAAGAGATGGGAACAGAAGTAGGATTATTCGCTATGTTCGATCAGATGGGCAGCTTTGGATCAGCTTTATCAGTTTTAGGTATTTTACTTATTGCAACATTCTTTATTACATCTGCAGACTCTGCAACATTCGTTTTAGGGATGTTAACGACACATGGTAGTTTAAACCCACCAAATCGTATTAAAATGATTTGGGGTATCGTTCTAGCCGCGATAGCTTCTACGCTATTATATATTGGCGGATTAGAAGCCTTACAAACGGCAGCTATCATTGCAGCATTCCCGTTCGTCTTTGTTATTTTCTTTATGATGGCAGCATTATTTAAAGAGTTACAAAAAGAAGGACGTATGAAGCGTCATTAATAATAGAAGGAAAAGAGCTGATTTCATATCAGCTCTTTTTTTATCCCTCTATTTGCTGAGCAGTAAGAACCCCACCTCAAAATTCAGCAAAAGCAAATAAATCGAGCTGCTTGTAAAAGTCCGATTGGTGATGGCTGATTAAAGTTTCACTTTATATAGAAGGAATTTGGAATGCGGGTAAGGGAAATAAAATACTTTACTATATAAGTAGTATGCCTTTTATACGAAGAAAAAACGATAGGTTTCGACAATATTCGATACCTTATGAATTCTATTCGTATTTTTGTCAAAAATATGTCGGAAATGTGTTGTCACGTTTATATATATGTGCTATATTATTTCCTGTAAGCGATTTCAAATAGTTTTAAAGCGCATTCAAGGGGGACATCTAGAATAATGAAACGTTACGAAAGAAAGTGGAAGCATATTTGTTTGAAACGTGTGGCACATCGTAGTGTCCAAGAAAGCACGGAACCTAAGACTGAAACGCGCAAAGAACAGCAAGAGAAGCAATTGGTTCTACAAAAATAGCAATCACTTTTTCGTATATAAATGAAGGTCGATCGTTCGTTGGGGGATGGACGTGAAATTACTTTCAGCTAAGGGGTATTGTCTGATATATAATTTATACGGCAATAAATAAGCACAGAGCATACGGCGCTCTGTGCTTATTTTTATTTATCTTTTTTGAATCGAACTGTCTTATCCCAGCCAATGACTTGTTTCTTGCTCTTCGCACGTAAGTATAAGATTAAGCTGCGAATAAATAAGTACGTAAAGAGCTGTGCGTACGTAAAGTACATAATAACGCTAATAAAAATATTAGTCGGTGTAAAGGTTCGTTCCACACTCTGGGCACTAAATAATTGAGAAACATATGTAATATATGCGACATACCACATAAATAGTAGTGGAATGCTATATTGAATTTGGAATATCCCGAGTAGCCCAATTACAAACCAAACGTTCGAAATGATTAGGAATAGCCAAAATACAACATACACTAGAACTTGTTGTAAGGAATGAACGAGCAGTTTTCCTTTAAAGAAGCTTAATGATGAGAACATTTTTTCTAAAATGTATAAATTCCCTTGGAGCCAACGTGTACGTTGTTTAATAAGAATTTTTAAATGCTCTGGTTCTTGTTCCCAAGTAACTGATTCTGGGACGATTGGTAAGAGATAACCTTTTTGTGTAATTCGTAATGTTAATTCGGCATCTTCTGCAATTGCATAAGGGTCATAGCCACCAAGCTCTTCTAGTGCAGAGCGACGAAGAAGCATGTTTGTTCCTGTCAGTGAGCCTGTTTGGAATAGTAACCAGCGTCCAGATTGCATAAGGAGCTGGAAGATTTGAAATTCTAGCGAAATCATTCGCGTCAGCCAGTTTCTTTTTTCATTTACTGTACGAACATGTCCAACAGCCCCAACAGCATCTTCAGTTGTTTCAGCGTGCTCTACAAGCATTCGCAGTGCGTGTGGCTCAGGCTGGTTATCTGCATCATAAACACAGAAGTATTCACCATCTGAAATACTAAGGCCGTAGTTTAGTACACGTGATTTACCCTTCGGTTCACCGGGTGGAACACGAATGTGACGAATGTGGGCATAAGCTTTGTCGAAATCATCGCCGATTTCAGGTGTTTCATCTTGAGAGTTATCATTTAATAGATAAATGGTTAGCTTTCCTGGATATTCAATCTTCGCCATTGCCTCTAAAGTATCTTTAATAACGACCCCTTCATTATGAGCAGGGATGAAAATATCGACGCTCGGATAATGTTCTAATGTACGATCTTTTCGTTTACTATTTCGGTGAATTAAGCCCGCAATTGTTAAGAAAGAGTAGTAAACGAGTAAGCCAGAGAATAGAAAGGCCGTAAAAATAAGAACATATTTAATTGAAAATGTGATACTGATCCAAAAAACGAGTACGCAAAACAGAAGAAATAAAAGAAGTATAACGAGAGTCATCATAACAATGTCTGTCCTTTGTTTCCAATTTGCTCACGTGAAATTTTTATATCTCGGATTGCTTCAGCTGCAAGCCATTGCTCCATTTTTGGCTTTAGGCGGTTCATTACAATATCAGCACCAGCTTCATTTGTGTTTTGTAATAAAATAACTAGCGTATTATTATCATATTCAGCAGCAAGGTCAAAATCATTCCTTACGGTTTCAACTAATAAGGAAGCTACACGGTCCATAACACTTTCCTTCGTATATTTACTAAAGGAAGTGAAATCAAAGTAAACAATAAAGCCTGTTTCATTACGACGATTCATTGCAGTCGTTAATAACGCTTGGCGTCTCTCGAATTCTTGTCTCGTTAGTAATTTTGATTCTCCAATATATTGTTCCAACGTTCTCACACGCTCAGTTAAAGTTTTATTTTCATGAATCACTTTTTTCAATAGGTGAGTTGTTATGTATACAATGAAGAAGTTAGCTGCCATCAGGAAGTGGGTAATCATATATTGCCATTGAACTGATGTACTCCATAAATGAAGCCATGCTTCATAAAATAAATAAAATACGGAAATGATGGTTCCTAGTATGAAGAAAATAAATGCTGTTTTGTCAGCTAAAAATAAGAATAGTACATTTACGATTACGTATATTATTGTAAAAATGAGCGCATGCTCATAATTCGTCACATGTACAGTAGTAAAATAAAATACAATTTGTAGAATCCACATAGAGAGGATTTTATAGAACTTATCTTTCACAAAACTTTCCTCCTTAAAGCTATTTCATCCATAGATACTTGTAGTATGCGCAATTATTAAGAAATTGACTATGTCGTTAAATTCTTTTGAAGGGCAACAACAAGTAGTATTTCTATTTTCATCAGAAAAATAAAAAGATCTAAACATTATTGTATCATAATGTTCTTATATTTGGGATAAGGTGGTTGATAGATATATATAATACGTTTGGATTGCATGAAAAAAGTCTTCTCTTGGAGAAAGAGAAGACTCTATATAAGTTTATAGGAACATCATACCTGCAACTGCTGCGTTTAAGAAGTTCGCTAATGTACCAGCGATAACTGCTTTAATCCCTAATTGTGCAATTTGTTTACGGCGAGTAGGAGCTAAAGTTCCTGTTACACCTAATTGAATTGCGATAGAAGAGAAGTTTGCGAATCCACAGATTGCAAATGTTAAAATTAGATTTGTTTTGTCAGAGAACTCTGCCATGTGTGGCCCTAAGTTTGCGTATGCAACGAATTCGTTGATTGCAAGTTTTTGACCGATAAAGCTTGCTGCTTGTACAGCTTCACCTGGAGAAACACCGATTAAGATTGCAAATGGTGATAATAAGTAACCGAAGATTAAATCAAGGCTAAGTTTAATATCGAACCAAGAACCAACCCATCCTAATAATCCATTTAATAAAGCGATTAATGCGATGAAAGCCATTAACATTGCTGCTACGTTAATAACAAGTTGCATACCTTCAGATGCACCGCGTGCAGCTGCATCGATAACGTTTGCATCTTCACGTTCTGTAGAAAGTTCAACGTTATTATCTACTTTTTCTGTCTCTGGCATGATTAGTTTTGCAATTAATAAGCTTGATGGAGCTGCCATAATTGCAGCTGCTAATAAGTGCTCTAACGGAATACCCATTGCTGCATAGCCGACAAGAACGGATCCAGCAACAGCTGTCATACCGCTTACCATAATAGTGAAGAATTCACTATTTGTTAAGCGTGCTAAGTAAGGTTTAATTAAAATTGGAGCTTCAGTTTGTCCTAAAAATACAGTCGTTACTGAGTTTAAGCTTTCTGCTTTAGAAGTGCCAAGAAGTTTACTTAATGCACCACCAACGACGCTAACAAATTTCTGCATAATACCGAAATGATATAAGATTGCTACTAATGAACTAATAAATACGATTGGAAGTAGTGCTTGAATAAAGAATACAAATCCCCAAGGTCCTTTTGCGTTGACTAAATCCCCAGCAACGAACTTAATTCCCTCGTAAGAAAAATTAATTAATCCTTGAACACCGTCAGCAGCGTGTTTTAAACCTGCTTTACCAGCATCCCATCGTAATACGATAAATGAAAATGACATTTGTAATGCTAGCGCGATTAAAATTGTGCGCCAATTAATAGCTTTGCGGTTGGAAGATAGTAAGAAAGCAATTGCTAATACCCCAATCACGCCGCCAATTCCCCATAAAAGATTCATGCAGTGTATGCTCCTTCCTCATAGTAAAAACAGTGTATAAACCAGTTGTCTATACGTTTACGAATATAACATCTTAAGTAACTTATCATAATGGACATCGGAGGTCAAACGTCTGATGAAAAGTTTAAATAAAAAGAAAATTCTTCAAAAAAACACATATAAAATAAATAGACATGAAATAGGTTATGTTTTTTATGAAAATATATACATTATGATAACGTTATGCATTGTTTTTGCAGAATAAAGTGTATGAAATGGAAGAATAGATACATTATTTTTGTAGAGGGAAAGCTAGGGGAAAGGGAGTAATGTGTTGAAATCGTACAAAAAAGCCTTCTAGTAAACTAGAAGGCTTTGAAACTATTAATTAAGGTGCTTTCGTGTATCCTAAGAAGTGGCTCTTCCAATAAGAGTTACTTAATGAAGCGATTGCTACACCTTTATCTCCAGCTTGGATAAATGATCCGCCCCCAAGGTAAATACCCATATGAGAAGGACCAGATTTATAAGTGTTTTGGAAATAAATTAAGTCACCTGGTTGTGGACTTGAAGTTTGTGGTAGGCTACTCCAATATCCCGCAACACTTTGACGGCTAATGTTATGACCAAATTTCTTAAATACGTGGTAGATGTAGCCACTGCAGTCTACGCCGTTAGCAGAAGTTCCGCCCCAAACGTATGGTACACCTTGCATTGATTTTGCATATGCAAGTACGGAAGAACTGTCGCCACTATTATTGCCTGTATTATTATTGTTGTTATTGTTTTGATTGTTATTTTGGTTATTGTTAGGCTTATTATCTACTGCGCCTCCAACTGGTGTTTTAGATAGGTAACGTGTTCCGATATAACCATTTTGACCGTTGTAGTTAATTTTGCTCCATCCAGAGTTTTCAGAGATTACTTGAACCTTCTGACCTTGTGGAAGTGCGCCTATGATTCTATAATTTGTACCTTCGCCGCTACGTACATTTAGTGCAGAAGCATTAATGTAATAGTCGCCAATTGCACCTTGGTTAGGTTTTTCAGGTTGTTTTGGTTGCTCAGGAGTAGTAGTGCCACCTTTAACGAATTTTACAAATTCGCTACTAACAAAGCCTGTTTTTCCTTGGTAATTTACTTTAAACCAACCGTTTTCAGATCCAACTACGTTTAATGTTGTACCGTTTAAAACGCCACCAATTACACTATGGTAAGCGGCAGGGCCTGTACGAACACGTAAAGATGTAGCGTTAACTACGTAAGAACCACCAGTTTGAATAGTTCCATTATTATTGTTTTGCTCTTGTTTGTTACCTTCTGTAACGTTTTCGTTAGAACCGCCTTTTGTTACGTAGTCTTTGCTTATATAAGCAGTTTGTCCTGCGTAATTGATTTTGAACCAATCTTGAACTTCGCCGACAACTTGTACTACTTGTCCTTTTTTGACAGAACCTACAGTTGTGTGAGAAGTGCTAGGACCTGTACGAACGCGAAGGGAAGATACATTTACTGTATAGTTTCCGCTTGCTGGTTTTACTTCTTGGTTGTTATTATTCGTATTGTTGTTTGAAGAACCCCCATTAGAAGAAGCGCCAGATACGAATTCGCCACTTACATAACCTACTTGTCCATTATGGTTAATTTTCACCCAACCATTTTCTTGTCCAATTACGTTTAATGTTTGTCCTGCATATACACGTCCAGAAACAGAACTAGAAGTGTTAGGAGCTGTACGTACACGTAATACATCAGCAGTAACTTTATTGTTTCCACCTGTGCTTACATTGTTGTTTGCTGCTCCACTTTTTGATACAAATTCGCCACTAACAAAGCCTGTTTTTCCGTTAATGTTAATTTTGAACCAACCATTTTCTTCGCCAATCACGTTTAGTGATTGACCGCTATAAACGCGTGAGATGATGTCGTGAGAAGTGCTTGATCCTGCACGAACATGTAATACGCTCGCGTTTACCTTATAAGATGAGTCGTTTGATGCAGAAGCTTGGACAGTTGTAGCAGCTTTTTGTGTATTTTGTTCAGGTGCAGCTTGAACACTATCAAGTGTAGGTGCTGCTCCCCCTGCTACAGACACTGCCGCAAGACCGGCAAGGTACTTTTTCATAATTTGTCGATTCCTTTCTGTCTGTAATGTAGTGAAGAAATATTTACCAACTGTTAAAAATTCTAAAGAGCATGTCGATTACTGTCAAGACTTATATAGGAATCTGAATATGACAAAAAGATTACAAGAAAAAAATCAAGGCATAAAATTACACCTTGATTTCCATTTAAATGCATATATTGAATATGAAAGGACAGAAATTATTCGTGTTTAAGAAGATGCCATATTGGATTGTAACAAGATTTGATTAAAAGATTTTTGCAGTTTTTTGGTGATAGGTCCAACTTGCCCATCTTGAATCGCGGTTCCATCAAGGTGGGTCATTGGTAAAATTTCAATCGTTGTGCCTGTAAAAAAGCATTCATCTGCTTGATAAACGTCACGAACGCTGAAAAGTTCTTCCTGTACAGGAATGTGAAGAGTATTGGCTAAAGAAAGGACATATTGACGAATAATACCATTTAAAATAAGGTGATTGGCTGGATGTGTGTAAAGAGTTCCGTTTTTAATTAAGAAGAAGTTGGAATGGCTTCCTTCCGTTACAATACCATTCCTTACGAGAAGTGCCTCTTTACAGCCTTTCCGTTCAGCTTTCGTAGCAGCTAGTACGTTTGGTAATAAATTTAATGATTTAATGTCACAGCGTAGCCATCGTGTATCGGGTTCTGATATAGCGCGTATACCATATTCGATCCATAACGCTGGCCTTTCTTTTTTTGTAATATAGGCATAAATTGTCGGAGGGTTGTCATATGAAAATATATGTGTGCGAGCTTGTACACCGCGAGATACTTGCAAATAAATTGTGCCATCTTCGTGGAAATGGTTTCTTTCAATTAATTTGTAAAGTAAAGTGATGAGTTCAGCTTTTGAGAAAGGGAGCGATAATTCTATTTCTTCCATGGATCGATATAATCTCGTTATGTGCGGATCTAATAAGTGAAAGTTCCCTTTATATAGGCGAATAACCTCGTAGACACCATCTCCGAACTGCAAACCTCTTTCTTCAAGTTCTATGTACGTTTGTTGTTTTGTTGTATCAATAACTTCATCATTCCAAAGTACAAATTTTTCGTATGCCAATTTCCGTCCCATCCTTTCGTAAGTACGTAAGTAACGTGAAACTTTCATTCATGCGAGATAAGAATCACTATAGTAATTTTTATGTAAGTAATTCTCTACATATGCCCGTAAATGCCCGATTGGTGAGGGCTGATTAAAGTTTCACTTTACAGCATTTTGTATATACAAATTCGAAAATAAGAATGAGAATCCTGCTTTTAGATAAAAAAAAGCAACATTCTTATGGAATGCTGCACAAGGAGGGTAGCTATCTTTCATAGGGACATTGTCTCGTTGAATGCTTTGTGTATGGAAACAAAACATGTTGAAAGACAATTATAAGAAAGTAGAAACAAAAGATTTACACATTTCTTTAAGGGATCTTACGAAAGATGAGAGATAAGAAATATGTAGAACCTTGTTTGCATATTTTATTATAGAGATTCTTCATTAACACTATGTGAATATTTGGTAAAGGTTATGTAATTTTAAAGTTAATGAATATAAGTAGTTGTATGGAAGAAAATAAAAAAAGAGGCTGAGATTACTCAGCGCTCTTCTTTTCTTCTTTAATAGCTGTTTTTACTTCACCAGTTTTGATCTTATTACTTTCAGAGAAGCGAAGTAAGTCACCTTCAATGATTTTATCAGACATGTTCAATTCATTTTGGGCACGATCAATTAGTGGTTGAGATTCTTCTTTCGGTAATTGTACAACTTCGCCAGTAGCACGGTCGTAGAATGTACTGTTTGTGTACATGTATTTATCTGTAACGAAGCTACCGTCACGAAGAACAACAAATCCTTTATTATCAGGTGAGAATACATCATGACCGAATCGAACGTCATTTGTAGAATCTACACCAAGTAAGTTTAGAATAGTTGGTTTAATGTCAATTTCACCAGTTGGTTTCGAAATTGTTTTACCTTCTTTTTGACCTGGAACGTGAATAAACATCGGTGTTTTTTGTAAGTTCATATGGTCAAATGCAGTGATTTCTTCTTTTCCTAAGAACTGTGCCATTGCACGGTTATGGTTTTCAGAAATACCGTAGTGGTCACCGTAGAATACGATTACTGAGTTGTCGTAAATACCTTCTGCTTTTAGACGCTCAATAAAGTGTTTCATTGCTTCGTCTAAGTAACGAGCAGTTACCATGTAACGGTCAAATACTCCATCACCAGAATTATATTCGTCGATTAATTTTGTACTGTCATCGTAAGTGAATGGGTAATGATTTGTTAAAGTAAGGAAGCGAGTATAGAATGGTTGCTTCACTTCTTTCAACATATCAATAGATTGATCGAAGTATTCGATATCCTTTAATCCCCAGTTTAATTTTGTTTCCGGCGTAATCTTGTAATCAAGCTCGTTGTAGTAACGATCATAACCAAGTGCTGGATACATAATGTTACGGTTCCAGAATGTTGCGTTGTTTGCGTGGAATACCGACGTGTGATACCCTTGCTGACGTAAAATTTCTGGAGTTGCTGTATATTCATTGTTACCGTGTGTGAAGAATACAGCACCGCGGTCTAGTGGATATAACGAAGTATCTACTAGGAATTCAGCATCAGATGTTTTACCTTGACCAGTTTGATGGAAGAAGTTATCAAAGTAATAACTTTCTTTCGTAAATTGGTTTAAGAATGGTGTAACTTCTTGTCCGTTAACTGTTGCACCAATTAAGAATGTTTGTAATGACTCAAGAGAGACAACAATTACGTTTTTCCCTTTTGCAGTACCGAACATATTTGGATCTGGTTTACTTTGTGTTGTTTTTACGTAGTTTTCTGTTTCTTGTAATTTACTACCGTCAGCGAATGCTTTTTGTGAACTTGATTTTGCTTGTAAGCCAAGATCGTATACTTGGTGTACATATAATCCTAAGTTTTTAACAAGCATAACGCGGTCGAATGAACGTGTTAATAGTTCTGGGCGTTCAGCTTCTGCAAGTCCTAAGTTTGCGAAGAAAATAGCAACTGTTGATACGAAGTATAGAGAACGCATCGGGCGTGCTACACGCTCTGTAGGTGCAAAGTTCTTCATTTTCTTCAACAGAACGAAGAATATGATAATGTCTGCAAATGCAAGAATAATTTTGTAGTTAAATAATTCTTTCACACTAGAACCTAAACTTCCGAAGTTAGATGTTTGTCCGAGTACTGGTAAAGTAACGAAGTCATTGTAGAATCCGTAGAACATTACGTTACCAACAAGAACGATTGTTAAGATAAAATTAATTCCAAGTGCTATATAGTTACGTTTTTTCCCTTTTGCAAATAATGCAAGACCAACAAGCAGTAATGATGCTGCTAATGGGCTAAGGAATAAAATGAATTCTTGCATGAAAGATTCAAGTTTTAAATCAAAGCTTGTGCGTGTAATAATGTAAGTTTTCAGCCATAAGGCTAATGCTACGAATACAGTGAAACGCACATTTTGAAATTGTGATTTCAAGGTTTCTTTCATTCATTTCCACCCTTTCTCTATCAGGCTTGGTCGATTTTGGAGCGAAAAATGCTAAAATAAAAAATACATAGTTTTCTTGGCCATAATTAAAGGTTCTATATTCACCCATATACGACTATAACTATGCATACCCTTTTGGTTTCTTTTGTTGCTCATAAGCATAACGTCATTTCTGTATTATACAACAAAATTCATTTCTGAGAAACACTATAACATTTTACATTTTTTGTATAAGATTTGTCACTACCAGAGAAAACTTTAACATTCGTTTATATGTCCGTCAACTAGAAAATATAACAAAGATAGAGCAGAATGTTAAGTAGAAGTGAAAATTTTCTTTGTTGAGAAATAAGAAACGAAGATGGGTAAGGGTTATCTAGAAATCTATTATATGAAGGAAATTGTGTAAAAATTAACGAACACTTGTTCTTTTTTGGTTTGTTTGTTACAATGAAAGTTCATTGATAGGTTTTGTGTAATTTCTATGAACTTTTACTGATAACATATTGTAGCTTATTTCTTTTTAAAAATAGGGAGGCTTTTACATGAAACAAAAATTTTCAGTTGAAGCGTTTTGGAAGAAAGTAAAACATGTTGCAAAGCAAGCAGGGCAGTCGGTCATTTATACAAGTTTATTACTGTTTTACGTTTTGCAAAGACCCGATGTTCCAAAACGAGTGAAAATTATTGTAATTGGAGCACTTGCTTATTTTATTGCACCGATTGATGCGATTCCAGATTTCATTGCTGGAATTGGCTATACGGATGATTTAGGGGCGTTAACGGCCGCACTAATACAGGTGTCGTTATACGTCAATGAAGATGTGAAAGATAAGGCACGAGTGAAGTTGGCAGAATGGTTTGGTTCGGATATAGACACAACATTTATCGATCAGAAATTAGGTCAATAGGTGAAACCTGTCATAAGGTGACAGGACGAACGTAAGCGAGGAAGTGCATTATGCCATCAGGAAGAACGCATACGAAAATAAACTTAATATCCCTTCCGGTTGTTTTGTTTTTGCTTTTTTCGTATGGATTAACAAATTTTGATTTTTTATTAACTTTTGCAATTGGTTTTTTAGTAGGTACTTCATTTTTAACACCGGATTTAGATACGTACAGTAATGCTTATAACAAATGGGGTTTCTTACGTATATTTTGGTATCCTTATAAAAAAGTAATGCCGCATCGATCTTTCTTTACGCATACGATTATACTTGGTGATGTGATTCGTATTGCGTACATGTTAATCGTCTTTTCTCCATTTTTATTCCTATTAAATGTAATCGCACTGGATGGTAATTTAATAGAAATTGCGAAGAAACATGAGGTTGAAATTGTAACGTTTTTAATGGGAATTGTTGTGGCAAGTACGCTCCACATTATAGCGGATAAAGTGAATACGCGCCGAAAGAAAATGATGAGAAAAAAGAAGAAACGCAGAAGATAAAGTGAACGGAAAAGGACCCTTGCAATTTGCAAGGGTCCTTTTTTAAACAAACGTTTGTTTCAAATTAAGCTTTCAGTACTTTAATTCCTTTTACAATGTTCCAGATGAAGTAGTATAAGCTGATGATTCCGCAAATAGCTAAGACAATCATTGATCCAATTCCAAGTGTTACATCTGGTTGATCAGATCCAAGACCCATAATTCCTAAAATAGTTAAGCCAATGAATGTAGCGATACTTGGAATGATGTGTGTCCATAGAGCACGTTTTGCATGTGGTTTTGTTTCAGCGTCTCCTACAATCCAAACGATAATAGGGAATAAGATAGGGGCAAATAGTACACTAAAGTATGATAACGCAGCTAATATTTTATTTCCGTTCATATATATCACCTCATGAATAATTTCTGTTGTTATACTATTATTATGCAATAATTTTGGCAAACTTCCTATCGATGAACATTACAAGAACGTGACGATTTTGTAAGATTTCCTGTTAAATAATAAAATTTTCAAAAAAATCTTTTTTAATAGAAATTGTTATGGTACAGTATAAATGAAAGTTTTTGAAAACGTTTTCTTAAACGTTTTTTTATTTTTAGACTTAAAGGTATGATGACCTGATAGTCTATTGATAAGGTTGTATTTATTTAAAAGGGGATTCTTTAGGGGGAGAGGACAATGAACACATGGACACAAGTTTATGATCCGTTCGGTAATATTTGGATTTCAGCAGCAGTAGCACTTATTCCGATTATCTTTTTTTTCTTAGCTTTAGCGATTTTTCGCATGAAGGGGTATGTGGCAGGATTTATTACAGTTGTACTTACAGTTTTAGTAGCGTTATTCGCTTATAAAATGCCGTTCATGATGGCAATGGCAGCAACCGGGTACGGTTTTTTGTACGGGTTATGGCCAATTGCTTGGATTATTATTATGTCGGTATTTTTATATAAAATTTCTGTAAAAACAGGCCAATTCGATGTGATTCGTGCATCGGTATTATCGATTACGAATGATCATCGTCTACTCGTTATTTTAATTGGATTTTCATTTGGAGCATTTTTAGAAGGAGCGGCAGGATTTGGAGCGCCAGTAGCGATTACAGCAGCGCTTCTTGCGGGTCTTGGGTTAAATCCTTTATACGCAGCAGGTCTTTGTTTGATTGCAAATACTGCACCAGTGGCGTTCGGAGCGATGGGAATTCCGATTACAGTTGCTGGACAAGTAACAGGTATTGATCCACATAAAATTGGACAAATGGCTGGACATCAATTACCATTCCTATCATTATTTGTTCCATTCTTTATCGTATTTTTAATGGATGGATTTAAAGGGATAAGACAAACGTGGCCTGCGTTACTTGTAGCGGGTAGTTCATTTGCGATTACGCAGTTCATTACAGCGACATTTTTAGGGCCGGAACTTCCGGATATTACATCGGCACTTGTAAGTTTAATTAGTTTAGCGCTGTTCTTAAAAGTTTGGCAGCCGAAAGAAATCTATCAATCCGGGCAAGCAAATAGTGAAGTAGCAGCAACAACGACAGCAGCATCGATGCCGAAATTAACGTTTGGAAAAGTAGTAAAAGCATGGTCTCCATTTATCGTATTAACGGTTATGGTAGTCATTTGGAGCCAAAGTTTCTTTAAGGCATTATTCGCTCCAGGAGGGGCTTTAGCAAGTCTTGTATTTAAGTTTGAAATTCCAGGTCTGCATAATCTAGTAATGAAAGCAGAACCAATTGTAAATAAACCAACGCCTTACGAGGCAATTCTGAAGTTTGATGTATTATCAGCAACCGGAACGGCGATTTTAATTGCTTGTATCATTTCCATGTTTATTTTGAAAATGAATGTAAAAGATGCAGTAGTGACATTTAAAGAAACGTTAAGTGAATTAAAAATGCCAATTCTATCTATCGGATTCGTACTAGGGTTTGCATTTATCGCAAACTATTCTGGTCTATCTTCTACGTTAGCGTTAGCATTAGCCGGAACTGGCGGACTATTCCCGTTCTTCTCACCTTTCTTAGGCTGGATTGGCGTATTCTTAACAGGGTCTGATACGTCTGCGAATGCACTGTTCTCGAATTTACAAGCCATTACAGCGCAGCAAGTCGGCGTATCTGAAGTGCTTCTTGTTGCAGCAAATACAACAGGCGGTGTAACAGGTAAAATGATTTCCCCGCAGTCGATTGCGATTGCTTGTGCAGCAGTTGGTCTTGCTGGAAAAGAATCGGATTTGTTCCGTTTTACAGTGAAGCATAGTTTGTTCTTCGTAATAATTGTAGGGATTATGACTTATGTTCAGGCTTATTATTTAACGTGGATGATTCCATAAACAACAAAAGAAATAAATTTTGAATTTTCCAGATTATAGTGTATGATGGGAAAGTATTGAAAATTAAATCAGTGATAAACTAGGGGTGCCTAACGTATGCGTAGGCTGAGAGAGAAGCGCGTGAACTTCTTAACCCTTTGGACCTAATCTGGCTCGTACCAGCGTAGGGAAGTTAACGGCTTTACATAATGATGTCTTTATGAGCCAGGTCCTTATTTTTTTATGGACCTGGCTCTTTTTATGGAAGATGCGCAAATTGGGAATACCGACAGTAGTGGATAGGGTTGTTCAACAAGCAATCAGTCAAGTGCTTGGTTCAATATTTGAAAAACAATTTAGCGAATCTAGTTACGGCTTTAGACAAGGGCTCTTTTATGTTTGTATTTCGGAACTTCATCATATTTCTCTAAATAATAAGCACGGTAAGTAGCTTCACGAAGTTGTACAGAGTTGGCAGCTTCAACCATGTAATAACGAAGATACTGGTTTCCCGTTCGTGTCATGGGTGTTCGTTCCGATTCAAAGTTTCCAGATTGCGATTTTTTCCAGTAAAGACCGGTGTATTTGGCCAATTGTGCTTCGTTCTCAAAGCGTTCAATTTGTCCAACTTCCGCAATGATTCCCGCGGCGTATACGACTCCAATGCCTGGAACACTTGTTAAATATCTCGCTTCTGGAATGGCTTCGAAAAAAGCAGTAATGCTTTTTTCTATTTCTTTGATTTGTTTTTTCAATGTTTGAATCAATCGTGCATAAGTGGCTAATACAACGTCCACAGAGTCTTGAACGACCTTACCTAGTCGGTAGGATTCACGTATGGCTTTCTTGATGGTTTTCGCTAAATCTTCCGGGTCGCTAAAGCGTCCTTTCCCCTTTTTCTGAAGAAGAGTAGCGAGTGCTTCTAGATCCATTTCTGCGATTTCATCCAACGAAAGGGAATCTGAGAGTATTTCCATCATCGTCGCACCAAAAACAGAGGTATTTAACTCTTTCGATAACGTATTACATTTGTAGTAAAGGTTCTCCAGAAAGTGTTGCTTACATTCTGTTTGCTGGTGAACGAGTTGATATCTAGATCGTGTTAAACGTTGGAGGGCAACGTATTTTTCCTCCTTGATAAGAAATTTATTATACCGTCCGATTCGTAAAAAATCGGCAATACGGAAAGCATCTATTTTATCGGTCTTATCTTCTTCAAAGAGTTTTTTATACCGATGGATGGCTTTTGGATTTTATACGACCACTTCCACGTCTAAAGCCCTCAAATCCTTATCTTCCGTTAGGAACATGGAAGGATGGAAACTATAGACGGAAGTAGATTCCATGCCAATGACAATTTTTTTATAGTTGTACAACTGGTGAAAATGGAGAACATCCTCCTTAATGGCGTTGGCACCATTCACATCGTTTGAAAGACAAATTTCTTTCAAAACAGTGTCATGACTGTCAAGAAAACATACATCAGGTTTTTCAGAGCTTACATCAATAGCTACGAATAATCTCAAAGAAAGGATCTCCTTTCTTTGAATAGTATTTGGAATGAGCTTGGATACTGTGGGATCTCCCTAGAGTCAAAAACATAGCCACAACCTCGCGTATGAGTATTCAATGATTGCCTTCATCTAAGCTGCCCCTCCCACCACTATGAGAGGTAAGTGAAGGAAACCGATACAGCTTGTGCGTATGCAGTGCATTTTGGTCTGGGTCACAGTCTTTTAACGTGGTCGAACTACAGGAGGAGTAAGCATATTCCCGATGGATCCATTTCTATACTTCCATTATCTGGGGAAATCCCCCAGTATCCAAGACTAAATTTTACCCATACATCATTTTTTTGATGTAGCTCTTGAAGATAAAAACTATTTAATTTTCAAGGAACAGTTATTAACTTAAAACTTATTATACGAGGAGGGTGTATCATGAAAAAAATATGCTTTGTATTAATTGTCGACGCTGGTATAAATTATGGTTCAATATTTTCTCTACCATTTTTAAGGAATCAGGATGATTTGAAGGAATATTTTTCTAAGTATTATGATGTTTCGATTAATTATATTAGGGATAAAAATTCAGTTGACTATTTGGTAGTTCCCAAACCGTGTCCAGCTTTTGATAATGAAAATAATCTTCCAATAATTGAAGTACCAGCAATCTTATTTATGGAAAAGAATTTTGAAAAAATAAAGACTTATATAGACAATTATTTTTCTAATAACTCATAAAGAAAATAAAAGTACAGTAAAAAGAAGTCCGATAAAAAACGAGTGGCGTAGAATATTTCTATTAATCATTCGTTTTTTATTATATTTACATATATTTTTTAAAAGAGGATTATAGACGTTCTGAAAAAAATTAATTATAACAAGAACAGTGTTCGTGCTACTATCTACGGTTATTTTTTGTACTAAGTACCCCTTTAACTAACAAGACAACAAAAAAATTAACATATTAAGTAAAAATGTCACAATAAATGTAAGAGATTTTTCTTTGAGTTTTAGCTCTGAATAATAAAGGTAGTTAAATCACTAAATGGAGGAGCAGGTCAATTTTGTTCCTTGTATAGTAAATTGTTACCTATCTCTATTGCAGGTTGTATGGCAGGTAACAGTAGCAGTTGTAGCGAAATGCAGCAGAGACAAAGGCTCTTTTTCAAACGGGACTGATGAATGTATTTGGCAAGTAAAAAATGGTTCTTCCCGGAGTTAGTTGAAAAGTCTCATTCTCTCCAAAAGTAGAATCTTTGTCCGCAATGTGGAGAATTGGCATCGACCATACATGATTCTTTTAATAAGCTTTAACTTGTTTATGCTCCCTTCGGCAAGACCATTATTATTCTCATAAGTTACCGCATTTCTGACAGCTTCAATATCCCGGGCTAATCCATTCGTAAAGCTCTTAAACTCTTGTATATTAGTATTCTTAATTTTCTCGATACAATGGTCGAGATTCTCAACACTCTTTGTGGTGAAGATGTTTTTAAACTCCCATGTTAAGTCATAAACTATTTTTACAATAGGGTGTTCTTCGTAATTATTGTTGGTATTATGACGTATGTACAGGCATATTATTTAACGTGGATGATTCCATAAACAACAAAAGAAATAAACTTTGCATTTTTCAGATTATCGTGTATGATGGGAAAGTATTGAAAATTAAATCAGTGATAAACTAGGGGTGCCTAACGTATGCGTAGGCTGAGAGAGAAGCGCGTGAACTTCTTAACCCTTTGGACCTGATCTGGCTCGTACCAGCGTAGGGAAGTTAACGGCTTTACATAATGATGTCTTTATGAGCCAGGTCCTTATTTTTTTATGGACCTGGCTCTTTTTATTTTGGCATGCGCTGGCCATATCTTGTCCTTGTCACGAACAGGGGGGCAACAAAATTTATGAAACAATCTGTTTCAGCTGAGCAAATTGAATTGAAGTCGAGTTTACCAGGGAGTAAGAAAGTATATGTGGATGGACCACGAGAAGGTATGAAAGTGCCGATGCGTGAGATTGAACAAAGCGAAACGAATGGCGTTCCAAATCCACCAATCCGTGTGTATGATACGAGCGGTCCTTATACAGATCCTGCGTATAAGGTCGAGTTGGAAAAAGGAATTCCAACGCCGCGCCACTCTTGGATTATGGGGCGTGGTGATGTAGAAGCATACGAAGGGCGTGAAGTGAAACCAGAGGATGACGGCGTGAAAGTAGCTTCGAAGCATACACCTGTTTTCCCGCAAATGGATCGCCAGCCACTTAGAGCAAAGCAAGGTGCAAACGTTACGCAAATGCACTATGCACGTAATGGCATTATTACGTCTGAGATGGAATACGTTGCGATTCGTGAAGGGGTAGAGCCGGAGTTTGTTCGTAAGGAAATCGCAGAAGGCCGCGCTATTTTACCAGCGAATATTAATCATCCAGAAGCTGAACCGATGATTATCGGGCGTAACTTCCATGTGAAGGTAAACGCGAATATCGGAAACTCTGCTGTATCTTCTTCTATTGCAGAAGAAGTAGAAAAGATGACGTGGGCTACTCGCTGGGGTGCAGATACGATTATGGATTTATCTACAGGTAAAAACATTCATACGACGCGTGAGTGGATTATTCGTAATGCGCCTGTACCAGTTGGAACTGTGCCGATTTATCAAGCGCTTGAAAAGGTAAATGGAATTGCAGAAGATTTAACGTGGGAAGTGTACCGTGATACGTTAATTGAGCAAGCGGAGCAAGGCGTGGATTACTTTACGATTCATGCTGGTGTATTACTTCGTTACATTCCAATTACTGCAAAACGTACGACAGGTATCGTTTCGCGTGGTGGTTCGATTATGGCGCAGTGGTGTTTATTCCATCATAAAGAAAACTTCCTATATACTCATTTTGAAGAGATTTGTGAAATTATGAAGCAGTACGATGTTTCGTTCTCTCTTGGAGATGGATTACGTCCAGGATCGATTGCAGATGCAAATGACGAAGCACAATTCTCTGAGCTTGAAACACTTGGTGAATTAACGAAGATTGCTTGGAAACATGATGTGCAAGTGATGATCGAAGGACCTGGGCATGTACCGATGCACTTAATTAAAGAGAATATGGAGAAAGAGCTTGATATTTGTCAGGGCGCGCCGTTTTATACACTTGGGCCACTAACGACAGATATTGCACCAGGCTATGACCATATTACATCGGCAATTGGAGCTGCGATGATCGGTTGGTTTGGAACGGCGATGCTTTGTTATGTAACGCCGAAAGAACATTTAGGTTTACCGAATAAAGATGATGTACGCACGGGTGTTATTACGTACAAAATTGCAGCGCATGCGGCTGATCTTGCAAAAGGACATAAAACGGCTCATCAGCGTGATGATGCACTTTCAAAAGCACGTTTCGAATTTCGTTGGCGCGATCAATTTAATTTATCTTTAGATCCTGAACGTGCGATGGAATATCACGATGAAACGTTGCCTGCAGAAGGGGCAAAGACAGCTCACTTCTGTTCAATGTGTGGACCGAAGTTTTGTAGTATGAGAATTTCACATGATATCCGTGAATATGCAAAAGAAAATGATTTAGAAACGACAGAAGCAATTGAAAAAGGAATGAAAGAGAAAGCAGAAGAATTTAAAGAAGCTGGTAGTCATTTATATCAATAACACATTACACCTCTTTACTTGATTGATCACACTGTAGTACCTAACTTTATTATAGAAGAAGCCCCATTTGCTAAGACGGTAGCAAATGGGGCTTCTGTTGTTTATCCCGCTATTTGTGGGCAGTAAGACCCCCACCTCAAAATTCAGCGGAAGCAAAGAAGTTAGGTCGGGGTCGGGCTGCCCGTAAAAGCCCGATTGGTTAAGGCTAATAATCAGTGGGGGATGAACAAAACCCCCACTGATTAAAGTTTCACTTTATAAGGCGAAGAAGAGATGTACCCAGTAGAATAAGAGGAATAGTGTGACGACTGTTGTGAGCGGGATAACGATAAGGGATACACTTAAATAGTCTTTCCATTTTACTTTAATTTTGTTTTGTTTCAGAATATACATCCAAATGAGTGAAGCTAGTGTACCGATTGGTAGTAATAGTGAACCGATGTCACTACCAATGATGTTTGCAAGATAGATTGTTTTTAATGTGACTGGATCTAGTCCCATTTCTGTTAATGTAATTGTACCAATCATAAGGGCAGGATGGTTATTGAAGACGTTAGAGAGGATGGATACAAGTCCGCCCATTGCAAAGCTAGCATAGAGTAGATGCTGATTCACAATTGGCTCGAGCCATTGTACAAGTGCAGCTGTTAATCCTGCGTTGTGGAGTCCGTAAATAATGACGTACATAGAGAAGGCGAAAATTAAAATGTGCCACGGTGTCTTTTTCAAAATGTCGACAGGATTTGTTCGTAAGTAGTACCATCTCCAAATGAGAAGAACGAGTGAACCAAGTACTGCAACGATTTCAATTGGGATGGATAAGAAGGATGCAACGAATAGAAGACAGCGCATAAGGAAGACGAAACCTAATACTTTTAACATGAATCTTGTCCGTTTTTGTTTCGTATCAACAGAATTATTTCCTTTTAGTGGATGGAAGTTTTTCGTGAAGAAAATTTCTTCAATATCATATGAAGAAACAGGTAATTTTTTCGGAAGTTTTTTCTTCAAAACTGTATACATGAGCCATGACATAAATAATAAGCCTAATGTTGCAGGTACAAACATCATAGCAGTATGCATATAAAGAGTCATATTAACGATATTTAATGCGATTAAATTTACGATATTACTTACACCAATTGGTGCACTAGATGCCGTAGCGATTAAAGCACCACTTAATAAATAAGGAATTTGCTGATGAGGTTTTAATTGAAGATTTTTTAGAAGAAGAATTAAAATTGGAGTTGTAATTAAAATACTACCGTCGTTATTGAATAAAAGAGTCATGAGAAAACATAATAATTGAATATACCAGTATAAGCGGCGTCCAGAACCCTTTGCTAAATTTGCTAGTTTCGCTGCGGACCAATGGAAAAAGCCGAAGCTTTCTAATATAACTGCCATGACGATGGTCGCTAATATTGTTATGGAAGCACCGCCAATTTTACTTATAATATCCATGACGTCTGGTTTTGATACAAGTCCAGTAATTATGATGATACCAGCTCCGATTGCTGCTGGCCACGCCTCATTTAAACCTCGAGGCCGCCAAAAGATAACAATCATCGTTAAGAAGAATACAATAATAGTAATCCATATTTCAATGCTCATATTTTGCCTACCTTTCTATTTTCCCTTGAATAGATGTAGCTTGTCTCAAGGTTATATTGGTAGTATATTCAGCAAAAAATAAGAAGAACTAGACGTATAACGAGATGAAGCGAATATGTGTTTTTCATGCTAAAGGACAAGTGTCACTCGTAGTGAAATAACTATTGTGATAGGAGTCTATTAATTGATTGGGCAGTAAGGTAGTAAATGAGATTTATATAGGTGTAACTGAAAATATATCAGCGATTATTGAAATATATCGGCGTAACTCAAAATATATCAGCGATCATTGAAATATATCGGTGCAACTCAAAATATATCAGCGATTTTTAAAATATATCGACTTATCGACAAAACATGACAAAAGGAGCCCATCCCAAAATGCCTTTTGGAACAGACCCCAAGACTATATTATTTTTCCTTCAAAAAAGTACGATCCTTCAAGAATAAATTCCAGAAGAAAATAAATCCTGGTAATAAAATTGCAATCCCAATTGCGTATAGAATGAGCAGTGCATAGAACGTTTCTGTCGTTGTAAAGCTTGTAAATACAGTTACGTCAGGATAAATAATATAAGGTAAATGCGCGACGCCGTAAGCGTAGCTTGCAAATGCATATTGAGCGACGACAGCTAAAACGGCAATGCGAGGATATCCTAGTGTATTGTACTTTTTGTTTGTCCACCAAAGGGACGAGTATCCGATAACGAATAAAACAATAGAAACTGTAAACCACGGGAATTGCTTTATTAATCCTTGCATAAGCCAATGTGTTTCAGGATCCATTACAACGAGGGCGATGATCGCCGTAACGAGCGTTGCAGGACCAAGGATGATGGCATTTCTTCTATAAATTCTATACGTATCTTCTGAACTTTGTTCTCTCGCAAAATCAGCAAGAAAGAGAGAGGAGAGAAATAGTTCAGACGTTATTCCGAAGAGCATATAGCAATAGATAACCGGGCTAGAAAGAAGTTTTCCATACAGGAGTACTTCTTTCCCTTCAGACATTGTAATATAGGCTCCCTCTGTAACGGGTAAAACGGTAATTAATAGTGCTGGAATTAAGAGACCAGTAATACCTGAAATAACCCGAAGAAGGTACTGATATTTCGGCAAGGAGTAAGCAAACACCATAAATGTACTACGTACTGCAACGAGCACTAAAATTAACATAACTGGTACGAACATTACTGTCGCAAGGGTAAAGGCCGCTTTCGGAAAGAAGCCGAGAAATGCGACAACGACGAAGACGAGAAACGTATTTGTTACTTCCCAAGTTGGTGATAAGTACCGATTCGCAAGTTTGGCAGCGAGCGTTGGATGTTTTGCGTATACCATGCCCCAAAAACCAGCTCCAAAATCGATGGACCCTAGTATACTGTATACGAAAATAAGGGCCCATAAGATGATGATTGCAATACTTTCCTCATGCATGAGAATCGCCTCCTTGGTGTTGTAAATCATTCTTTAATGGATGTCTTCTAAAGAATGTACGTAGAACAAAGACTGTTAAAATAGCGAGTCCAATATATAAAATGATGAACAAAACAAATAAAGGACCGACGAAATCAGCGCGTGTAGATGCATCGACGGTACGTTGCATACCATAAATTGTCCATGGTTGACGACCGCTACAACTGAAAATCCATCCGAATTCAATACCGAGCATCATAATTGGTCCGCATGCGGCAGCCCCCCAAAGTAACCACTTCGGTAGTTCTGTTCCCTTTTTTCGGTACACGAAATACCAATATAAGAGTGCAATTGCTGCAACTGCAAAGGTGAATGCAGCAGTGCCGACCATTAAGTTGAATAGTGTATGTGTATAAAATGGTGGCCATGTTTCTTGTGGGAATTCCTTTAAACCTTTTACGACAGTGCTAGGGTCTAGTCCCACTAATAAGCTAAGCATGTTTGGAATTTCAAGTGCGTAGTTTAGTTCAAGTGTATTAGGATCCACAACTCCGCCAATGGATAGCGGTGCGTGTGATGTCGTTTCAAATAAAGCTTCAGCAGATGCAAGTTTTTCAGGTGAGTGTTTATGTAAGGCAATCGCTGATTCATGTCCTGAAAGCCACATCGTAGCGCCTGTAATAAATGTAACGACAAGCCCTAATAGTAGCCCTTTTTTATGATAAGCAATTTCACGTGTACTTAAATTTTTCTTCAATAATTTAAATCCAGCGATAGAAGCAATGACAGCCGCACCAGTTGCATAAGCCGTAATAACAACATGGAATGCACTTGTGCCAAAACTCGGATTAAAGAAAGCTTTCCACGGATCAACGTTAAAAACAGATCCATCTGGATTCATTGAAAATCCTGCTGGTGTATTCATCCATGTATTTGCTGATGTAATAAGCACGGCGGATGCTGTGGCACCAAGCATGACGAAAAATAGCGAGATTAATCTCATAAATGGAGGAAGTTTATCAGCTGCATATACGTAAATCGACATGAATAAAGCTTCCAAAAAGAAGGCGAAAATCTCAATTTGGAAGGGAACAGAGATAACTTGCCCAACAATTTTGGCGAAACCAGGCCAAAGAAGTGAGATTTGCACACCAACAATTGTTCCAGTTGGAATTGCTACACCGAGAAGAATAGCAAAAGCCTTTGTCCATCTTTTCGCCATAATGGCATAGTCGGAGTCTTTCTTCCAGTGATAGAGTATTTCGCTTATAAAAATCATCAATGAAAGTCCGACGCCAAGTGTTGCAAAGATAATGTGGAATGCTAATGAAGAACCAAAAAATGCTCTTGCTAATGTTACCGTATCCATATGTAAACTCCTCTTCTTTTTTGCCATTATTTTCTGATTGAATTGGAAGATTTATTCAAAAAAACTACCAAAAATATATATGTATTTAAAAAGTGAATATGATAATATAATGTTGTAATATTTTGAATAGAAAGAAATAAATAGTTGGTCATGTTTTGTTTGTTTTTTGCTCAGGAATCTTTTATAATCTTTTATGCGAACATAAGTTCTGTTTTTCGGAATCAAGAAGTTTATGTGAAATGGAGAGGGTGTTTTATGTATCCTGAAGTCATTAAAAAGATGGCATTTTCAAAAGAGCATAGAGATTTATTATTGAAGCTATATAATAAAGAAATTACGCGTCGTGAATATGATCGACTTGTACAATCGCTATATAAACCTTCTAAAGAGGTTTGCGGGGGATAGAAATGGGGGAGACAATCTAATAGATTGTCTTTTTTAAATTTATGTATGTTCTGATAAAATTAAGGTTAGCCTTACTAGGGAGGTGAAAAGATTGCGGAAACGTTTATATATAGGGATTGGAGTTATCTTCTTAATCGCTTTAGGTGGAATTGTATTTTGGTCAGCTTTACAAGGAAACCGTACAGAAAATTTTATTTTAAGACATATGGTGAATGACAATGGAACGCTTGCCACGTATCGTTTAGTAGATACTAAGGCAGGTACAGGTGAAGCCAAGGGACGTGAAGCTTTATCAGAATCGGCGGGATTATGGTTACAATATACACTTGATAAAGATGATCAGGCGTTATTTGATGAGCAAGTAAAGGTTATTCAAGATAATTTCATATATAAGAATCATATCGTTTTATGGAAACTCTCTGAAAAGGGAGAGAGGCAGTCAGCTACAAATGCACTTATAGACGATCTTCGTATTATAGAACAATTATATCGTGCTTATGAAATGTATAAGGAAGAGCGTTATAAAAACCTTGCCGATCAATTAAGTGATGCTGTACTTCGTTATAATAAAAAAGATAATTATTATGTTGATTATTATGATGCAGATGCAGGGAAACAAAATAATTTTGTAACAACATCATACATAAATCCGCGTGCATTCTCCTATATGAAGAAGTACGGCAAAGTTTCTACTCAGCAATATCAGGAAATCGTTCAATTTTTAGCGGATTATCCAAGGCATGGCTGGGCATTCCCAAAAGAATATAAAGAAGATGGTACATTTACGTACGATAAAGAAGTGAATCTTATTGACCAATCATACGTTGCATATCATCGAAGTTTAGGTGGTCTTTCATCAGCTGCTTATTTGGAATTTATAAAGAAGAGATTCCAGGAGGATGGAAAGCTATACGGTCGTTACAATTTAGAAACGGGAAAACAAACTGTGAATTATGAATCGCCAGCCGCGTATGGACTAACGATTTTGTACGTACTACAAACAGGTGATACAAAGTTTGCGAAGGAATTGTATGATCATATGTCCACATTCCGAAATGACAACGTATTTAGTAGATATTACGGTGGATATGTAACAGGTGAAAATAATAATACGCATATTTTTGATAACGTACTACCACTTTTAGCTGAAATAGAATTAAAAAAGAGTGAACAATAAAAGGTGCCACCATATGAGGGTGGCACCTTTTATTTGTTCATATAATTTTACGTCCTAATATTAGAGAAGTAGTCAATCACGAATTCACGGAATTGCTGAGCTGTTTTTGATAAGTAACGTTTTTTTGACCAACTTAATCCGATGGTTCGCTGACAAGTGGGTTCAATAATACGCAACTTGCTTGATGCTAAAGTAGAGTTTTTTAATAAAGTTAAACTTGGAACAAAAGCGATGCCGAGACCTTGCTTAATGAGGTCGCTAATCACGGTCGGTTCATCTACTTCAAAAGCAATATGCGGAGTGAAACCAGCTTCTTTACAAAATTCATCCGTTAAGTGCCGAAATCCGTAGCCAGTGTTCATACTAATAAACGGTTCGTCTTTTACTTCATGCAGGTGGATATTTTCTCGGCCGGATAAACGGTGGCCTGAAGGGACGACTAAGAAAATTTCTTCTGTAATAAGTGGTTCCCAAACAATCTCCTCACCTTCAATTGGCACAGAGGAGATACAAAAGTCAATTTCTATATTATCTAGTTGTCGTTTCATAGAAGGAGTAGATGCAAGAAATTGTTGAAATCGAACGTTAGGATGTTCTATTAAAAAAGAGCCAAGTAGTTCTGGTAATATTCTCGGAATAGAAACGGCCAGTGTAATAGAGCTTTGTTGTAATTCGGCTAAATCTTTAATTTCTCGTTCCCCTTCACTTAATTCATGAAAAATACGTTCTACCCGTTTTAAAAATACTTTTCCGAAAGAATTTAAAGTAATCTGTCTGCCTTGGCGATCAAATAAAGGGACGCCTAAATCCTTTTCAAGTCTAGCGATTGTTTTGCTGAGTGAAGGTTGCGCGATATGCAATTCTTCAGCTGCCTTTGTCATATGTTCTAGTCTTGCGACTGTCTGAAAGTATTTTAACTGGAGCAGTTCCATTTAGAATCCCCTTTCTATAGACCAAAAGGAATGAATTGATAATTAAAGATGTATTATACAGTATGGAAAGTGACGTGTATAGTAAATCTGTTAAACCATTCGAAGGGTGTTAAATTAGAAGAGGAGTATGTTTCATGAAGGGAATTAAACTTATATTTAAAGATTGGAAAGCGATGTGGCACCATAAACATGGACGTATCGCTTTAATTTTTTTATTAATCGTTCCATTAATTTATTCAGGATTCTTTTTAGCTGGGTATTGGGATCCGTACGGAAAATTAGATAAATTACCTGTTGCAGTTGTGAACTTAGATAAGGGGGCTGCGATGGATGAGAAAACAATTCATGCAGGAGACGATTTTGTAAAAAATTTAAAGGAGAATAAAGAACTGGCTTTTCATTTCGTATCAGAAAAAAATGCTGATGAAGGGTTAAAAGAAGATAAATATTATATGGTTGTTACGATTCCAGAGAATTTCTCTAAAAAGGTAAGTACACTTATGGATGAGAAACCAGAGCCGGCAAAGTTGCAGTACAAAGTAAATCCAGGTAAAAACTTTGTAGCAGCTCAAATTGGAACGACAGCTGTTGAAAATATGAAAACAAAAATCTCAAACAGTATTACGAAATCTTATACAGAAGGTGTCTTTTCAAAGTTTCAAGATTTGGCACAAGGATTGAGTGATGCAAGTAATGGTGCTGGGAAGTTACATGAAGGAACGACCGATGCAAGAAATGGAGCGAATCAGCTTGCGGATGGTATTGATCGTTTAAGTGATGGGACATCGAAATTGAAAGAGGGAAGTGACAAGCTTGCATCCAGTCAATCTGCTTTAATCGGGGGAGCAAATGAGCTGAGTCAAGGAGCGACATCACTTCATAGTGGTATGGAGTTATTAGCACAAGGTGAAAAAACGTTACAATCAGGAGTTAGTGAATTAAGTGCTGGTACAAATGAATGGGTGAGCGGAAGTGAGAAGCTTGCTGAAGGCCAAGTAAAAGCGGATGGTGCGGCTAATAGTATAAAACAACAATTAGAAGAGTACGTGAAAAATCATCCAGAAGTGCAGCAAGATCCCGCTTTTCAAAAAATTGTTGCTACATCTAACGGACTAGCTAACGCAACAAGTACTTTAAATAATAGCCAACAACAATTGACACAAGGTGCGAAGAAGCTTACTGACGGTCAACATAAGATTGAAGAAGGCATAAATACATTCGGAGTTAAGTTAAATGAAGCTACTGCTGGAACGCAAAAGATAGCAGATGGTGCATCGAATTTGGCTGATGGATTTACGAAGTGGGGAAATGGATTTACATCATTGCAAGAAGGTGTAAACCAGCTTGCGAGTGGTGGAACGGAGCTGAATAACGGTGCTGGTAAATTAACAAATGGACTTGTTAAACTTGATGATGGTGCGAAAGAACTTTCTACGAAATTGGGAGAGGGCGCAGAGAAGATAGCGGATGTTCGTAATGATGATGCACGTAATACGATGTTCTCAGAGCCAGTTCAGTTAGTGAAGTCAACAGTTTCTGACGTTCCTAACTACGGTTCAGGCATTGCACCATATTTCTTATCGCTTGCATTTTATGTTGGCGGAATTATGGCATCGAATATTTTACCGCTTGGTCGTAGACAAAATATGAAGGTAAGTGGAACGGTACATTTTATTAATAAACTAGGATTGGTATATTTAATTGGACTTATTCAAGCGCTACTCGTAGATGTAGTTGTGCTAGGTGTTATGAAATTAGAAGTTGCCAGTGTGCCACTCTTTGTTTTATCAAGTATTGTGATTTCCTTTACGTTCATGACATTTATTCTTATGTTAGTAACAGTATTTGGTCTTATTGGAAAGTTCTTAGCAGTAACGCTTCTTGTCTTGCAATTAGCGACGAGCGGGGGGACTTTCCCAGGAGAATTAAACATAGCTGTTCTTAGTAAAATTGGACAATTTCTCCCAATGTCTCATTCTCTTAGAGGATTACAAGATGTTATCTCTTTAGGAGATTGGTCACAATTACAAATGCAAATTTTAATATTGTTATGTTACCTCGTTGTTGCCGGTGGAATTGCTTGGATCACGAGTCATATACAGCATAGAGAAACGAATGCAGAACAAGTTTCTTAAAATGAAATAAGCTATCCGATTTTTTCGGATAGCTTATTTTTTATTTGCGTTCCATTACTGCAAAGTAATTATTTTCATTATCAGCAAAGTTGAATGCTCTACCAGTAGGTAAATCTACAACCTGTCCAACTGTGACATTTTTCTCAGAAAGATCTTTATATAGACGGTCTAAGTCATTTGAGAAGAACATAAGTGAAGGTGTATTTAGGTTTAGTTCAGGTTGCATCTTCGCGATTAACGCTTTATCGTGAAGGACGATGCTTGTTCCTGCTTCTTTCGCCGGTGCAATTTCAATCCAGCGGAATCCGTTTCCGTTATTTTCTTCCGCAATGATTTGGAACCCTACTTTTTCTGTCCAAAATTGTACTGTTTCGTCTTGGTTATTTACATATAGCATAATTTGTCCAACTTGATTGATCATAGGTGTCTCTCGCTTTCTTTTTATATGCGTATCATTATATCAAATATATGGCTTGAATAGTTTTTTATGATTTTTTCGGAATACAACCTTCGTCCATTTCATCTTTGTTGTAGGAGAAGGACCTGTAATCCAAGTATGAAATGGTATTGTGCTACAAATGACCATTGTTGAAATAGAGATAATAGCCGTTAACACAAATAGTAATAGGCTATATAATATAGTATTTTCTTGCAGCGTGAATAAGGAAAGAAGTTTTGTGCATAGTTGCAAGAAGAATAAATGAGCTAAATAAGCACCATACGTGTAATTTCCAATGAAACGTAACGTTTTATATAAGAAACCACGACGCTGTACTATCATAATAGACAACACATACAGTATGATAATTTCGCATACGATATATAAAAACATAGATGGTTTTAAATAGGTAGAAACAGTTAAATGAATAGAGTTTGCTCCGTAAAAACTAAACAACTCATAATTGATGAATAAAAATAAGATGAAAAATAATATTGTTATAAGCGGGATATGTTTCATGACGAATAGCCGCCAAGTTTTTAGTGCTACAGCGGCAATGCCGCCCATAACGAAATAGAATGAGTAGAATAGAAATGATCGATCTGTATAATGTAAAATTGTTGAACTTGTTAATTTTTCTCCATTAAAAATATAGTGAGAAGAGAACCACATTAATAGAAAATATAGGAGAGCGAAAAAGGTCATATATTTATATATGTCTTTTTTATTTTCTGTTCGTTTTTGAAACCAATAAAAAAGTGTGCATAGTAAAGGGAACAATAAGTGAATTTGGAACATCATAATAACGTACCAAAGATGGGGCGCGGCTGTTCCGAGTAATAAACTTTTTATTCCACTTTGTAACGTAATAAGATCATTTGTTGTTAATAAGTAAAGAATAGACCAAAAGAAATAAGGAATGAGTAAGTGTGTCGCTTTTTCAGAAATATATTCTTTATATACTAATTGCTTCGTATAGTGACGAATTAAGTGAAATCCAACGATAAATATGAATGCTGGTGCTGAGAATTTTGCAAGATTAAATAGTATGCCCATAATGAGGGATTGCTCAAGTAAGACATTTCCTTGATTCATTGTATATAATAAGGAACTTTGCAAAACGACAGCGAGAAATGCAATGCTTTGCAAAACTTTAAATTCTGGTGCGCTTTGTGTCATCGTGTCCATCTCCTTTTCCATACATGATTATAGTACGGAGAATGGATAATGGATGTGGAATATTTGTGAAGATTTTAACAAATTTGTGGCGAGAGGAAATATCAACTTATCAACAAATAACGACAAAAAGAGGATGCTCGTTTAGAGCATCCTCTTTCTAGCTATTAAGCAAATTTGTTTTTGATCCAATTCTTACCTTCTACAAGGCGAGCTGTCATCACCGCACAAGCGTTATCTGCTGTTACGTTTAACATCGTTGCAGGTGGATCAATGATTGTACTAATTGCTGCGATAATTGGCAGTGCTTCTGGCGGGAAACCGTATAGAGATACGATTAACATTTCACCGATCATACCACCGCCTGGAATAGCACCCATTACTGTTCCTACTAATAGAGAAACAACAAGTGCGATTGCTAATGTTTTCGGTCCTTCGAATTCCATGTTGAAAATACCGAATAAGAAAGCAATTTTTAATACACCACCTAAAACAGAGCCGTCTTTATGAAGTGTAGAACCAAGAAGGACAACTGTTTCACGAACGTCTGAAGAAATACCCATTTTCTTCGTTGCTTCTAAGTTCGCTGGAATACTTGCGGCACTACTACAAGTTGCAAGTGATGTAACTGTAGGAGAGACCATGTTCTTCCAAAATACTTGTACACCTTGTTTGCGACCTGCAAGGTATGCATAGAACGTGAAGAATACAAAGAAGTAGATAAGAGAAGCTGGATAGTATACCATTGCTGCTCGGAAGTAAGTTCCAAGAAGTTGTGGTCCGAATTCACCAACTAATGCTGCGAAGTAAGCAGCAAGTCCGATTGGAGCGTAGTACATAATGAAAGATACAACCTTCATTGAAATCTCTGCACCAGCTTGTAGGAATGTAGCGAATGGCTTTCCTTTTTCGCCAACTGCTGAAGTTGCAATTCCCATTAAGATAGAGAAGAAAATAAGAGCTAACATATTTTCACGAGATAGTAACTTCGAGAAGTCAGATACTGTTAAAATACCGACGATTTGATCTGCAACACTAACAGCTTTGCCGGCTTTGTCAGGTTGTGTTAGTTCTAGTACAACACCTTGTGCTGGCGGGAATACTTTCACGACAATAATCATAAAAATAGCAGCTAAAATACTTGTAAATAAGAAAGTCCCAGCCATACTAGACATAATTTTACCGAAACGTTTTAATCCATCCATATTAGCAATAGACGATGCGATGCTAAAGAACACTAGAGGTACAACAATCGTAAACATTAAGTTTAAGAAAATATCACCAAGCGGCTTTAAAGCAAATGCATCGGCACCCATGAAATAACCAATGAAACCACCAATTAGGATAGAAGATAATAAAATAAGTGGAAAGCGATATGCCTTCATAAATATATCCTCCTATCAATTAAAAAAATCATACTGAATCATTATAGCGAGTTAGAGTCCTCTTTACTAGGAGAATACGGATAAATGGAATAGCGTGAAAACCAAGAAATTTTTGTTTTTAAGCTCGGCATACAGCAGGAAATCTAGACATATATATTTGTAACCTAGTGGTGGCAAGGGATGCACCATAACTTAGGTTTAGAAAAAGGGGGAGGGAAGCGGAATGAATATTTTACTTTGCTGTGCAGCGGGAATGTCTTCCAGTTTGATTGTTACAAAGATGGAGAAAGCAGCAGAGGCAAGAGGGATAGAAGTAAAAATCTGGGCAGTATCAGGTTCTGAAGTGAATAGTCATATTGATAAAGCTGATGTCCTTTTACTTGGACCGCAAGTACGTTATTTATTACCGAAAATGAAAGAATTATGTAAGGATAAAGGGATACCTGTTGATGTCATTCAATCCGTTCATTACGGACTTTGTAATGGAGAAGCTATCTTGCAAGCAGCTTTGTCAATGAAACCATGAGGAGAGTGGGATAGATGATACGGTTTTTAGAGAAGTACGTGATGCCGGTAGCAGGGAAGGTTGCAGAGCAGAGGCATTTGCAAGCAATTCGAGATGGAATTATTTTAACGATGCCTTTCTTAATTATTGGATCGTTTTTCCTCATTATTAGTGCACTGCCGATACCTGGATATAACGAGTTTATGGCAGGTTTGTTTGGTGAGAATTGGCAGAGAGCTTTAGGGTATCCAGTTAGTGCAACTTTTAATATAATGGCTTTAATAGCTGTTTTTGGAATCGCTTACAGACTTGGAGAGTATTATAAAGTAGATGCTTTAGCATCCGGGGCATTGTCGCTTGTGACGTTTTTACTTGCGACTCCATTTCAAGTTGCATATATTATACCAAGTACAAAAGAAAGTGTACTTGTAGAAGGCGCTATCCCAGCTGCATTAATGGGAAGCCAAGGGTTATTTGTAGCAATGATTATTGCACTTATATCTACTGAACTTTATCGGTTTATTGTACAAAAAAAGATAATTATAAAGATGCCAGAGACAGTTCCACCAGCTGTCACGCGTTCATTTGCCGCACTTGTTCCAGGATTTATTGTTGTAACAGTTATTTGGATTTTACGCTTAATTATAGAAAATACTTCTTTTGGCAGTATCCATAATATCGTAGGACAAATTTTACAGGAACCACTTAGTGTACTTGGTGCTAGTCTTTGGGGCGCAATAATAGCAGTTATTCTCGTTCATGTTCTTTGGTCGTGTGGTATTCATGGTGCTACTATTGTTGGTGGTGTAATGAGCCCCGTTTGGTTGTCGTTAATGGATCAAAACCGAGTTGCTTTTCAAGCTGGGCAAGATGTACCAAATACAATTACGGCACAGTTTTTTGACTTATGGATTTATATGGGCGGTTCTGGTGCAACGCTTGCTCTAGTTGTCGGAATGTTACTATTTGCACGAAGTCAACAATTAAAAAGTTTAGGGAGATTGTCAATTGCACCTGGTATATTTAATATTAATGAGATGGTAACTTTTGGTATGCCGATTGTAATGAACCCACTTTTACTAATTCCATTTATATTAGTTCCAGTTGTGTTAACAATTGTTTCTTACTTTGCAATGGAATGGGGATGGGTCGCACGTCCGAGTGGGGCCGCTGTACCTTGGACGACACCTATTCTTTTTAGTGGATATTTAGGATCGGGCGGGAAAATTTCAGGTGTTATTTTGCAACTTGTTAACTTTGCGCTAGCATTCTTCATTTATTTACCGTTCTTAAAAATATGGGATAAACAAAAACTGGCGGAAGAAAAGGGGGAGTAAAGAACTAAAATGGATACGATAGAGACGAAAGCTTTTCATTTAATCTTGCATGGGGGAAACGCGAGAAGTTGTTCAATGGAAGCAATTGATTGTGCGAAGCGTGGGGAGTTTACAGAAGCTGAAGCTAAATTACAAGAAGCACTAGAGGAATTAAAAGAGGCGCACCGTGTACAAACGGAGCTTATCCAGAAAGAAGCTGGTGGTGAAAAGACCGAAGTTACTCTTTTAATGGTACACGCACAAGACCATTTAATGAATGCAATTACGGTGAAAGAATTAGCGAGTGAGTTTGTAGAGTTATATAGGAAGATGTCGGTGGATGAATGAACCTTGCTTATGCAAGGTTTTTTTATCTAGAATTAACGGGCAGTAAAACTCCCACTAATTAAAATTTCATTTTATGTATGTGCCTGTACCATCAGTGGAATGTTCATCCCACTGATGGTATTTTACAATCCTCCTTTTTTCGGATGAGTAAGAGTTATAATTAATCGGCAGTAACAATTTCTCCTATACCACGAATTAATCTTTTTATATGCATCCGTTCCGGTTTTAATATATTTACGATATAATCAATCGTTATTTGTGGTTCAATGGTTGTACCGCAAGTATAACAGTCAATAGCTGCAAAATTTTGTTCCGGGTAAGTGTGAATGGAAAGATGGCTTTCTGATAATAGCACTAATACAGTAACACCATATGGCTGGAACTCTTTTTTACTTACGTTTAAAACATGGGCACCAGAGTAATCTGCAGCTGTAACTAGATGATATTCTAAAAAGTGCATATCATCTAATAGGGAAAAGTCCACTCCCCACAAATCTACTATTATATGCTTGCCAAAGGTAGAGTATTCCATAGGGCAGCACTCCTTACTATTAATATCGTCAAAACTTCATTTCCTGTTTGTAGCATTGATGTAAGATAAGATTTGATTCTGAATTTAAAAGAGCGAGGTTACGTTGTTCTAGATGTTCTTCTTTAAATTGGAATAAAGGAAAAAGAAGAGAAGGCAATGTTCGAGGATTTGGTACAACATATAATTGTTCAATTTGATCGAGTACATGTGCAGAATTAGTAGCAAGATGAAATCCCCAGTCAGTTCCGAAAGAAGGAACGATTGTATGATAGCTTTTTACAGTTAATCCAGCGTGTTCAATTGTATTACCGATACTCCAATATACTAGAGGTGCATCAGCAGGTGAATTAGATTGACAGACGAAAGCACCATCTTCTGTTAAGAATGTAGCTATACGAGCAAATAGTTCGCTTGTATATAAAGTACTTAACAACTCTGTCGCTGGGTCTGGAAAATCAATAATGATTACATCGTATAAAGATGAAGGTGAATTTAGAAATTCTTTTGCATCGCATACGTGCACGTTCACGCGATTATCAAAAAAAGCATTTTTGTTTAAAGATACTATTTCTGGAACATTACGTGCCATATTAATCATTGCCTCGTCTAAATCAACAAGGTCTACATGTAGCACAGTTTCATATTTCAAAACTTCTCGTAAGGCAAGACCATCGCCACCACCTAATATGAGAACACGTTTTGGATCGATTACTTTTGACATAATTGGATGTACAAGTGCTTCATGATAAATTTGCTCATCAACGGAACTAAATTGTAGTTGCTTGTCCAAGTATAAGCGAACATCGTTTACTTGGACTAAATTAATATTTTGATAATTACTCTTTTCTTCAAATAGGTTCGTATGTTCACCAGCTTGTATTTCCTTTAGAGAAATTTCATCCCACACATCTAAGCTGTGTGAATCTGTAGGTACTATAATTACATTTTCCGATTGTACTTGCTTATCTTGCTTATTCTGCTCATCCTGTTTGTCCTGTTTGTCTTGTGTATCATGCTTGTCCTGCTGTTCTAGTTCAAATTTGTCAGAGTTTAATTCAGAACGCTTGTCCTTTTTATAGCTTGTTATTCTATAAATCTTTATTTTGCTTTGTTTTCTATGTTTTGGCATAGGAATCCCCTTTCGAATTGTGTTATTTTATTCTATTTTATTTTATGTAATTTAGTAGAGTGTGCTTGGACAATAGAATAGATAGAAGACTGAGCTCAAGAAAATGTTGTTTTTTACTAGATTTCTACGATAAAAAAATTTTTTTAGTGTTTTTTCATATTAAACATAACTAGACAACTAAACACTAATCTATTTTCATACAGTTATGTGTTAAAAGCGTGTTGTTTTATAACACACTGTGTGTTTTTTGGACGACACACTAATTGAAAGCGTTAACACACAAAGAAAATGCTCGAAAAAGCACTGATTTTAGTGGTTTTAAAAAGTTGGCACGCTAATTGCATTAATAAATAGCGTAAAGAAAAATAAATAAACATAAATTTTTTATACTACACAAGGGGGATTTTCAAATGAATATTTTATTATGTTGCTCAGCAGGGATGTCTACAAGTTTACTAGTTACAAAAATGGAAGCGGCTGCAAAAGCTCGCGGTTTAGAAGGCAAGATTTGGGCTGTATCTGGGGATGCAGTAAAAACGAATATCGATCAAGCAGATGTATTATTACTAGGACCACAAGTTCGTTACATGCTCTCTTCAATGAAAACGCTTGCTGACGAGAGAAACGTTGGAATCGACGTTATCAATCCAATGCACTACGGCATGATGAATGGGGAAGCAGTTTTAGATCACGCATTAACACTTAAAAAATAATTAGGGGGGAAGCGAAATGCAAAAGTTTATTGCATTTATGGAGAAATATATTGTTCCTGTCGCTGGTAAAATCGGATCGCAACGTCATTTAGCTGCAATCCGTGACGGATTTATTGCAGTTATGCCACTTATTTTAGTTGGTGCACTGGCATCACTAATTAATGGTTTTCCGTCTGAAGCTTTCCAAGATTTCATGAAAGGTATGTTTGGTGAAACGTGGAAACAAGTCGGCGGTGGAATGTGGACTGGTTCTTTCGCGATTCTAGCACTAATCATAGCATTTACAACAAGTTATAACTTAGCAAAATCTTACGGCGTTGATGGTTTGTCAGCAGGTATTATTTCATTTGGTGCGTTAATTATTCTTACGCCAACAACACCGAAAGAAGGCGGATTGAACTTAGCTTGGACAGGTGCACAAGGGTTATTTGTAGCAATTATCGTGGCACTCCTTGTTACTGAAGTATTCCGTTTCTTTGTACAAAGAAACATTACTTTTAAAATGCCTGATGGAGTACCACCAGCAGTTTTAAGATCTTTCGCAGCTATAGTTCCAGCATTTGTTATCTTAACAGTAGTTGCAGGTATTCAATTAGCAGTGAACTTAGCTGGTACAAGTGTTCATGAATTTATCTTTAATACGATTCAATCACCACTACAAAGTTTAGCAGGGACATTACCAAGTGCAATTGTCATTGTACTCCTTGTTCATCTTCTTTGGTTCTTCGGCTTACATGGTCCAAATATCGTTGGTGGTATTATTGAGCCATTATACTTACCGGCATTAGAGAAAAACATGAAGTTATTCCAAGGTGGTACATCTGCATTTGATGTTCCAAACATTATTACAAAACCATTCTTTGATACTTTCGTATATCTTGGTGGTTCTGGTGCAACATTAGCATTCTTGGTAGTGGTATTACTTGTAGCAAAAAGTGCACAGTTACGCGGTGTATCTCGCTTATCGATTGGACCAGGTGCATTCAATATTAATGAACCGGTAATATTTGGTACACCAATTA
Source organism: Bacillus sp. GC_Bacil_1 (assembly GCF_026540675.1). NCBI lineage: Bacteria > Bacillati > Bacillota > Bacilli > Caryophanales > Bacillaceae > Bacillus > Bacillus sp. GC_Bacil_1. The sequence goes on from NZ_JALNUG010000014.1 coordinate 135,273, forward strand.
TTTTAAATCCAGTTTTATTCTTACCGTTTATCATAACACCAATTGTATTAGTAATCACTTCTTATACAGCTATATCTATTGGCTGGGTACCAAAAACAGTTGCGATGATCCCATGGGCAACACCACCAATTATTAGTGGTTATCTTGTAACAGGTGGACATCTTTCAGGTGCAATTCTACAGTTATTCAACTTTGTAATTGCGATGGTAATCTATTATCCATTCGTTGTATTATGTGACCGTTCAGTTGTTCGTACTGAAAAAGAAGCAGCGCAAGGAAACAACAACTCTGTACCTATGTAACATAGAGATTGTTCTCGCAGACAACGGTGTCTGTGAGAACAATCACCTTTATATCATGTTCAAAAAGATGAAACACATCTGCAAGAACACCAAACTATCATTAATAAATTAAAACTTTAATAGAGATGTTCAAACTGAAGGGGTATTTAAATCGGTTGAACCTTATAGAGAGGGCGGTAATTATGATGACTACAGCAGAACAAATTCCATTCCAATTGATTTTAAATAGTGGTAACGCACGAAGCTTTGCGATGGAGGCACTTCAATTTGCCAAACAGGGGAAAATGGCAGAAGCAGATGAAGCGATGGTAAAGGCGAAAGAAGCGATTAATGAAGCGCATCATTTCCAAACAGAGCTCATACAATCAGAAGCAAGAGGAGAAAAAACAGAGATTAGTGTTCTTTTAATTCACGCACAAGACCATTTAATGAATGCGATTACAGTGAAAGAATTAGCAGCAGAGTTTATCGATCTTTATAAAAAGCTTGAAGCGAAAGGGGAATAAAGCATGACTGGAATTAAAATTGCTACAATCGGCGGTGGATCTAGTTATACACCAGAGTTAATTGAAGGATTTATTAAGCGTTATGATGAGCTTCCTGTTCGTGAAATTTGGTTAGTAGATATTGAGGCAGGAAAAGAAAAGTTAGAAATCGTTGGTAACTTAGCGAAACGTATGGTGAAAAAATCAGGCTTACCAATCGAGGTACATTTAACACTTGATCGCCGTGAAGCATTAAAAGATGCTGACTTCGTAACAACACAACTTCGCGTTGGTTTATTAGAAGCACGTGCAAAAGATGAAGCAATTCCGTTAAAGTATGATGTAATCGGTCAGGAAACGAATGGTCCTGGTGGTTTATTCAAAGCGTTGAGAACGATTCCTGTTATTTTAGATATTTGTAAGGATATGGAGGAGCTCTGTCCGAATGCATGGTTAATTAACTTTGCAAATCCAGCTGGTATGGTAACAGAGGCTGTCCTTCGTTATACAAATATTCAAAGAGTAGTTGGTCTATGTAACGTTCCAATCGGAATTCGTATGGGTCTTGCAAGATTACTGGAAGTAGATGCGAGTCGTGTTCACGTTGATTTCGCAGGTTTAAATCATATGGTATACGGACTAGACGTATATTTAGATGGCGTGAGTGTAATGGACCGCGTGTTAGAGCTTGTAACAGATCCAGAAAAGCAAATTACGATGGAAAATATCGCAGCGCTTAACTGGGAACCAGACTTTATTCGCGGACTTCGTGCAATTCCATGTCCATACCATCGTTACTACTACAAAACACGTGAAATGTTAGAAGAAGAGAAAGAAGCTTCTGTTGAAAAAGGTACACGTGCAGAAGTAGTAAAACAATTAGAAAATGATTTATTTGAGTTATATAAAGACCCGAACTTAGATATTAAACCACCACAATTAGAAAAACGTGGCGGAGCTTATTATAGTGATGCAGCATGTAGCTTAATTACGTCTATTTACAATAATAAAGGTGATATCCAGCCTGTTAATACACGAAACAACGGAACAATTGCAAGCTTACCACATGATTCAGCTGTTGAAGTGAACTGTATTATTACGAAAGAAGGCCCAAAACCAATTGCAGTTGGAGACCTTCCAGTACCAGTTCGCGGTTTAGTACAACAAATTAAATCATTCGAGCGCACAACAATTGAAGCTGCTGTTACAGGGGATTATCATAAGGCGCTGCTTGCTATGACAATCAATCCACTTGTACCATCAGATAAAGTTGCAAAACAAATTTTAGATGAAATGTTGGAAGCACATAAAGAGTATCTTCCACAGTTCTTTAAAAAGGTAGAGAAGTAAAAGCGGCGCTATTTAGCCCGCTTTTTTTATTCTATTAGGAGGTATTATGATGATTAAGTTAATTGTAAATGCAGATGATTTCGGTCTTACAGAAGGTACAAATTACGGCATTATTGATGGGCATATAAATGGACTTGTAAATTCAACGACGATGATGATGAATATGCCAGGAACAGAGCATGCGGTACGCTTAGCGAAAGAGTATAACCTACTCGGAGTAGGCGTACATCTCGTATTAACGGCAGGAGAACCACTTCTTGGAGACGTACCATCACTTGTAGGTAGCGACGGATCGTTTCATAAACAAAGTGTTGTAAGGGAAGGGAATATAAATCCAGAAGAAGTTGAGAGAGAATGGACTGCTCAAATTGAGAAGTTTTTATCTTACGGATTAACACCAACTCATTTAGATAGTCATCATCATGTGCATGGTTTACCGATTTTACATGATGTTCTTGAGAGATTAGCGGCTAAATATAATGTTCCGATTCGTCGTTGTGAGGAAGATAGAGCGGTGCATCCATTTTCTGATGTGTTTTACAGTGACTTTTATGCGGATGGTGTGACGGAAGATTACTTTGTGAAGTTAAAAGAAAGAGTACAAGGTGAACAAACGGTAGAAATTATGGTTCATCCAGCTTATATTGATCCAGAGCTTGTGAAGCGTTCTTCTTACGTAATGGATCGTGTGAAGGAATTGCGTATTTTAACAGAGAGTGAGTTGCCAGAAGGAATAGAGCTTGTGAAGTTTTAATAGAAAAAACGACGGCTACATCATGCCGTCGTTTTTTCTATTTATAAAATGGACAGAATATATCCGCCAAAGGCTCCCAGTATAACGATAACCCAAGGTGGTGTTTTCCAAAAAGCTAGTAAGCAAAAAAGAAGCGAAGCGAAAACGAAATCTGAAGTATTTATAATTGTACTCGTCCAAATGGGATCGTAAAAAGCGGCAATTAAAATACCAACAACTGCGGCGTTAACACCAAGTAGTGCGCCTTGTATGAATGATATTTTTCTCACACTGTTCCAAAATGGTAAAACACCAATAACGAGTAAGAAAGCAGGGAGGAAAATCGCAATTGTTGCGAGTATTGCCCCAAGCGTCCCGTTTAACACTGCTCCTATATACGAGGCGAATGTAAATAGTGGTCCTGGTACTGCTTGTGTTAATCCGTATCCAGCTAGGAACTGTTCTTTCGTCATCATGCCGTTTTGTACGAACTCACCTTCAAGAAGGGGCAGCACGACGTGTCCTCCTCCAAATACAAGTGCGCCAGAGCGATAGAAACTATCAAATAAAGCGATGTAATAAGAGAAAGGTCTTAATATCGGTAGCAGTAGTAAGAGTCCAAAGAATAAGACGAGACAAGAAACTGCTATCTTTTTTGAAATAGGTACTTTTATATGCTGAGATTGGCTAATTGGTTGGTTGCGATATAAAAACCAGCCGATAAAGCCACATATTATAATGAGGATCACTTGCGTCCAGCTACTTGGCCATAATAAGGCGATTGCGGCAGTTACAATCGCAATCGTTGCGCGGCTTCGATCTGGGGTTAACTTTTGCGCCATTCCCCATATGGCGTGAGCGACAATAGCGACTGCTACAAGTTTTAGTCCATGAATCCAGCCAGCACTCCCAAGATCGAACTGATTAAGGAATGAGGCGAAGAAAACTAAAACAAGGACAGACGGTAAAGTGAATCCAATCCATGAAATAATAGCTCCTAAAAGCCCGCCCCGTAATAATCCAACCCCCATACCGACTTGACTGCTGGCAGGACCAGGAAGGAATTGACATAGCGCTACTAAATCTCCATAGCTTCGTTCATCCATCCATTTTCTTTTTTGCACGTATTCGTGGTGAAAATAGCCGAGATGAGCGACAGGACCGCCGAATGAAGTAAGTCCTAATTTAAATGAGACGAGAAAAATCTCTAATAATGTGTGAAAGGTGTGTTTGTTTTTTTTCAAAATAACCTCCTAGAATGTTTTTGCTATGTGCATTATACAAGAAGGGGTAAAGCAAAAGGAACAAATCTAATGTAAAGATTTTGTGAATCTTTTCTTTGTAATTAAAATTGAAAAAGTCATAAATGATTATGTCTAAACCATAAAGTAGTAGAAGTAGTGCTGGGAAATTTATATAAGGAGAATGCCTTATGACAACACATTTCTTTGCCAGGTTAACAGGTAAGAGGGAAGTGCCTCCTGTAAATACAGAAGCTTTTGGGGTAGCAGAGTTTATTTTTAGTGATGATTTAACGAAATTGCATTACAGAGTAATACTAAAAAATATAGAAAAGGTTACATCGTGTCAAATTCATTTAGGGAAGTCTACTCAAATTGGCCCTGTTGTTTTATATTTGTATGGTCCACTGGAGCAAGGGATTAGCTTGAACGAGGGAAGTATTACTGGTGTAGTGAATGTGGAGGATTTTGAGGGACCTTTACAAGGGAAATCATTTGTACATTTACTTCAAGAAATTATTCAAGCAAACGTATATGTTAATGTTCATACGAAATCACAAAAAAGAGGAGAAATAAGAGGGCGAGTTAGAAAAGTAAAGAAGTAGAGGAAAAGGCTGTCCATATGTTGGAACAGCCTTTTCTCATTATATAAGGTGCTAGTTTTAGCGATTATTGTCGGTAAATCGATATATTTTGAAAATCGCTGATATAACTCGCGTTACGCCGATATATTTCAATAATCGCTGATATAACTTGCGTTACGGTCGATATTTTTAAAAATTGGCTCGATTAATTTTTCACAGGTTGATTTTTAATAAAGAAGTCCATAACGTAAAATACTTCGTCATCAGGTATTTGTATTTCAAATGTATTTTCAATTGGTTGCAATGCTTTTTTTACTTTCATATACATCCAGTATTCATCTTGTCTTCTTTTCTCTTTATCAGGGTGAGGAAGAAGGCTTTCTCCTTTTTGAAGACGGTCAACCATACAGCTCATATGCAGAATAACACCCATTAAGCTATCAGGAGTTAGCTGTAAGGAAATTAATTCCTGAATTGTATTTAATGCGTAACGAATTGTTTTAATAAGTAATGCCCCATCGTTACGCTGCATTTGTTGTTCAAGAATATCCGCCATTTTTGCATATGTTTCTTCATACGTAATTAATTCTTGAATGGGCTGAATCGCTGTGTAGTTTACGATGTCTTGGAAATGATATGTTAAGCATGGTACTTGCACATCGAAATTCGTAACGATACAAATGATGTTACGCTCTTTTTTTATGTTCTCGATCATTTTCGTTAAATCTTTTTCATGGACGATACTAATCGGAATAATTTCAATTAAGTCTTTATCAAATCGTAAATAGTTCTCTAACATTTTTTGAATAGCTAAAGCACTTCCTTCACCAGTTAAACAAGCTGTTAAAATAACAGATTTCATTGGAGAGAGAGGTTTTTTCTTTTCTTCTTGTACGTTTAAGTAAAACGGTGTTAAATTTTTTACTGTTTCATATAGCGCATCTAATGAATAACCGAGCTGAGCTTTTCGAGCTGCTTCTAGTGCATGTGGTGTGCTCGTCATCGAGAGAACACGTACAGGAATTTTGAATTCCGTTTCCAATATGTCACCGATATAAGCAAGTGACCCCATATCAACAAGTAAAAGAAGCCCATTTACATTTTGGAGTGTTTTCATATAAACTTTCACACGCTCTAAGAAATCTTTCGGTGATTCGTGTAACGGCATATCAATACCGGTTACTTCCTCAATGCCGAGAAGTTCGTTTGCAACGTTTGCCATTTCAGTTGCGATGCCATTACCGTGTGCTAATATTAATACTTTTACTTCGGTTTGTGAGGCAGGAATTGGATCAACAACGAAGAACATTGTTAAAAAGCCAGCTTCATCAATAGGCATTGTTATTTGTAATTCTTCCTCCAGTAGTTGAATGCATTGCATAGCTACGGAAAAAGCTTCTTTATATTTCGTACGAATTTGATTTAATTGTGGGTGATGTATTTGTTTTCCGCTTTGCAAACGTTGTAGAGTTGTCTGTACATGTAAACTTAAAGCGAGAAATACTTTTTCATCAAACGTCTTAGATAAATGCTTTTCAGCAAGTTCCGCTATTTTTTCACATACGGAAACGATATTACGATCCACAATTTTAAAAACATTTTCATGGCTTGTTTTTTTTGATATTTGGTTAAAATATTGTACGAAAAAGCTTTGAACATCATTTTCTATTAGTAATTCTAATTCTTCCTCTTCAATACCACGTGCTTGAAGTTCTTCGTATTTATAGTCAATATAATCGTAAATAGAAGATCGTTTTTCATCTTCTGTTTTATGATTACTCCAACCTTCCTCACCTGTAAATACAAATGTTTCATTTGGTATTTGGTATAAGTGACGGCTCTTCCTTTCAATGAACAACCCTTCTTTCATATACCAAGGTAAATCTGTACTTGAAACATAGACAGAATCACGTTTCTTTGTGACCAAATCGGAATAGGCTTTCGCACAGGCAATTTGAACATCTGTTTTTAATTGACCAATGTTATTGGGACAATTGTAAAAGACGAAAGCACGCATTGCATTTGGGCTAACGTGAATGTCTTTTCGCAGACGAATTGCTTCATTTGTGAAAAATAGCTGTAGTAAAGCAAAGCGCTCTTTATGTGTACGCTCACGAAGTGGTGGCAGCGTAACAGTCATCGGTATACGTCTTGTAAATGTTTTTAATAAAAAGGAATTTGGTTCTTCTGTTGTTGCAGTAATGATTAATACTTGTGCTTTACGTTCGTTCTCTGTTTCTCCAAGGCGGCGGTACACTCCGCGGTCAATAAAGGTGAAAAGCATTTCTTGTCCCTCTGGAGGTAGGCGATGTACTTCATCTAAGAAAAGAATTCCTTCATGTGCTTTTTCAATTAACCCTTTTTGATCACTTGCTCCTGTGTAAGCTCCTTTTTTAATCCCAAATAACTGTCCAAGTAGTAGTTGTGGATTGTTTGCGTAATCAGCACAGTTAAAGACGATAAATGGTGCATTTTTGGGAAGCTGTTCAACTTCAATTGCATATTCGTGCATTAAAGAAGCAAACATAGACTTTCCGACCCCTGTTTCTCCCAGTAGTAAAGTATGCATACCGTTTGGAGGGTAGAGAATAGAAGCTTTCGCTTTTTCAATTGCGATTTTAAGGCTCGTATTTTCAATTGCAAATGTATCTAATGAAGTTATGTCTTTTGAATGCGTTTCCAACGAAGTGTTCGTTTCTATGTAAAAACGAACAGGTCGCGTATTTGTTTTTAATAACCGTTTATCTTTTACAAGTTTGTTTAAGTCGCTACTTACATTGGCGCGATCTAGTTGTAGAAATGTAGCGAGTTCTGATGCGGTTACACCTTCTGTATAATTTCCTTCTTGTATTGCATTAAAAATGAGATCTATTCGTTTCATTTCCATTCACCTCGAAACTTCATCACTATTTAAAAGTTTACACAAAAATGGGAAGGGTGGGAAGAGAAAAATAAAACAGCTTTAGTCTAGAAGTACTAAAGCTGTTACAATCTTGTGTCTTTCCAAAAATTTACTTCGAGATGAGAAGATGGATTATAGGGAAGAAGTTTGTATCCTTGTGACTGTAAATAATCAATTACTTTTGGCAGTATTTGTACGGTCACACTCGAATCATGCATTAAAATAACTTCGACTTGTTCATCACTTTGATTACGCACTCTTTCGAGTATGGCAGAAGGATTATCATAGCTTTTCCAGTCATAAGTATCGATCGTCCAATCCCACATTTTATACTGGGCTGATACAAGTGCGTCACGGTAATTCTTTTTTAAGTAAGGCATACTACCATATGGAACGCGAACGAGATGTGTATTTAATTTCGTAACTTGCTGGACAATGCTTTGTGTTTGTTCCATTTCTGCAATTAAAGTGGAAGGGTCACCAGTGTAAAGGCGTTTTACATCATGTGACATGCTATGGAGCCCGATATAATGTCCTTCTTTAATTAATCGTTGCATCGTTTTTCTGTAATGCGGCACTTTTCCGCCAATAACAAAGAAAGTTGCTTTTCCGTTCTTTTCTTTTAAGATGTTTAAAATTTGTGTAGTATATTTGTTTGGACCGTCATCAAATGTTAAGTACGCAATTTTTTGTGTAGGAGAAGTTGTTTCAGTATTTGGATGATGTTCAGCAGGAATAACGGTTGTTGCTTCAGTATTAGATGATGCGTACATAGTAATTGTTAAGAATAAAATAATACATTGAAATACTCGCTTGATCATAACATTCACCCTCAGTTTGACAATCAAGATGTAAAAAAACTTGATACTTTTCTTATTATGTATATCTTTCTCCAATAGAGGAACTCTCAAACAATCTATATTTTGGAAATATAAAATAAGGAATAAAAAATAGCATCCTAAAGGATGCTATTTGAATATTTCATAATGGTAAAGGCTATACTACAATTAGTCTTCGCGTTTTTTCACTTTTTTATAAAAGGAAATAAGTGGTTTGTAACGTTCATGTACAAGACCGATTATTTCAGCAATGATTTCTGTGAAGAAAATCAAAGCGAAAAGAAGAATAATGGATAACCATAACGTTGCACTAGTGAAAATAATGGCATTTACACTAAAGAAAATACCGAATGCGTATATAATTAGTACCGTTTTACGATGAGAGAATCCCATTGCAAGTAAGCGGTGATGTAAATGCGATTTATCTGGTGCTGAAATAGGTTTTTTATTTACGATACGACGGATGATTGCAAATATCGTATCAAATATAGGTACACCTAAAATGATAATTGGAACGATAAAACTGAATAACGTTACACTTTTGTATAATCCAAGTAACGATATAACAGAAATACAGTATCCTAAAAATAGTGCTCCTGTATCTCCCATGAAAATTTTTGCTGGATGGAAGTTGAAGAATAAAAATCCAATTGTACTTGCTAATATAATTAATGCGAGTGGCAAGATAATAGCTGTTCCAGTACCCCATGGGCTAGTGAAGGCCATATATGCTAGCGTTGCAAGTACGATAGATGAAATACCAGCAGATAATCCATCTAAGCCGTCAATTAAGTTGATTGCATTCGTAATACCTACAAGCCAAAATACTGTAATTGGATAAGCAAGCCATCCAAGTTCAGTATCCCCAAGGAATGGGATATATAATACTTGCACTAATAATCCACTTTTTACAATCATAATGGCAACTAACAGTTGTCCACCGAATTTTACTTTCGCAGATAACTCGTACATATCATCTAAAATTCCGATGATTACAATGATAATCGCACCTAGTGTTATCGATAACATTCTTTGCTCATATAAGCCGCCGACAACAAATCCTACAGCTACACCAATAAATATTGCTAACCCGCCAAGACGTGGCATAATCTTTTGGTGCACTTTACGTGCGTTTGGCTTATCTGTCGCTCCTATTTTAAAAGCTAATTTAATAACTAAAGGAGTAACGACGAGTACAGTGATGAAAGATGCCAAAATGGCATAAATCACTTGTGAGTCCATTAATACCCCACCCTTTATATTCTAACGTAATTTTTTTTTTTGAAAATATATTTATCTGAAAATTATGATGTTTATTTACAGGCTCATAACATATGGTATCACAAAAAGATTAGAATTCAATCTTTTTTTCTCTTTACGGTTAATGGAAGCGGATAGAATATATGACAATTGTATATAGAATGTTGCATCATATGAGAAGGTTAATCGTACTGGACTTTGGAATATGACATTTCCTTTTTTCTTCGATAGTGAATACTTTTAGTTCAGTATTATAAGTGTTACACGTAGAAATGAGTAAGTTTCATGTTAAAATGTGGGAATTTATCTCGCGTCAACTAGTAGCCCCATTCCTACTAATTAAAGTTTTACTTTATCCCGCATTAACGGGCAGTAAGACCCCCACCTCAAAATTCAGCGAAGTAAAGAAGTTAGGTGGGGACCAACTGCCCGTAAAAGCCCCACTGATTAAAGTTTCACTTTATATTATAGTGCATTTAATTTTACAAAAACTTTAAAAAGAATGAGGGAAGTAATTCATATAATGAAGAGGGAAAAGGGTTTTCTCATTTTTAATGTGAGAGGGGGAAGCACAGGGAGAATTCTGTATTTCATATCTTTTCTATTGTAAATTCCTGTGCGAAAAGGAAATGAAAATTACGATAATAGGTACTGGATATGTTGGATTGATTACAGGAGTAGGATTGGCAAAGTTGGGGCATTCAGTTACATGTTTTGATATAGATGATGAAAAAATTGAACGGATAAAACAAGGGGATTTACCTATTTATGAGGTTAGATTACATGAATTAATAAATTATGCATATGAGAATAACGCTTTAACTTTTACATCAAATAAAGAAGAGGCATTTGATGATGTAGAGTTTATATTTATTGCAGTTGGAACACCATCTTTATTAGATGGGACGGCGGATTTAACGTATATTCAGAGTGCTTGTAAAGATATTGGATTATATGCGAAGAACGATATTATTGTTGTTACGAAAAGTACAGTTCCAGTAGGTACAAATGATGTAATGAAGGAATGGATTGAGGGGAATTTAAAAGGGAGGCATACAGTACATATCGTATCGAATCCAGAGTTTTTGCGTGAAGGTTCAGGTATTTATGATTTCTTTCATGGAGATCGTATTGTAATTGGAGCGGATAGTGAGGAAGTAGCAAGAAGAGTAGAGAGTTTGTATAGCCAATTATGCTTAGAAACGTATGTTACAGATATTAAAAGTGCAGAGATGATTAAATACGCATCGAATGCCTTTTTAGCTACAAAGATTAGTTTCATTAATGAAATTTCAAATATATGTGAGAAGATAGGCGCAAATGTATTGGATGTTGCCAAAGGGATGGGAATGGATAAGAGAATTGGTGCATCTTTTTTAAATGCGGGCATTGGATACGGGGGATCGTGTTTCCCGAAAGATACGAAAGCACTGGTGCAAATTGCGGGAAATGTTGCTCATGATTTTCGTTTGTTAAAAGCGGTCATTGAAGTAAATAATAAGCAACAGCTGCTATTGATTGAAAAAGCGAAAAAAGTTATTAACATGAATAAAAAGCGGATTGCAGTTCTTGGCGCATCCTTTAAACCGAATACGGATGATATTAGAGAGGCATCATCTCTTATTATAATAGAAGCATTACTTAATATAGGTGCAGATATTGTTCTGTACGACCCAAAAGCAATTCAATATGTGAAAAATATATTTGGAGATGCTATACAATATAGTAGATGTATAGATGAATCGATTAGAGATGCGAGTGCGGTTTTTATCGTAACAGAATGGGAAGCTATTCGAGTGTACCCGTTAGAAAAGTACGTACAACTTATGAGAGAGCCTATTTTATTCGATGGGAGAAATTGTTATACTGATGAAGATGTTAAGAAACAAAGGATAGATTATTACTCGGTGGGCAGAAAAAGTATTTGTAATAGAAAAGTTTCTGTTATGCGTTAAAAAGGGATGTACTCATCCATATTTTTATATGTCATAATAGAAGCTGTAATTAGTGAAAGAAAAGAGGCAATCACATGACTGAACGTTTAAAAGTAATGACAATTTTCGGGACACGTCCAGAAGCAATTAAAATGGCACCTCTTGTATTAGAGTTGCAAAAACACCCAGAAAAAATTGAATCGATTGTGACTGTAACAGCACAACATCGCCAAATGTTAGATCAAGTATTAAATATCTTTGGAATTACGCCAGATTTCGATTTAAATATCATGAAAGACCGCCAAACTTTAATTGATGTTACAACGCGCGGTTTAGAAGGTTTGGATAAAGTAATGAAAGAAGCGAAGCCGGATATTGTACTTGTACATGGTGATACAACAACAACATTTATTGCAAGCTTAGCTGCTTTTTATAATCAAATTCCAGTAGGTCATGTTGAGGCGGGCCTTCGTACGTGGGATAAGTATTCTCCATACCCAGAAGAGATGAATCGTCAATTAACAGGTGTAATGGCGGATCTTCATTTCTCACCAACAGCAAAATCAGCAACGAACTTACAGAAGGAAAATAAAGATGAGTCACGTATTTTCATCACAGGAAATACAGCGATTGACGCGCTGCAAACGACTGTAAAAGAAACATATAGTCATCCTGTACTAGAGAAACTTGGAAATGATCGTCTTGTACTTATGACAGCTCACCGTCGTGAAAACTTAGGTGAACCTATGCGTAATATGTTCCGTGCAATTAAGCGTCTTGTTGATAAGCATGAAGATGTACAAGTTGTGTACCCTGTTCATATGAACCCTGTTGTTCGTGAAATAGCAAATGAAATTTTAGGTGAACATAATCGTATTCATTTAATTGAGCCGCTAGATGTAATTGATTTCCACAATGTTGCAGCTCGTTCATACTTAATGTTAACGGATTCTGGTGGTGTACAAGAAGAAGCTCCATCACTTGGGGTACCAGTTCTTGTTCTTCGTGATACAACAGAGCGCCCTGAAGGTATTGAAGCAGGTACGCTGAAATTAGCAGGAACAGACGAAGAGACAATCTTTGGTCTTGCAGATGAGTTGTTATCAGATAAAGAAGCTCATGATAAGATGGCGAAAGCATCTAACCCTTACGGTGATGGTCGTGCATCAGAGCGCATTGTAGAAGCGATTTTACAACACTTTAATAAGTAAATAAAAAAGGCCCAATCGGATAGATTGGGCCTTTTTGTTACGGCTGATTGCGCATAATCCACTCTGCATGAGCATTTGTAGAAGGTGGCGGATCAGTTGGTGTTTTATTTTGGTTTGTTTCTTTTTTTGCTTGTTCGTTAGAATTAGAATTAGAACTTGAATTTGAATCAGGATTTGAGTTGTTTTTTGTAGTTGGATTTTTTGCTTTTTCCCCTAATTCTTTTTCAATTTCGTTACGAACCGTTTCTACACTGATTGGATCTGGAAGGAAGTAATAAATACCGCCTATCTTTTTGTCTTCGCCTTCAAGCTTTAACGTTTGCATTGTAGAAGGATCAAATCCAGAAAGTTTATTGTAAAGAGCAAGTCCGTCTGAAATAGGAATGTCGGTTTTTATATATTTTCCAACGACAGCTGTTAAATCTTTAATTTTAAATACAGTAGAGGTGGAGTTTAACTTTTGGGCAACAGCGGCTAGTAATTGTCTTTGTCTAGCAGCTCGACCATAATCGCCATTTGGATCTTGTTTTCGCATACGGACGTAAGCAAGTGCTTCTTCACCGTTTAAGTTTTGCTGTCCTTGCTTAAATTGAATTTTTTTGTAGTAATCTACGTCAGAGCGCTCCCAGAAATCGAAGGGTACGTCAACCGTAACGCCGCCGACAGCATCAACGATACCTTTAAAGCCTTGGAAATCAATTTTAAGATAATGGTCTACAGGAACTTTTAGAAAGCCTTCGACAGTTTTGATTGCCATTTCTTCTCCGCCGTAAGCATGGGCAGCGTTAATTTTGTCTTCCTTATTTTTACCAACAATTTTAACTCGAGAATCACGAGGAATACTCATAAGTGAAATCTTTTGAGTTTTCGGATTGACTGTTGCAAACATTAATGAGTCTGTACGACCATTTTGACCGTCTGTCGCATAATCTTCTATACCCATAATGAGAATTGTAAAAGGTTCCTTTGTAATTTCTACATCTTTGTTTCTTAAATCCGATTTTTCACGAGTAAAACCACTATACATCTCCATAAGAGAAGAGTAAGAATTTAACACATAAACTCCTATGCTGCCAAATAAAAATGCGAAAATAAGGAAGAAGAAAAGTTTCCTTCTTCGCTTCTTTTTTATTCTGCTATTTTGGAGATGATAATAACGTTCTTCCATATATAATCTCCTTAGTTCGTTAGTTCATTTGTAGGGAAGTAATTCACTACATTAATCTTTGAAGGTGATAAAAGAGTTATGCTTAGATAACATCTTGTTCTAAGTACAACATATCTCCTTCTGTAATTGTACATTTCCCGTTTGTTAATTCAATCATCCAATTTGTAAATGCTTGTTTGCCGTCTTCTTCTACATAAGTATCAAATGTGACATTTTCTAGATAATGTATATCTTTAATGGCATATTTTGAATTACGTAATTCATTTTCTACTTTGCCAAGTAATGTGTAATCAATCTCGGTTTGCATCACACGCATTAGTTTTCGCTGGACAACACCGACATGATTAATGCCTTCGCTTGTACACTTTCCATATGCACGAATTAATCCACCTGCGCCAAGTTTAATGCCACCAAAATAGCGTGTTACGACAACGACGGTATCTTTTAGCCCACGTTTTTTTAGTACTTCTAGCATTGGTACGCCAGCTGTACCGCTAGGCTCGCCGTCATCATTTGCTTTTTGAATATGATCTTGTTCGCCAATTAAATAAGCGGAACAATTATGTGTTGCATTCCAATGCTGTTTTTTTATTTTTTGTATAAATTCTTGAGCCTCTTCCTCAGTCGTTACTCGGCTAATATAACAAATAAATCTTGATTTTTGAATGACGATTTCGTGTTCGCCGTAGTCTTTGATTGTTAAATATTGTAATAGCACTTGTATACGCCCCTATCTATCAAAATGACTAGTACTTTCCATTTTAAAAGCGAGCCTTTTTATATTCAAACATTTTTTCTAAATAGGCTGAAGTTTTTGGTGAGTATTTTATCTTTTTGTTGTAATTTGTCGAGATGGTGAGTATAATTTCAACCGGCATTTCCCTGTATGGATGCACCATTTGTAGTTTTCGTGTAAAATTAGGAAATAAAACTTTTTATAAGGCAGGTACGAAAATGAAAATAGCTATTGTTACTGATAGTACAGCATATATACCGAAGCAAATCCGTAATGAACTCAATATATATATGATTCCATTAAACGTTGTGTTTGGAACAGAATCTTATCAAGAAGAAGCTGAAATTTCAGCAGATGATTTTTATGTGAAAGTACGTGAACAAGAGGAACTTCCAAAAACTTCTCAACCAGCAATCGGAAAGTTTGTTGAGCTATATGAAGAACTAGCTAAAGATTATGATGCAGTTATTAGTATTCACCTATCAAGTGGAATTAGTGGTACATATCAAACATCAACGACAGCTGGACAGATGGTAGAGGGTATTGATGTATACACGTATGACTCTGAAATTAGTTGTGAAGTACAAGGATTTTATGTGCGTGAAGGTGCAAGGTTAGCAAGTGAAGGAAAGAGTCCAAAAGAGATTATTGCTCGTTTTGATGAAATGAAGAAAACGATGGACGCCTATTTTGTAGTTGATGATTTACATCATTTACAACGTGGTGGTCGATTAAATAGCGCGCAAGCTTTCATCGGCAGTCTGTTACAAGTGAAGCCAGTTTTATATTTTAGAGATAAAATCATTATTCCGTTTGAAAAGATTCGTACACGTAAAAAAGCATTAAAACGTATCATTGAAATTTTTGATGAGCAAGCAAGTAAAGGTGTACCTATGGAAGCAGTTATCATTCATGCGCAACGTGAAGAGGAAGCGAATGAATGGAAGAAAGAATTAGAAGCAAAATATCCTCACGTCACAATTCGTACAGGTTATTTTGGAGCTGTAATTGGTACGCACTTAGGTGAAGGTGCATTAGGTCTTGGATGGTATACGAAGTAATAAAGATATAAAAAGCTCTCTTTTTAAGAGGGTTTTTTTACGGGTATGTTACGTTTAGTTGACAAGTTAATATTTGGAAATGGTAAAATGTACGTAAAATAAAATAATGAGGAAAGTTTTATAACTTACTTTTTACAAGAAACTATATTATAATAGAAGAGAGGTGAAACATATGGAGCATAATTCTTGTTTATGTCCAAAGTTTGAGTCAGCTTTTACTCTGCTTAGTAAGAAGTGGACTGGCTTAATTATTAAATCTTTGCTTGAAGAGTCGAAACGTTTTAGAGAAATCGCAGATATTATCCCAAATATGAGCGATCGTATGTTGTCAGAGCGTTTGAAGGAATTGGAAAGCGAGGGCATTGTAGTTCGTAATGTCTATCCAGAAGTACCAGTTCGAATCGAGTATGGCTTAACTGACAAGGGAAAAGCGTTAGAAAGTGTTATGGATGAGGTCCAAAATTGGGCTGAGAAATGGATGAAGTAGCATTTCATTTGTATTCGTATATTTAATAAAACGTAAGGGATTCCTTACGTTTTTTCTTTGTTTATAGAAGTAAGAAAAGTATGCAAATTTCTACACACACATACAAAAATATACGAATTTTGCGCTAGAGCTACATATAATATTACATTTGTTTTACAAAAACGTAACATTAGCAAAAAAAATCCCGAATTATGGTATAAATTTTATAGGTTATATACGGAAAAAGAAAAAAGAAAGCGGTGTAAAAAATAAAATGAAAAAGCTAAAAATGGCATCTTGCGCATTAGTTGCAGGGTTAATGTTTTCTGGGCTAACACCAAATGTATTTGCAGAAGATAAAATTTCTGACGTGAAATCACAAATTAATACACAAAATGACACTTTACATAAACAACAACAAGAACGTGATGAATTACAAAAGCAAATGAATGACTTAAACAAAACAATTCAAGGTTTAGATAAGTCTGTTCAAGAGAATGCTGCAAAACTTGATGAAACAACGAAAAAAGTTTCTGATACTGAGCAATTAATTGAAAAGAAAAATAAAGATATTGCAGAATTACAAACGAAGATTGCAAAACGTGAAGAGTTATTAAGAAAGCGTTTAGTTGCACTTCAAGAACAACCAAATACGAACGTTGTAACAGAAGTTCTTGTAAACTCTAAAAACGTTGCAGATTTAGTTGATCGTTTAACTTCTGTTTCTAAAATTCTTGAGTCTGATGAAGATATCATGAAAACACAGCAAGAAGACCAAGCTAGTGTGAAAAAAGATGTTGCAACGGTAAAAGAGAAACAAAAAGAATTAAAAGAAGCACAAGCTCAAATTGAAACTGCTAAGAAAGAACTTGACGCTGAAAAAGAGAAAAAAGCAACAGCGGTAAACGATTTAAGCGTTAAAATGGATACAGTTGTAACTACAATGACAAGTACGGAAAGCCAATTAAAAGAGCTTGAACAACAAGCATTAAAATTACAACAAATTGCTGAAAAAGAAGCGCAAGAAAAAGCTGCACAAGAAGCTGCTGCTCAAAAACAAGCAGAGCAAGCTGCTAAAGACGCGCAAGCTCAGCCAGCACAACAACCAGCGGCGGCTCAACCAGCACAAACGCAAGCTCAACCAGCAGCTCCAGCAAATAATGCTGTACAAGCTCCAAAAGAAGAACCTAAAAAAGAAGAGAAAAAAGCGACAGCTACTCCAGCTCCAGAAGTACCAGCTGACAACGGTGGCGGTAGACAGGATATTGTTTCAAAAGCTAAAGGTTTAGTAGGTCTAAAATACGTATGGGGTAGTGCGTCAATTTCAAACGGTGGTTTTGACTGCAGTGGTTTAATCTCTTACGTTTACGGTTTAGGTCGTCAAGATACTAGAAGCCTGTGGAGTTCTGTACAAAAGATTAGCGCATCTGAAGCGAAACCAGGAGATCTTATCTTCTTACAAGGTACATATAGAGAAGGTGTATCTCACGTTGGTATTTATATCGGTGGCGGTCAAATAATTCATGCTGCTGATGAGTCAACAGGTGTTACTTACGGTAGTGTAAATAGCTCTTACAACCAAAAACATTTCTTAGGTTACGGAAGATTATAGAATTATAATTCAATAAAAAACGTGTATAAAGTCGATAGCTTACTATTTTATAAGTAGGTTATCGGCTTTTTTGAGTTTTTACGGGATTTGAAGAAGGGTTTATAGTAGTGCTGGAGGTGATTGTCGATGCTACCGGGGAAACAGTTGCTATTAGACGAACTTTCTTCAGATTTACAGAGGGAATTAAATGATTTGAAAAAGAAGGGAGAGGTCGTGTGTGTACAAGGTGTAAAAAAGAAGGCTTCTAAAGATGTATGTCAGCGTTGTGGAAATATAGAACAGCGGCTATTTGCGTCGTTTTTATGTAAAAGGTGCAGTAAAGTGTGCACATATTGCCGGAAGTGTATAACGATGGGGAGGGTAAGTGAATGTGCTGTACTTGTTCGCGGGATTGCTGAAAGAAAGAGAGAAAAGAATTTAAATTTGTTACAGTGGGACGGGAAGTTGTCTACTGGTCAGAATCTGGCGGCACAAGGAGTTATAGAGGCTATTAAGCAAAAAGAATCATTTTTTATTTGGGCTGTATGCGGGGCTGGGAAAACAGAGATGTTGTTTTACGGTATTAACGAAGCGCTTCAAAAAGGAGAAAGAGTTTGTATCGCAACGCCGAGAACGGATGTTGTTCTGGAATTAGCACCGAGATTACAAGAAGTATTTCCATATATAAAGGTAGCGGCTTTATATGGAGGGAGTGTGGATAAAGAAAAAGATGCAGTACTAGTCGTTGCAACCACGCATCAATTATTGCGTTATTATAGGGCGTTTCATGTCATGGTTGTAGATGAGATAGATGCTTTTCCATATTGTGCAGATCAAATGTTACAGTACGCGGTAAAACAAGCGATGAAAGAAAGAGCGGCGCGTATTTATTTAACTGCGACTCCAGATGAAAAGTGGAAGCGAAAATTTAGAAGAGGTGAACAAAAAGGTGTTATTGTTTCTGGACGATATCACCGTCATCCTTTGCCAGTTCCTTTATTTTGTTGGTGCGGGAATTGGAAAAAAAGCCTCATTCATAAAAGAATTCCTCGAGTTTTACTACAGTGGTTACAAACGTACTTAAATAAAAAATATCCTATTTTTTTATTTGTTCCCCATGTGCGATATATAGAAGAGATAAGCCTGTTGTTAAAGTCATTAAACAAGCGAATTGAAGGTGTACATGCAGAAGATCCGGGTAGAAAAGAAAAAGTAGCGGCTTTCAGAAAAGGAGAAATCCCAGTATTAGTTACAACGACAATTTTAGAGCGAGGCGTAACAGTAAAAAATTTGCAAGTAGCGGTTTTAGGGGCGGAAGAAGAAATATTCTCAGAAAGTGCACTCGTACAAATTGCGGGCCGAGCAGGGCGGAGCTTTGAAGCACCGTATGGAGAGGTCGTTTATTTTCACTATGGTAAGACAGAGGCGATGGTGCGCGCGAAAAAACATATTCAAGGTATGAATAAAAATGCGAAAGAACAAGGATTGATCGATTAATGCATTGTTTACTTTGTGATGAGTGTTTTGTAGAAACGGTTAGTTGGTACAATTTTTTTGTAAAGTGTCA
Source organism: Bacillus sp. GC_Bacil_1 (assembly GCF_026540675.1). Classification (NCBI taxonomy): domain Bacteria; kingdom Bacillati; phylum Bacillota; class Bacilli; order Caryophanales; family Bacillaceae; genus Bacillus; species Bacillus sp. GC_Bacil_1. Next base: position 154,703 of record NZ_JALNUG010000014.1, read on the forward strand.
TAGAAAATATATATGTGATAGATGTGAGCAGAAACTTTCCTATATTATAGGAGAAATTTGCATGGAGTGTGGGCGGCCTTTAGAATATGTACCTGCCTCATTTCAAGAAGACGGTATTTGTATAGATTGTCTAAGGTGGATGAAAGAGGCGAAGTATCGTTCTTTTAAAAACCGTTCGTTATATATGTATGATGATGAGATGAAAGAAATAGTAGCGCAGTTTAAGTTTCGGGGGGATGCAGAGTTAGTGCGCATTTTTTATCGTCCTTTTCGAAGTTTATTTCAAAAGTATTTTGCTAATGTTTCAACCGTTATCGCTGTTCCGCTTAGTAAGGAAAGGGAAGTTGAACGTGGTTTTAATCAAGCTGAGTTATTAGCAACTTGTTTACCTGTCAAAATTTCTTATCCATCATTAAGAAGAAGGGAAACAGAAAAGCAAAGTAAGAAGACACGTAAAGAAAGGGTGTCAGGAAGCAATCCTTTTTATTTTCAGGGAGAAGAGATGTTTTCTGGGCAACATATTTTACTCGTTGATGATGTGTATACGACTGGAATTACAGTTAGGCAAATCGGAAGTTTGTTATATGAAAGAGGGGCGAGGGAAGTATCTAGTTTGACACTTTGTAGAAGTTAATATGGCAGTGTCGAAAGGGATAATAAAAAGGCGATAAGTCTTCTTTGACTTCATATGTTGTCATTCGTTATAGTCAAAATATGGGGCGAATGCCCTGATTTTTAGAGTGAAGGGAATGGAATGAACATGCAAGGAAGAGTGAAATGGTTCAATGCAGAAAAGGGATTTGGGTTTATTGAGCGTGAAGATGGTGACGATGTATTTGTCCATTTTTCTGCTATTCAACAAGATGGGTATAAGTCATTAGAAGAAGGACAACAAGTAGAGTTTGACATTGTAGATGGAGCACGTGGACCACAAGCAGCTAATGTTGTGAAACTGTAGGGGATATTGTTTTGGGAAGAGAAAGCTGCGTTTGTGGCAACGTTATATATATGTAGTAGAACCTCTTGTTTTTCGCAAGGGGTTTTTTGTTATAGGGTAAGTTGTCAAAAAGTTGTTTCTTTTCTGTAACGAATTGTCCACAGTTATATTCGTTATTCACGATGTTAATAGGATAAAATAAAGATAGAAACGATGCATCTTTTCATTTCAACAAAAAACGATAAAAAAATCGCAATTCCACTAATTTTTTTAAAAAAGTTAGAAGGAGTTTTTAAGCCAGTGTCGAAATTATAGTACATAGGCTTGAAAGGAGGAATTCATCTATGAAATTCAACATTCGTGGTGAAAATATTGAAGTAACTCCAGCATTAAAGGAATATGTAGAGAAAAAACTAAGTAAGTTAGAGCGTTATTTTGATACATTCCCAGAGATTAAAGTTAATTTAAAAGTATACTCTGACAAGCAACGTGTCGAGGTAACAATACCATTTACTGATTTATTACTTCGTGCAGAAGAAACTAATAGCGATATGTACGCTGCTATCGATTTAGTAGTTGATAAACTTGAGCGACAAATTCGTAAACATAAAACAAAGGTAAATCGTAAGTTACGTGAGAAAGGTTCTGTGAAAACGAACTTTATCCTTCCAGAAGCAGTAGCTGTTCTGGATGCGGTAGAAGAGGATGAATTAGAACTTGTACGTACAAAACGATTCGATTTAAAACCGATGGACGTTGAAGAAGCGATCCTACAAATGGATATGCTAGGACATAATTTCTTCGTCTTCACAAATGCTGATACAAATGAAACTAATGTTGTATATGGCCGTAAAGATGGGAAATACGGTTTAATCGAAACTAAATAATAATTCAAAAGCGCAGCCGAAATGGCTGCGCTTTTTTGTATTGAGATTTTGAATGTGATTATCTCCATAAGTATGTACTTGTTAGGAGTATACTAATTTTGTTTAATTTAACAATATTTTATAATTGTAAATAAAATATTAAGTTTTCTGGAATCAATTGATAGTGTATTTTGCTTTTGTTATCTTTAAATTGCATTATATAGATTTACTTTGTTTCTTTAGTAAAAAAATAAAATCGATATAATGCTACAAATTATCGGAGGTGCTTTTAGTGAGCATTAAGAAAAAAAGTCGTTTTATGTTTGGATCTGTTTTATCGTTAGGTATTTTAGCTAGTACTTTTGCTTTAACCGAACCTGCTAAGGCTGATACAAAGGATGATCATGTAGAATTTACCTTTAGACTTTGGAATGCATATGATTTTACTAATGCACGTCCTAAAGAGACACCTACTTCTATGTATATGCGTGTAAAGAGTAGTGAGAAGGGCGGTGGTTCTTTTAACGTTTGGACAGAAGCTGATAAAAATAAAGGTAAAGGTAATAGAGATTGGGTAAATGTTTCAGGTGAGTCGGGTAAGCATGAAGGAACGGTGAAACCAGGTAAAACGTATCTTTTCCAAAATTACGCATATGAAAACTATGGAAAAAATGTACCTGTGAGATTTGGTGGTTATTCTAGAGAAAATAATGCTTATCCTACTGCTTGGAGTCCTGATAGTGTAAGACCGAGTGGACCTTACACTGAATATTGATTTAGAAATTATAAATTGAAATTATTTATTGTGTAGTACTAGAAAAAGTCGTATAGTTCCGAGTCTTGATTATACGGCTTTTCCTGCTATTTCATTTTTAAAATAGGAGGAGTTGTAATGAGGTTTATCTCAAGATATATTTTAGTTTGTTTTTTTATATTGAGTATTAGTTTCTTAGTTTCTTGTCAAAAGAAAGTAGATGAACCGATTGTAAATATTGAAGATACTTTAACGGAAAAAGATAATTTGAAAAGTATTCAGTTACAAGAAATTAAGAAAAATACTATTGTTGAACAAGTGTTTTTAAAAAGTGAAAATGGTCATGATTTCTTTCAAGGTCAAATAGAAAGAAATGATAGCTTAATAGAGGATAAGCTTTCAAATAAAAAATTAAAGTCAGGAGTTATACCAGAAAATTATTATGTTTTTTTAACGGGTGTGACGAATAAGAAAAAACCAACGTATCTTTTGGGACGGATTGAACAAATTGATGGAAAAATAATTCAGTGGAAACAAGAAGTTAAGAGTGTAAAAAGAAAAGGTACAAATGATGTTTATCAGTATGAAGTTGAGTTTCCTAAATTTGAAGGAGAGAGAGCAAATGTTTCTTTTCGTTACATTTGGTTAAATAAAGAAAATAAATGTTATGGTGTTGCGGATCAACTGTTCATATTAAAAAAGATTTAAATTTCATTAATGGTTTATGGAGGAGTTGTAGATGAGTTACTTTTTAGGAAGGATTTTAAAAGGTAGGATGTTTTGGTTGTCTGTATTTATTATGTTAGTAATTGTCATTGCTCAATATATTGCTATGTGTGTAACAACGAAAGGATTTAATGATGCTGGGATTATAAAGGTATCTCCATATTTATCTAACATTTTACATTTTAATAGATTACCATTTTATAGTGAATTTTATCTACTTATATTTCCTATGATTTCTGCAATGGCTGTAGCTGGGATTTATAGAATTGATAAAAATTATGGATTTATTTATCCTGTCATTTCTAAGATGGGAACGCGTCATTATTTTAGATTACTTTATTGTATTAATTTTATAGTATCTTTTTTTATTATAAGTGTCCCTTTACTATTTCATTTTTATTTATATGCGATGACTTATCCGACAGTTGCTCCGCATCCGATATTAAATTATATGGCGGCTACTGTTTCACCAACAGCTCAATTTAATACGGTTTATTATGAGTATCCTACTTTATATTTTCTAATGTATGTATTTTTAAATAGTTTATACGGTGCGGTTTTTTCGAGTTTGGCTTTATCAATTTCGTTTTTTATAAAACGAGTTTATTTTATTTATTTAGTTCCATTTGTTTTACATATTTTTTGGCTTGGTATTGGAAAAGGGATTCTCAATCCTAAAGATTATTTAATTAAAGATTTCGGCTTTTTTGAATTGCAAATTTTTCTTAGTGTCCTGTTATGTATTTGGTTTTGTTCTGTAGTTCTTTATTTACGGGGGAGTAGGAAGCATGTTCTTTTATAATGTAATGAAAGAAACTATAAGGATGAAATATGTTGGGTTAAGTATTCTCTTTTTACTTAATGTTAGTATCATTGGTTGCTTGTTCAATTATTTTGAACAGGGCATTGTAAAAGAAAAAATGAACGAATTAGAAACTTTGTATAAAGTTATGTCGTTTTATAATTTATCGACTATATTTATTCCTTTAACCATCGTTTTTTCTGTATATTCTATGTCGAATTTTTTTAGTGTTTATGTAGTTTATCGAGTGAATAATGCAATGAAATTAGTTTCTATATATTATTTGAAACTATTCGTTTTTGTTTGTTTTTTCGCTGGGAGTATGATTTTACAGTTATTTTTACTGTCAAATATGATGGCTGTAACTAGTGTTGATGTAAATTATCCATTATTATTTTGTATTCAATTATTTGCGAGTGTTTTTATATGTATGATAAGTGCTTTATTGCAATTATTTTTACCTAGTTTACTTGTAATAATATGTATGATTACTGCTGTTTTATTAGATAGATTTATATTACATGGATTTTTATTTACAAATGCTTTTTATATAAATGTGTTTGAAGATGCTACTGGTTTATTTATACGCTTATTTGGCTGTTTTTTTATCTTTTTTATAAGTGTATGGATTTTATCTAAAAAAAGTTATATTTCTATGAATGATGAGACAGAGGTGATCTAGTTTACATTATGATCTTATATTATTTGTTAAAAAGAGATTTACATGTAAGGTTTCGAGATTCCATCAAGATAATGGCTTTTTTATTCTTAATTTACGCTATTATTGCAATTGCTTTTTTATACAATCAGCCTCTTAGTAATGGTAAAGAATCTGTATTAGTAGATGTTACCTTTTATCGATTTTTTCATGGAGTAGACTTTGTGGATTTATCTTATTTTTATAAGGAGGGGCGATTTTCTATTCCTTTTTATTGGATATTCTTTCAAATCACTCCTTTGTTGCTTGTAGGGAATTTTGCTTTTTCAGATATTCAACAGAATGGTGTTTATTTATTTCCTCGTGTTAAGAAGAAGCGTTTTCTGTGGTTAACGAAAATGCTATCTTTGTTTTTTTACATAGTTTGTATTTGGGTTGTTATGTATTTTATTTGGTTTACGGTGTACTATTTGCTTACTTTTGGCGAGAGTTCTTTATATAGTCAATTTCCTTATAAGATATTAGGTACTATGCTAATTCAAATAATTATAAGCTTTTTATTAGCTTTGATTTTTGAGTTTTTAACGTTTTATATACCGATAACTATCGTTTTTGTACTAATGTTGTTGTACCTATTTTTGTCTATTTTCTTTCATAGTATTTATTTTTTAGGATCTTTTGTTATGCCAAATCGTTGGTATTTTGTTGATCACAGTTCAATTCAATTGACTTTAGGTAATAATCAATCTATTCAATGGAATGATTTACTTCTAATAGGAGTAGTAATTGTTGTTGTAATGATTTTATTAGGTAGTTTTTGTTTTAAAAAACTAGATGTGATAGGTGAATAATTTATGGACAATTATATTAAATGTGAATGTATGACGAAAAGATTAAAAGGAAATATTGTGTTAGATAATATTAGTTTGTCAGTAAAAAAAGGAGAGTTTTTAGTTTTGAAGGGGCATAATGGTTCTGGTAAAACAATGATTTTACGTGCTATATCAGGATTAATGCGTTTAAATTCTGGAGTTGTTTATATAGATAATGAAATGATTGGAAAACAAAAGCAATTCCCTGATTCTATGGGGATATTGATTGAATATCCAAGTTTTATTCCAGGGTATACCGGTTTTCAGAACTTGAAGTTTTTATCCTCGATTAACAATAAAATCTCTGATGAGGAAATTTATAATATTATTCAAAGGGTTGGACTTGATAAAACAGATAAGAGAAAGTATAAAAGATACTCTTTAGGTATGAAACAACGTTTAGGGATAGCGCAAGCTTTAATGGAACAACCAACACTATTGTTATTAGACGAGCCAACTAATGCTTTAGATAGTGATGGGATAAAAGATGTTTTAGATATTTTGGAAGTAGAAAAATCTAAAGGAACGACTATTATAGTAGCTAGTCATGATGTGCATGTCCTGGATAATGGTATAGTAGATCGCATTGTACATGTTAATAATGGAAAGTTGGTAGATTAAGAGTGACAAGAAATCATGTCTTAATAATCATTGGATTGTGTCTGTTACTATGTATATTTGCTAGTTTATTTAGATTTAAAACATTAAATCTAAATAATGAATCTTATAAAGTGGTAAAAGATGAATTTTTATCTAATAGAACTTTTGAAGATGGACAAGGAGTTACGTTTCATGCTCTTGATCCTCTTGATCCTACAAAAGTTTATGATCCTTATGAAGACCGTGAAGTAGTGACGTATGTTTTACCTTTAAATATTACAAATACAACAAATCGGGATATTAACTTGCTTAGTAATGAGTCTATTTCCGATACATTGTTTTATTCTAAAATAGGTGAGTTTTATAATGTAATTCCGTATGCAATGGAGTTACCTAAACAATATCAGTTTGATCCTGTAATACCTGCTGGTAAAACAGTACGAGGATATATAGGGACAAATTATTTTATAGGAGATGACCCTTATAAAAATTATAAAAACTTTTCAAATGAATCAACTAAGGTGAAATTTATTTCTTTTATGAAGGATAAGAAAGGGAAATATCATGAATTAGAAATACCAATAAATTAATAAAATTCGTGATTGATCCAGATATATTTTAAGGGTGTTTTTTGCTGTGGTTGAGTAGATCTTGCAACATAACAGTATCGTTTAAAGTCGGAGTTGTTTCGCAGGTGTAAGTATCTATGGATGCTGCACCTGCGGAATTTCCGGCTTTTTGTAATTGTTCATTTAAAACTAATAGATTTCCTTCGATTATCCTCTTTTAAAGGGGGATATTTAATACGAAATTTGCAATAGAGGGATGGAGAAAAGGCGTGTTAGTTTGTTAGAACAAATGAAATGAAAACTTTTTTTGAATATAAGGCCCGACATTCGGCCGATTGTTGTCATAGTTATAAGACAAGTGTTACAATTATCATTAGGTATATACATTTTAGTTTTTTTAATTAGGAGAAAAATTGGCATAACATACATTTGATTTTTACAACGACTGATTGTAATAGAGAAAAAGAAAAACAATCGGAAGTTTTATTTTAATAAAAGAGGAGCGTATTTCCTATGATCGGTATTTTAAAAAAGGTGTTTGATGTAAACCAACGCCAAATTAAACGTATGCAAAAGACAGTTGAGCAAATTGATGCATTAGAGTCATCTATTAAGCCACTAACTGATGAACAATTAAAAGGAAAGACGCTTGAATTTAAAGAACGTCTAACAAAAGGTGAAACAGTAGATGATCTACTACCTGAAGCTTTTGCAGTTGTTCGCGAAGCGGCAACTCGTGTTCTTGGAATGCGTCCATATGGCGTACAGTTAATGGGTGGTATTGCCTTACATGAAGGGAATATTTCTGAGATGAAAACGGGTGAAGGTAAAACGTTAACATCTACATTACCTGTATATTTAAATGCTTTAACAGGAAAAGGTGTTCACGTTGTTACAGTCAATGAATACTTAGCACAACGTGATGCGAACGAAATGGGACAACTTCATGAGTTCCTTGGCTTAACGGTAGGAATTAACTTAAATAGTATGTCACGCGAAGAGAAACAAGAGGCTTATGCTGCTGATATTACGTATAGCACAAATAATGAGCTTGGATTCGATTACTTACGTGATAACATGGTTTTATATAAAGAGCAGTGCGTTCAACGTCCACTTCACTTTGCTATTATCGATGAAGTCGATTCTATTTTAGTCGATGAAGCGCGTACGCCGCTTATTATTTCGGGACAAGCTCAAAAATCAACAGAGCTATACATGTTTGCAAATGCATTCGTTCGTACGTTAGAAAATGAAAAAGAGTATTCATTTGATGTGAAAACGAAAAATGTAATGTTAACAGAAGATGGTATTACGAAAGCAGAGAAAGCTTTCCATATTGAAAACTTATTCGATTTAAAACATGTAGCACTTCTTCACCATATTAATCAGGCGCTTCGTGCACACGTTGTTATGCATCGTGATACAGATTATGTTGTACAAGAGGGCGAAATCGTAATTGTAGACCAATTTACTGGTCGTCTTATGAAAGGTCGTCGCTATAGCGAAGGTTTGCACCAAGCGATTGAAGCAAAAGAAGGTGTAGAAATTCAAAATGAAAGTATGACGCTTGCAACAATTACGTTCCAGAACTATTTCCGTATGTATGAAAAGTTATCTGGTATGACTGGTACAGCGAAAACGGAAGAAGAAGAATTCCGTAGTATTTACAATATGAATGTTATCGTAATTCCAACAAACAAACCGATTATTCGTGATGATCGTGCCGATTTAATCTTTAAATCAATGGAAGGTAAGTTCAATGCAGTTGTTGAGGATATTGTGAATCGTCATAAACAAGGGCAACCTATTCTTGTAGGTACAGTTGCAATTGAAACTTCAGAGCTTATTTCAAAAATGTTAACGCGTAAAGGTGTACGTCATAACATTTTAAATGCGAAAAACCATGCGCGTGAAGCAGATATCATTGCAGAAGCTGGTATGAAAGGTGCTGTAACGATCGCAACGAATATGGCTGGTCGTGGTACAGATATCAAGCTTGGAGACGATGTGAAAATCTTCGGTCTAGCAGTTATCGGTACAGAACGTCATGAAAGCCGTCGTATTGATAATCAGTTACGTGGTCGTGCTGGTCGTCAAGGGGACCCTGGTGTGACGCAGTTCTACTTATCAATGGAAGATGAATTAATGCGCCGATTTGGTTCAGATAATATGAAAGCAATGATGGATCGTCTTGGTATGGATGATTCTCAGCCAATTGAAAGTAAAATGGTTTCTCGTGCGGTAGAGTCTGCACAAAAACGTGTTGAAGGAAATAACTATGATGCACGTAAGCAGTTATTACAATACGATGATGTACTTCGTCAGCAACGTGAAGTTATTTATAAGCAACGTCAAGAAGTAATGGAATCGGAAAACTTACGTGGCATTATTGAAGGTATGATGAAATCTACAGTAGAACGTGCTGTTGCGCTTCATACACAAGAGGAAATTGAAGAGGATTGGAACATTAAAGGTCTTGTTGACTACTTAAATACAAACCTTCTTCAAGAAGGAGACATAAAAGAAGAAGAATTACGTCGCCTTGCTCCTGAGGAAATGAGCGAACCGATTATCGCGAAATTAATAGAGCGTTATAATGACAAGGAAAAGCTTATGCCAGAAGAGCAAATGCGTGAGTTTGAGAAGGTTGTTGTATTCCGCGTTGTAGATACGAAATGGACAGAGCATATTGATGCGATGGATCACCTTCGTGAAGGTATTCATTTACGTGCTTACGGTCAAATTGATCCACTTCGTGAGTACCAAATGGAAGGATTCGCGATGTTCGAGTCAATGGTTGCTTCTATTGAAGAGGAAATTTCTCGTTACATTATGAAAGCTGAAATTGAACAAAACTTAGAACGTCAAGAAGTTGTTCAAGGTGAAGCTGTTCATCCATCTAGCGATGGCGAAGAAGCGAAGAAAAAGCCAGTTGTAAAAGGTGACCAAGTGGGCCGCAACGATTTATGTAAATGTGGTAGCGGTAAAAAATATAAAAACTGCTGTGGTATTGTTCAGTAATATAGGGCGGCAGCTTTGGTTGCTTTGCAAACTTTTATATCAAAAATGTATAATTAAGAAGATTTAAACTCTCTCCGTAATAAGTGGAGAGAGTTTCCCTTGTTTTCATACGAAAGTAACAGCAATTACATAGAGGTGAAGGAAATGGAATTAGTAGAAATTAGACAGGAATTAGAGAAAATGGCTAAGCGATTAGCGGCTTTTAGGGGGTCTCTTTGACCTCCCTACTAAGGAGAACCAAATTGCAGAATTAGAAGAAAAAATGATGGGCGCAGGATTTTGGGATGACCAACAAGGCGCACAAGTTGTAATTAATGAAGCGAATGCGTTAAAAGATATGGTTGGAAGTTTCCGTCAGTTAGATGAGACGTTCGAAAATTTAGAAGTAACGCATGAGCTTTTAAAAGAAGAATATGATGAAGATTTACATGAGGAATTAGAATCAGAAGTAAAAGGCTTAATTCAAGAAATGAATGAGTATGAGCTTCAGTTACTATTAAGTGACCCTTATGATAAAAATAATGCGATTTTAGAATTACATCCAGGTGCAGGTGGAACTGAGTCACAAGACTGGGGTTCTATGTTATTACGTATGTATACACGTTGGGCTGAAAAACGTGGATTTAAAGTAGAAACGGTTGACTATTTACCAGGTGATGAAGCTGGTATTAAGAGTGTAACTTTATTAATTAAAGGTCATAACGCTTACGGTTACTTAAAAGCAGAGAAAGGTGTACATCGTCTTGTACGTATTTCACCATTCGATTCTTCAGGTCGTCGTCATACATCGTTTGTATCTTGTGAAGTTGTACCAGAGTTCAATGATGAAGTTGAAATCGAAGTACGTACAGAAGATTTAAAAATTGATACGTACCGCGCAAGTGGAGCGGGTGGACAGCACGTAAATACGACAGATTCAGCAGTTCGTATTACACATACACCGACAAATACAGTTGTAACGTGTCAGTCAGAGCGTTCACAAATTAAAAACCGTGAGCATGCGATGAAGATGTTAAAAGCGAAATTATATCAAAAGAAACTAGAAGAGCAACAGGCACAATTAGATGAAATCCGTGGGGAACAAAAAGAAATCGGATGGGGTAGCCAAATCCGTTCTTACGTATTCCACCCGTATTCTCTTGTAAAAGACCACCGTACAAATACGGAGGTTGGTAACGTACAAGCAGTTATGGATGGAGAGATTGATCCATTTATTGATGCTTACTTACGTTCTCGCATCTAATAAGCGAAAAAAAGCCAACAAAATTGTTGGCGCATGCTGAGGATATAGAGGATATAAGGCATTTGATTTTATTTTTATAGATGAAGTAAAGAGGAAGAGAAGTTGGAAACGACAACTTCTCTTTTTGATGGGATTATATGTAGATTACAATGCTGTATATTGTTTTGTAAAAAGTAGAGAATAGTAAAATAGAGCGGTAATAGGGTGAAGGTTTATATAGAACTTTTCTAATTTTCCTTTTAAAAAGGATTCTTTATAGAAGTTTTTTAAATTGTTCACAGAATTGAAACAACTTATGAAAGCTTTATTTTATCAAGGTTCTCACTGTATTTTTGAGGAATATGAAATACACCTTAGTTTTTCTATATAAAGATAATGCTTATAATGAAAATGAGTGTGTTAGGAATAAAAAGAATATCAACAATGGGGAGCGATAGAAGTGAAAAAGAAATTGTTGGCTATTGCGCTAGGGACATCGGTTGTTTTTACTTTAGGAGCATGCGGAAATAAAGAAGAGAGTAAGTCTTCGAAACAGTCTGCAAGCACAGACAGCGCAGAACAAATTTTCCAAAGAAGTTGTGCTGGATGTCACGCAACAGATTTATCAGGGGCAACTGGACCTGATTTAAGAAAAGTGGGCGGTAAGTACGACGCCGCAGATATCGAAGAGATTATTAAAAAAGGCCGCGGTTCAATGTCACCAGGACTTATTCAAGGTGAAGATGCGAAAAAAGTATCTGAATGGTTAGCAGAACATAAATAAAAAAGGTGAAATGGACGAGTTGATAATATATTCAACTCGTTTTCCTTTTTCTGGAATGTAACATAACTGTAACAAAAATGTATCCAAATTGGAAACCGTTTGATGTTACAATGGGGTTTGTAGAATTTTGCTGAAATATATTACATAGAGTGGTATTGCTTATGAGAAAGCATAAGTAAACTACCTTCAACAAGGATGAATAAGTGAAAATGAAGGATGTCTTTTAGTTTCAGATGTACAGAAAAGTATTTCGAAAAAAATCATTAAGTATTGGGTGATAAATAATGATAAAAATGACGAATGTTTATAAGGAGTACCCGAATGGTATGAAAGCCATTGCTGGTCTTACAGTTAACATTAAACAAGGTGAATTCGTATACGTAGTTGGACCGAGTGGAGCCGGAAAATCTACATTTATTAAAATGATGTATCGTGAAGAGAAACCATCTACAGGATCTATTAATGTAAATGGACTTACTATCGAAACATTGGCAGAAAGAGACGTTCCGTATTTTCGTCGTCAATTAGGCGTAATTTTCCAAGATTTTAAATTGCTACCTAAATTAACGGTATATGAGAATGTTGCGTTTGCTTTAGAAGTAATTGAAGAAGAACCGGATGCAATTCGTGAGCGTGTAACAGAAGTTCTAGGTCTTGTAGGCCTTGAAGATCGTGCAGACGCACTTCCAAGTGAGCTTTCGGGCGGGGAGCAACAACGTGTGGCTATTGCAAGAGCAATTGTAAATAGACCAAAGGTTGTAATTGCCGATGAGCCAACAGGTAACTTAGATATTGAAACAGCTCTTGATATTATGAATATTTTTACTCGCATTAATGAGCGCGGCACAACGATCGTTATGGCGACGCATAATGCAGATATCGTAAATACAATCCGTCATCGTGTAATCGCGATTGAAGGCGGAAAAATTGTTCGAGATGAGATTGAGGGAGGATACGGATATGAAGGCTAAGACCCTTAGTCGACATTTGCGAGAAGGTGTAAAGAATCTATCACGTAACGGATGGATGACATTTGCTTCTGTTAGTGCAGTAACAGTTACATTATTACTTGTAGGTGTCTTTTTAACAGCGATTATGAATATGAACCATTTTGCGACGAAAGTAGAGCAAGATGTAGAGATTCGTGTACACATTGATCCAGCTGCAAAAGAAGCGGATCAAAAGAAATTAGAAGAAGATATGAGTAAGATTGCAAAAGTAGATTCTATTAAATATTCTTCTAAAGAAGAAGAGTTAAAACGTTTAATTAAAAGCTTAGGTGATAGTGGAAAAACGTTTGAGTTATTTGAACAAGATAACCCACTTAAAAACGTATTCGTTGTAAAAGCAAAAGAACCAACAGATACAGCGACAATCGCGAAGAAAGTTGAAAAAATGCAGTTTGTCAGTAATGTCCAGTACGGAAAAGGGCAAGTTGAACGATTATTTGATACTGTAAAAACTGGTCGTAACATTGGGATTGCGTTAATTGCTGGTCTTTTATTCACAGCGATGTTCTTAATCTCTAATACAATTAAAATTACAATTTATGCTCGTAGTACAGAAATTGAAATTATGAAACTTGTTGGTGCAACAAACTGGTTTATTCGTTGGCCATTCTTGCTAGAGGGATTATTCTTAGGAGTATTAGGATCAATTATTCCAATTGGCCTAATTCTAGTTACGTATAATTCGTTGCAAGGTGTGTTTAACGAAAAACTTGGCGGAACAATTTTCGAGCTTCTACCATACAGTCCTTTCGTATTCCAATTAGCTGGTTTACTAGTGTTAATCGGTGCTTTAATCGGTATGTGGGGAAGTGTAATGTCAATTCGTCGCTTCTTAAAAGTATAAAAAGTTGCAAACATAATTCGTACAAGCTTATCATATAGTAGAAATAGGTAAAGGCATCACACACTGTGTGATGCCTTTTGCTACACCACCTGTGTGTTTTGGAAAGGGGAATTCCGCATTGAAACGTAGAGTTGCAATTATTGGAATGGTTGTTGCATTTTTAATTGGTGCTGGCGGAATGTTTGCAGGCATGTCTGTATTTGGGGTTACCCCAGCAGAAGTAACGCAAACAATTTCTAGTGGGAATGCTAGCACTGCGCAAGGGAATTTGGCAAAAATTAATGAGGCGTATGCACTAATTGATTCACGTTATGTGGAAGACGTGAAAGATGAAAAGTTAGTTGAAGGTGCAATACAAGGTATGTTGTCTACGCTGAAGGACCCTTATTCCACGTATATGGATAAAGAAACAGCCAAACAGTTTAGTGAATCGCTTGATCCTGAATTAGAGGGGATTGGGGCTGAGGTGAACAAGACGGACGATAAGCTTATTATCGTATCGCCAATTAAAGGTTCACCAGCAGAAAAGATAGGAATTAAACCGAATGACCAAATTTTATCTGTAGATGGAAACAGTGTGAAAGACTTATCACGTGAAGAAGCGGTATTAAAAATTCGTGGTAAAAAGGGAACGACTGTCGCAATTGAAATTAAACGTGCGGGAGTAACTGATCCGATTGTATTTAAAATTAAGCGTGAAAAGATTCCAATCTTTACAGTGTTTAGTTCTGTGAAGCAAGAGAGTGGAAAAGATATCGGTTATATGCAAATCACTTCTTTTGCTGAAAATACAGCGAAGGAATTTAAGGATCAGTTAAAAGAGTTAGAGAAGAAAAATATAAAAGGCTTAGTTATTGACGTGCGTGGTAATCCTGGTGGCTATTTAAATAGTGTAGAAGATATACTAGGGGAAATTATGACGAATAAAAAGCCAATGCTACAAGTAGAGCAGCGAAATGGTGAGAAGAAGAAATTCTCTACGGAACTGAAAGAGAGAAAACCATATCCAATTTCAGTATTAATTGATAATGGAAGTGCTTCTGCTTCAGAGATTTTAGCGGGTGCGCTGAAAGAAGGAGAAGGATACGATTTAATTGGTGAAAAAACATTTGGTAAAGGTACTGTCCAGCAAGCTGTTCCATTTAAAGACGGCAGCAACATTAAATTAACAATGTTTAAATGGTTAACACCGGATGGGAACTGGATTCATAAAAAAGGAATCGCACCAACAGTAGAAGTGAAGCAACCAAATTATTATCATGCGACACCAATTCAAATTGAAAAAACACTTTCATACAATTCAAATGATGTACAAGTAAAACATGCTCAAGAAATGCTTAAGAGCTTAGGGTATGTACCAGGTCGTGAAGATGGATACTTTAGTAAAGAGACAGAATCGGCGCTGAAAGCATTCCAAAATGCGAATGAGATGGAAGCGACAGGACAGCTTGATAAAAAGACAGCTGAAGCGATTCAAACTAAAATTATCGAAAAAATCCGTTCTGGAGAAAATGATTTACAATTACAGTCAGCATTAAAGTTAATGGCAAAATAAGAAGAAATACAGGCAGTTTGCTGCCTGTATTTTTTTGTGTTAAACAAACGTTTGTTTAGTTGTGATAATATAAAAAGAAAGAATGATATAAATGGTGGTGAATGAGTTCGTGGAGGCGTGGATTTTTGAAATAATGCGGGCAGTTGGACGTTTTTTCTTACACCCTGCTGTCTATATATTTGTAATAAGTAGTATCTTCGTTGGATACTTACGTATGTTAAGAGAACGAAAAGATTTTTCTTTTAAAGTTTATGATATTTGGTTTGAACTGCGAACCTCTCTATTTGCAGGGATTGGATACGGATTAGTAGTATCTATTATTACGATTGGGCTTGGACTTGTTGTTTCTAAAGCAAGCTTATGGGCTATTTTAATTTGGACATTACTATTTGGATTAACGGCTATGTATCGATATTTATCGGCAGCTTATACATTTAGCATTGCGATTGTATGTGTTCTATTATCTTCTAAGCTACCAGTTTCCTTCTTACAGCTTCGAGAAGGTGAAGAGAATACCATCGTATCCCTTGCTATTTTACTAGGCGTTATGCTTATTGTAGAAGGCTTATTGATTTCTAAAAACGCGGTAGGATACTCTACACCGGAGATTAGGAAGGGGAAGCGTGGATTAAAGATTGGTTTACACGAATCAAAGCGTTTATGGATCGTTCCTATTTTTATTCTTGTACCGGGTGATGCGGTAACGCAGTTTATTTCATGGTGGCCTGTCGTTTCAATAGGTTCAAATACATATTCTCTATTCCTCGTTCCATTTTTAATTGGATTTATGAGAAAGATTAAAAGTTATGAGCCGACGGAAGCTTTATTATTTACAGGAAGACGTGTTTATGGATTAGCAGGACTTGTGCTCGTTTTAGGAATCGCAAGTTACTGGTGGCACGTACTTGCAATTATCGCGATGGGAGTCGCGATGCTTGGGCGTTTCACAATTTCGATGCAAGAGAAAATTGCCGATGAAACAAGACCAGCGTATTTTGCTGCACGCAATGATGGGCTCGTTGTACTAGATACAATTCCAAATACAATTGGAGCAGAGCTGAAATTACTGCCTGGAGAAATTATTACGAAAGTAAATGGAGTCATTCCAAAAAGCGCCGAGGAATTTTATGATGCGCTTCAAACGAAGACGACAGGAGCATTTTGTAAATTAGAAGTATTAGATACAAATGGTGAGCTTCGTCTTGCACAAACTGCATTATATGCTGGTGGACATCACGAATTAGGTATTGTATTCGTTGAACAGGAGCATGAGTGGGATTCGGAAGCGATGTAATAGAAGGAAAGGTATCACCTTGTGGTGATACTTTTTTGTTTTTGGGGCGGGGAAGGGTAGTTAGTAAATGAAATTTATATCGGCGATTTTCCGAATATATT
>NZ_JALNUG010000015.1:0-154494 GCF_026540675.1 Bacillus sp. GC_Bacil_1
AACGGGAGCAACCGGAGCAACAGGCCCGACTGGAATAACGGGACTGCCCGGAATAACAGGAGCAACCGGAGTAACAGGCCCGACTGGAATAACGGGGCCGACTGGAGTAACAGGACCGCCCGGAGCAACGGGAGCAACCGGAATAACGGGAGCAACCGGAGTAACCGGGCTAACCGGAGCGACGGGAGCAACCGGAATAACGGGAGCAACCGGAATAACGGGACCGACAGGAGTAACTGGAGCAACAGGTCCTACTGGGGGCATTGGTCCTATAACCACAACCAATTTGTTATATTACACTTTTGCAGATGGAGAGAAACTTATATATACAGATGCTGACGGGATACCTCAATATGGTACAACGAATATTTTGTCTCCTAGTGAAGTTTCTTATATTAATTTGTTTGTTAACGGAATACTGCAACCACAACCATTATATGAAGTGAGTGCTGGTAAATTAACTTTATTGGATACGCAACCACCATCGCAAGGATCTTCAATTATATTACAATTTATCATTATTAATTAAAAGGACAGTTCCTTAATGAAAAGGAATCTGTCCTTTTTGTTTTATATTTGAATAGTTAAAATTAAGTGAAGGTACATTCAATTTCTAGCTGTTATAAATGGTTGAATGATAGGAATTTTAACTTCAATCCTTTTCATAGTGTATTGGAATAAAATATAAAATGAATTTTGCAACATAGTATATGAGAGTTCTCTATAATACAAACGGCTTCATGTTTAAAAAAGAGAACACAATCTTAGTAAAGAAATAAGGTATATTTATATGAAAAAAATGGCACTGTTAATTGTTGAGTATATTCAAATTAATATGTGTATTTAAACCTAAGAGATAAACGTGGAAAAATAAAATAAACTCTTAAGTTTAGGTATTTAATCTAAGCAGTCAATTATTAAAAACATATAATTAATATGTGAGTCATGAACATAATTAAATAGCGTTTGCAAGTTTAATTATATTTCATGTTTCCTATTTTAAGTCAATATATAACACATACTCTTTTACAACTTTATGATCCTTATAATAGGAAAAACTCAAATATAAAACAAGTAAGGAGGACATAAATGACAAGTAATAATTGTTTCGGTCATAACCACTGCAATAATCCGATTGTTTTCACTCCAGATTGCTGTAACAATCCACAAACAGTTCCAATTACTAGTGAGCAATTAGGTAGATTAATTACTTTACTAAACTCTTTAATTTCGGCTATTGCAGCGTTTTTTGCAAATCCAAGTGATGCAAACAGATTAGCTTTACTCAATTTGTTTACTCAACTATTGAACTTACTAAATGAATTAGCACCTTCTCCAGAAGGGAATTTCTTAAAACAATTAATTCAAAGTATTATTAATTTACTACAATCTCCTAACCCAAATCTAAGTCAATTACTTTCTTTATTACAACAATTCTACAGTGCTCTTGCACCATTCTTCTTCTCTTTAATTATTGACCCTGCAAGCTTACAACTTTTATTAAACTTATTAACTCAATTAATTGGTGCTACTCCAGGAGGCGGCCCAACAGGTCCAACAGGTCCAACAGGTCCAGGAGGCGGAGCAACAGGAGCAACAGGAGCAACAGGAGCAACAGGAGCAACAGGAGCAACAGGTCCAACAGGAGCAGGAGTAACAGGAGCAACAGGAGCAACAGGAGCAACAGGAGCAACAGGAGCAACAGGAGCAACAGGTCCAACGGGAGCGACAGGAGCAACAGGAGCAACAGGCCCAACAGGAGCAACAGGATCAACAGGTCCATCAGGAGTAACAGGAGCAACAGGCCTAACAGGAGCAACAGGTCCAACAGGAGCAACAGGTCCAACAGGAGCAACAGGTCCAACGGGGGCAACAGGTTTAACTGGTGCAACAGGCTTAACTGGTGCAACAGGAGCAACTGGTGGCGGAGCTATTATTCCATTTGCTTCAGGTACAACACCATCTGCGTTAGTTAACGCGTTAATAGCTAATACAGGAACTCTTCTTGGATTTGGATTTAGTCAGCCTGGTGTAGCTTTAACTGGTGGAACAAGTATCACATTAGCATTAGGTGTAGGTGATTATGCATTTGTAGCACCACGCGCAGGGGTTATTACGTCATTAGCTGGTTTCTTTAGTGCAACAGCTGCTTTAGCTCCATTATCACCTGTTCAAGTGCAAATACAAATATTAACTGCACCTGCAGCAAGCAATACGTTTACAGTACAAGGCGCACCTCTTTTATTAACACCAGCATTTGCCGCAATAGCGATTGGTTCTACAGCATCAGGAATCATTGCTGAAGCTATTCCAGTAGCGGCTGGAGATAAAATACTACTGTATGTTTCATTAACAGCAGCAAGTCCAATAGCTGCAGTTGCTGGATTTGTAAGTGCAGGTATTAATATCGTTTAATTTGTTACAATGTTTAGTAGGAAATTAAACAGGGGTTTGTATATAGTCCTTCCTAATAAATTTAGGAAGGACTATATTTTTTGAGGAAATAAGTAATAAATCAATTGAACAATTACTCTTTATTAAGTTCGTATAAAAAAGTATAATTTACCCTTTCTCATTTAAGGCATAAGTTATGTAACTTTAAAAATTTCCGATCAGCAAAAAAAGATGAATTCTTTTAAAAAAGAATTCATCCATAAAATAAACTATTTATTTTTATTACAGTTACATCCTTTTTTCTTTACATAGCCTTGCTCGGCTAAGTCTCTTTGCGATTGGGAATTGGAAGATTGAGAATTGGAAGATTGAGAGGATGCTGAAGAGCTACTATTTTTATTATAAGAGTAGTTTTTTCGATAGTTATAATTACTCATAGTACTATCACCTCCAATTTAATATATAAATATTATATGTATGTACACTATCAATTGTTACTATTATTAATAGGAAGAGAACATACAATAAAAAAATCTCCTCGGTATTTTCCTAGGAGATAAATGATGATTCTTTTAAAAATTTACAAATTAATAGCCCCAGTAAAGAGGAAAGTAATAAGAATCTTGGGGATACGGATTATGTTGTTGAGGGAGGGGTTGGGTTGGGTAATTTTTCATTCCACGGTTTTGATTGCAGTTTGCCGGAGGGCCAATAACAGTAGTTGATTGAATAGGAGAAACCGCTTGTTTCCATTGTTGTTCATTGAGGCAGTAAGTATGGGCCATCATATGAGCAGGAGTTAATCTTAAAATATCAGAACCGAAAATAACTTCTGGCGCTGGGGCATTGAAAATAGCTAATAAATGAGTATTATCAGCTGTAGCAATTTCATAATGCCACCACGCTTGTGGAATGTTGGCAACTTGCCCCGGTTTTATCGGTAAGTTTAATATTTGATTCGTAAATGGATTAAGTAAAGAAACAACAGCAGACCCTGAAATACAATAAACAAGTTCAGCTGCATTTTGATGAATATGTGGTTCTACAACATTTCCTGTACTTAAATAAATATCTAATAAAGAAGTATTTTCTAAAGTGTTTAATTGTTTAATACCAAGTACATTTATATAATTTTGGGCATCTTTCCGAAAAAAATTACTTTTATTTACATCATAAGTAAAATTGGTTGAGGGGGAGGTATAGTCGATGTTGGCAGTCAATTGTATTACCCGCCTTTCTATAGGTAAGTTAGGTTACAAAATTAGGATATGTGTCTAGTCTTTGTTTTGTGCTGTTGTCGGTAGCTTAATAAATTCACTTATTCCATAAAGAATAAAGTATAAAGATTAAACTATATTCGTATTCCCATTCATACTTTGGATTGATGGAAAAAAGTAATGAAAATGTTAATTTAAAAGTACATCAATCATTTATAAGGAGTGAATGTTCATGTCATTTAGTGAAATGATTAGAAATGAAGTACTCAGCTGGGCGGGTGTTTCTGAAAAACCGCATCGATTTGGTGGTATTGAAATAAATTATGGTAAGAAAGAACTTGGCCATCTTCATGGTGATAAATTAGCTGATTTACCATTTCCGAAGTTAAAGCGAGATGAATTAGTGAAGCAAGGATTGGTAAAACCACATCACGTATTACCTGAATCAGGATGGATCAGTTATTATATAAAGAGTGAAGAGGATATTCCATTTGCAATTGAGTTATTTCGTATGCAATATGACCGAATTAAAAAATAATGAAATAAAGTAGGGTAATAAAAATTTATTTTCATGTCACATCCCTCCTTAATCGTTCGTCTTGTATGTAGAACGATAAGGAGGGATTTTATTATGAATACATTTGATGTAGCAATTGTTGGCGGTGGGCTTGCTGGATTAACAGCATCTATATATTTAGCGAA
The DNA here is from genome assembly GCF_026540675.1 of Bacillus sp. GC_Bacil_1. Lineage (NCBI taxonomy): Bacteria > Bacillati > Bacillota > Bacilli > Caryophanales > Bacillaceae > Bacillus > Bacillus sp. GC_Bacil_1. The sequence goes on from NZ_JALNUG010000015.1 coordinate 4,314, forward strand.
AGCTGGAAAGAAAGTGATTGTATTAGAAAAATCCAGTCAATTCGGTGGCCGAGGGATGACTATAAATAAAAATGGAATCTGCATGAATCTTGGTGCACATGCTTTATATAGAGGCGGGGCAGCGTTTATAACTTTTAATGAGCTCGGTTTGAATCTTCCAGGTGGAATACCATCTACAAAAGCACATGGAATATGGAAAGGGGATATATTCACCATCCCAACAGATTTTCGCTCAATTTTATCAACACCACTACTTTCGTGGTCTGCAAAAGTACAATTCTCACGTCTTATGATTCGTTTAGGAAATTTAGATGTAGGAGAAGTTCCGAAAATGAGTCTAACTACATGGGCAGAAAATGAAATAAAAGATCCAATGGTTCGTAATATATTTTATGCGCTATGCCGGACAACAACATATACGTTTGCTCCTACAATACAATTAGCATCATCTGTACTAAAGCAAATACAGCTTTCTATAAAAGAAGGAGTGCTTTATGTAGATGGTGGTTGGGAGACGATAATAACAAAATTAAGAGATTTAGCGAATGATGTCGGGGTAAAATTTTTGGCTAAAAAGCATGTTTTGGAAATAGAGCATTATGAAGATAAACAAAGAATACATTGTGTTGATGATGAGGTTTTTGCAGTAGATACAGTCATCGTGACGACTCCGCCAAAAGAGGCTTGTAAAATAATAAAAGGTGCAGAAGGAACAAATTTGCATAGATGGAATGAACAATCGGTACCGGTTACTGTTGCTGCATTAGATATTGGCTTGAGACAATTACCCAATCCTACACATCAATTTGTATTAGGATTAGATCAACCTATATTTTTCACAAATCAATCGAGAGCAGCTAAATTAAGTGAAGATGGATCAATTGCAGTGAGTCTAATTAAGTACCATAATCCTATGCTAGAGATGAATCATATTCATGAAGATAAAGAACAGTTGGAAAGTACGATGGAGTTGTTACATCCAAATTGGAAAAGAGAAGTTGTTGCACAGCAATATTTACCGAAAATAACAGTAGTACATGATTTTCCTCATATTGACCGTGTTGAAAAGCCGGGTCCTAATATACCTGAAATGCCAGGTGTTTATGTTGCAGGAGATTGGGCAGGGCATGATGAAATATTAGCTGATGCTGCGGTAGCAAGCGGGAAACGAGCAGCGTTACACATTTTAAAGCAATATGAAAGTGAGGCAGTTCATCATGGAAACGGAGCAGTTATATGAAGCGTATCAACCATTATTATTTTCGTTAGCATACAGAATCCTTGGGAGTGTTATGGATGCTGAGGATATCGTTCAGGATGTATTTATCTCGCTAAATAATATAGAAGATCCTCAATCTATAGAAAATATGAAAGCATATTTATGTAAGATGGCGACAAATCGTTCAATTGATAAATTACGATCGGCAGCGCATAAACGTAACGTGTATGTAGGGATGTGGTTACCAGAGCCACTTGTAGACGAGAGTGATGAGCCATCAAAGTCATTTATAATGAAAGAATCCCTTTCCACCGCATATTTATTACTTTTACAACAACTATCTGAGGTAGAAAGGATTGTTTTCATATTAAGAGAGGTTTTCAGTTATGAATACGAAGAAATAGCTTCAATTGTTGATAAGAGTAGTGTGAACTGCAGGAAGATCTTTCAACGTGCAAGAAAAAGCATTTTGGAGAAACCGAAGCAATCAAAATTAAGCACGGAGAAAATGGCTTCTTATGTTGAAAAGTTTGTATCATCATTACAGTGTGGGGATGCGGAAGGTATGTTAGAAGTATTAAAAACAGATGCTATACTCAAAGCTGATGGTGGTGGTAAAGTTACGACTGCGATTAATCCGATTTATTCTGCGGATCGAATTATACGTTTGTTCTTTGGGATTGCACAACGATTGACAGAAGAGTACACTGTTGATTTCAAAATGGTAAATGGTATACCAGGAGTTATAGTTACAATAAATAATAAAGTAACGTATGTTCTTTCGTTTGCATTTGAGGATGAGAAAATTTCAAATATTTATATGATGGTTAATCCTGAAAAACTTATGCATTTAAATGTAAAAATATAAAAAAGCGCATTTCTTCAGAAATGCGTTTTTTATTATTTTTCTAACATTTCAAGAGGTACATCTTTTTCGCCCGCTACCTCAAATTTAATTTCCCCGTCTTCTTCATAAATACGTGTAATAATCGGTATAGTAATCATTAATTTTTTATGCTGCTTTCGTTTTCGAGCAGCATCTAAGCTAATCACGTTCATTTGTAAGCATCCTTTCTTCTGGAAATATATAAACAAAGAAAATGCGTCCGAAAAGGGCGCTTAATTGAATTTGAAATACCGATTCATTTAAATGGGGTTTATATAATTTAATAACTGCAATTTTAATATGAAATAATATGAATGGAATAATTGCACGTAGAAATTAACTTTACCAAAAAACGAAACAATATGCTATAAAAAATTATAAATCTTTGTCATATAACAGGAAAAAGGTTTTTGTTTCGCATATAATAAAAAGTAGACGGGCAGCAAGAGCTTTTTCATCATATTGCTTGGAAAGGCGATGAAAAGAATGGATACAGTAGATTCATTATTATTGCAACTTGAACAATATGGAGAAGAGCATGATCGAAATAAAAAAACAAGGGAAGAAAAATTACGGAATGTTTCTCGTGAGATGGGGCAATTTTTATCAATTTTAGTAAAAGGGTGTAATGCAAAAAATATCTTGGAAATTGGAACTTCTAATGGTTATTCTACATTGTGGTTAGCTAATGCGGTAGAAGAAACAAATGGAAATGTAACAACTGTAGAGCTTTCTTCAGAACGAGTTGGAGAGGCACTTGTCAATTTTGAAAAGGCAAACCTGTTACAAAGAATCGATATTCATAATCAAGAAGCCGGGGCATTTTTAGATTCGCAATTAGATCATTCATTTGATTTTATTTTCCTAGATTCAGAGCGCACGCAATACATGTGGTGGTTTGAGCATATAAAACGTATGTTACAACCAAAAGGTTTTCTTGTTGTTGATAATGCAACTTCTCATGCGAGTGAATTAGATGAGTTTATAAAAATGATTGAAGAAGATGATACGTTTGAAACGGTGTTATTAGCGTTTCAAAAGGGAGCATTTGTAGCTCGCAAAAATAAATAGAAGTGAGTGTAATAGAATTATCACATTGAAAACAGGTGAATGTCAAAAGATTGAGTGTAGCACGATTGAAAGAACGTAAATTATTTAGGAAATATATGAAGAATCCGCCTTCAGCATGTTGTTCTCTAGGTCTTAAGTCTGAGGAAAATTATGTTGATTACAGGTATACTTATAGTAAGAAACAGGGAATGACTGCATAAACAGGCATTTCTAAAAAAGTCGATTTCAAGCAGTCAGAATGTATATGAAATACGATATAATTGATGAAATATAGTGCATATAAATTCGCACATATAAATAAAGGAGCGATTTTGTTGACTGAACTCGAGAAAAAAGAACCTGTATCCATTGTGAAAGATAATAATGTAGAAGTAGTAGTTGATACAGTTATAAAAGATGCAGAATTAGAGGAACTAAATAAAGAAGCGGATCTTTATGTACAAAAGTTAAATAGCGAGCAAAATACAGATTTATCAAAAGTATTGTCTCAGCTAGGAGATTTAGGGGATAAAGAGCAACAAGCAGCAGGACAAACGTTATCAGCTTTAAAACGCCCTGTAACAGCGATGATGAATGGGAAAAATGAAGAAATTCCAAATACATTGTTAGAATTACGAAAAGTGGTATCAGAGCTTGATCCCAATTCACTTAAAGCAAGTGGTATGAAGAAAATAATGTTTAAAGTATTCAAGAAAAATCCACTTGAAACATACGTGCATAAATACCAATCTATAGATAAACAAATCGAGGAAATTATTAGATCCCTTCTAATTGGTCGTGATAACTTACAAGAGGATACAGTTGGTCTTGAAATGTTAAAAGAACAATCGCACGATAAAATTCATGCTCTTGATAAACAAGTATACTTAGGGAAAAAGCTTGCTGGCATGCTTGAAGCTGAGAAACAAAACCCAGAGCGTCAAAGGGATATTCCGTTAATTAACGATGCATTAGAAAAGATACTTGTACGTACACGTAATATGCAGCAAGCGAAAAGTGTATTATTACAATCTATAGCTTCTGTAGACATCATTAAGAAAAATAACGAAAAATTAACAGAGGCAATACGTAATGCGATTACGATGACGCAAAACGTTGTAACAGTTTCAGCTGCTATTCAGCTTGCATTAACGAATCAACGGAAAACAATTGATGCAGTAAATGCGACGAATGAAGCAATTGAATCGATGGTATTAAGTAATTCTCAAGCGTTAAAACAAAATACAGAAGAAACGACGAAATTGCTTGAAAACCCTGCTATTAGCATGGATAAATTACGTGAATCATTCCAAAATGTGTTCGCTGCAATTGAAGCATCTGAAAAATCTTCAGAACGTATTATTGAGTCAAGTAAGAAGTTCGTTATTGAACTAGACACATTTAATGATGAGATGAAGCAGAAACTCATTCAGCGTCCAAGGAAATAACTGATTATTAGAGGAGGTGAACAAATGAGTTTCATTCAAACAGTACTATTACTACTCGGTACATTGCTTTTAATAGCATTTACTGTCGTTGTTTTAGTCGTATACTTCGGGCGGAAACTGTATTTTTCATGGACGAAGCCATATAAAAGAGCGCAAGATTCTCTAGATAAGATATCAAACAAATCAATACCGTTTCTACAAGAATTTACACAACATCCACTGTTTTATCGCTGGATTCGCACCGAAGGAAAGAAAGAACAAAATACATTAAATACTCTATTTTGTACATCAGGTCAACGTACGAGAGAGCAAGTCTTCTCGATGTTACCGAAAGAAAAGCAGAAAAAAGTGCATGTAATGGCAAAAACTACGAAAAAGCTTACGAATGAAGATATTGATGTGGCTGCGATGAAAGTGAAAGATTTCTTAAGACAAGAAACGCAGCAAACTGTAAAACCGACAGACTTATCATTTTACAAATTGTATTTTTATGACCGTTATCCAGACGCATTAAATGCAATTCAAGCGTATAAACGCTCAATAAATCCTTCATTACAAAGAACGGTTGATGATATTACAATTTCAGTATTAAATGCACTTCCGTACTATCAAGAGCAACGCATGTTTGAACAACAACATAAACTTGAAACATTCTTAATGAAAGATTTAACGGCCATGTTATCGTTGGTAGTACAATTACCACCTTCACAAAGACCAGAGAAGGAAGAAGAACTGAAGATCTACTTGGAAAATTTCAAAAAAGAAATGGAAGTAGTAGAGCGAGATATTCGCGACTCGATTGATCACGATTTAAATGTGAAGATGAGAGCAGCGACTGAGAAGTTTAAGAATAAATAACAAAAAGCGCCTTAAAAGCTAAATATCACAGCTTTAAGGCGCTTTTTTTATGAGGCTTTATTTTGCTCTAACGGTAGTATGACTAGAAGCCACACTTTCATTATGCAATCGATCAACTGCAGTTACGACATACGTATACGTTTCTCCAGAAATAGCGGTTTTATCTACATAAATTTCTCCAAGTTTTGTTTTTCTTACAGTAGTAAGTAAATTTTTTGGGTTTTGTATATCCACTTCATTTTTCCCATTCGCGCGGTAAATAGCGTAATAAGCAGAATCATTATCTCTATTGTCAATGATGCCAATTGCAATACCTTCATTTCTTGGAATGGCACCTTTTAAAGTCGGTTGTTTTGGTGGATTATGATCAATCCAAGGCATAGGCGGGATTAATGCAGGGTGTTTATATATGTCTTTTGAGAGTCTATCTTTAACTCCAAGTAGATTGTTATTAATATCTTTTAAGCTAAAATGCATACTACCTTTGATTTCAGGATATAGCCGGTTTAATGCAATTTGTCTTGGATATTCTTCTGGATCAGACCAAGCAGGGACGGAGTTATTATTAATTTTATAGGCCGCTTGACCAATGTATAGGTGAATCGGTTTGTTATTTGTTTCTTTAACCCACCAATCTACTAATATGTCATATGAAGCTGGGGTGAAACCTATATTCCAATATATTTGCGGTGTAATGTAGTCAATATATCCTTTTTGTATCCACTCACGTGTGTCAGCATAAAGGTCATCATAGTTTCTTTGGCCTGCGGTTGTGTTAGAGCCAGTCGGATCGTCAGCTATATTTCTCCATACGCCGAACGGACTAATGCCAAACTTTACATATGATTTTTCTTGTTTTATAGCATTATTTAAATCTTTTACAAGTTCATTTACATTGTTACGTCGCCAATCTTCTATATTTGTAAATCTACCGTTATTATATGTTTCGTACGTTTTCTGATCTGGAAATTCTTCACCGGCTACTTTATATGGATAAAAATAATCATCCATATGCAGCGCATCAATATCGTAATTTTGTACGATTTCTAAAGCACCTTCTGTTATAAATTTTTTCACTTCTGGAATACCGGGATTGTAATATAACTTTCCGCCATAAGGGACAACCCAATTGGGATGTTGCCTTGCAGGGTGATAGTTTGATAATCGATTTATATCGGTGTGATTCATCGTTATTCGGTATGGATTAATCCAAGCGTGGAATTCTATATTTCTTTTATGAGCTTCTTCAATCATAAATGCGAGCGGGTCATAACCAGGATCTTTTCCTTGTGTACCCGTAATGTATTCAGACCAAGGACCGTAATTTGAAGGATAGAAAGCATCAGCGGTTGGTTTAATTTGTACAACAACTGTATTCATACCAGTGCTTTTTACATTGTCTAATAACCTTATAAATTCTTGCTTCTGTTTTTCAATAGGTAAGCCAGTTTTTGATGGCCAATCAATATTCAGAACTGATGCGATCCATACAGCACGTAATTCATGTTTTTTGTACGTAGTATTTACTTCAGCATAAGTAGAGTGAGGGGGAATGAAAGAGAAAGGGATGAACAAGATAACGATACAACATATCATTAATAAACGTTTAACGATCATTTATACGCCTCCCTATCATATGATTATTTAAAATAATATCTGAGGCAAGGTTGACCTTGCAATAGAGAAAATTGCATATTGAAACATTAATTTAATAGGAAAAATATTTTTAATGAAATTTACTTTCATTATAACTAAATTCATTTACTACTTCATATGCTTGTTAGTAAAGTGAAACTTCCTTTCATTTGAAGGGTAATAAATTATAAGTATAGGAGGATTAATAAATGAAGGTTTTGTTCGTCTGTTCTGGAGGAATGTCCAGTGCAATTGTTGTAAACGCTTTAAAAAAAGAAGCGGAGAAAAATGGTGTGAACATGGAAGTGCATGCAATTGGAACGAATGAGGTAGAGGAAGAAGTAAAGAATGGCTGGGATGTCGTAATGGTGGCACCTCAAATAAGACACCGATTTGATTCTGTAAAAAAATTTGCAGAGGAGGAATCTATTCCGTGTGGCATCATTCCACCGCAAGCATACACGCCACTTGGAGGCCCGACTTTATTAAAAACTGTAAATGAATTAATCAGTTAGGGGGAAGCGTTATGAATAAGTTTGTCACGTTTCTTGATAAAAACTTATCTGGCCCGATGGCAAGGCTTTCTGAGCAGAGGCATCTACAAGCAATCCGTGATGGAGTTATTTCGGCGTTACCATTTATTATAGTAGGAAGCTTCTTTTTAATAGTAGCATTTCCACCACTGCCGAAAGATAGTTTCATATCGGTTTGGGCATTAAAGAATCAAACAAGTATATTGATACCATATCGTTTAACTATGTTTATTATGTCCTTATATATAGCATTTGGAATAGGATATAATTTAGCGAAAAGTTATAAATTAGATGCTTTATCAGGAGCACAGCTTGCGGTATGTTCACTACTTTTAACATTAACGCCTGAGTTAATTGATAAAAAAGGGTTCATGCTTCCGATGACAAATCTCGGAGGTCATGGATTATTTGTGACGATGATTGTTTCTATTTTATCCGTAGAGATTTTAAGATTTTGTAAGAAGAAAAATGTAATGATTAAAATGCCAGAACAAGTACCGCCATCTGTGTCGCGTTCGTTTGAAGCACTTATACCTGCTGCATTCGTTATTATTATAATGAGTCTAGTAACTGTCGTTTTTAGCATTGATTTACACCATGTTGTTGATAAATTAGCAGCACCATTAGTAAAAGCTGGGGATAGTTACTTCGGTGTAATGATTCCAGTGTTTTTAATTACGTTTTTTTGGTCATTCGGAATCCATGGTGTGTCGGTTGTTGGAACTGTTGCTCGGCCATTATGGGAAGTATACCTAGGGAAAAATGGTGAAGCAGTTGCTAGTGGAGCAGATCAGTTGCCATTTATTTCACCAGAGCCGTTATATCAATGGTTTATATGGATTGGCGGTTCTGGTGCGACGTTAGGGCTTGTATTAGCTATGATTATATTTGGTCGATCGAAATATTCGAAAGCATTATCAAGAACTTGTATTGTTCCGGGTATTTTTAATATTAATGAACCAGTCATATTCGGATTACCGATTGTACTAAATCCAATTTTAATTATCCCATTTATCATTACACCACTTGTAACAGCAACTGTTGCATATTCAGCAACTGCGATGGGATTTGTAACACCAACGCATATTATGCCGCCATGGACATTACCTGCTCCAATTGGTGCATATTTAGCAACAGGTGGAGATTGGCGTGCGATTGTATTAGTTTTTATAAATATAGCAATATCGTTCCTTATTTATTTACCATTCTTTAAAATGTACGACAAAAATATGCTTGAAATTGAAAAGAATGGTGACGGGGAATCTGTTAATCCTTAATCTGCACGCTGTTATTTTGAGTGATAGACTTTTTGTCTATCACTTCTTTCACATTAAAACTAGAAAGGGGGAAATAGAATGAATATAAAATTTAGTTATAAAGGCGTATTTTTATTATTATTTGGAGTGATTTGTGCAAATTTACTTTTTGTCCCTTTATTAGGCATGCTAAATCTATCACAAATGCATAGTATATGGCTCGTTACAAGTATTGCGGCAAGCGTTTTGCTTACGGTAGTTGTTTCTTTCATTGATGGATCGTTTGCATCGAAAGCTCAGTTGTTTTTTAGATTTATATTGTTTTCGATTGGTTGTACGTTCGTTACTTACATGATTGTTTTTTAGTAAATAGGAGGTCATGCACGTTATGTATATTGCAGGGGTAATGTCTGGTACTTCATTAGATGGAATAGATGTAGCGCTCGTTCATATAGAAGGAAGTGGTGTAGATTCTAAAATCGAACTCATCCATTTTACTACTGTTCCATTTTGTAATGATATGAAAAATGAGATCCAACAAGCGTTATCAATTGAAACTTCGAATGTCCAACTTATATGTAGTTTAAATTTTAAACTTGGTTTATGCTTCGCCAATGCTGTAAAGGAAGTTTGTAAAGAGGCCAATTTTCCTTTGAGACAATTAGATTTAATAGGCTCTCACGGACAAACGATTTATCATCAGCCAAAGCAAGAAGGTAATATTCTTTCTTCAACTTTGCAAATTGGGGAACCAGCAGTAATAGCGTATGAAACGAATACGACAGTTATTTCCAATTTTCGAACGATGGATATGGCAGCTGGAGGACAAGGTGCACCACTTGTACCATATTCAGAGATTATTTTATATCGTCACCAAACTAAAAATAGACTACTACAAAATATCGGCGGGATTGGTAATGTGACTGTAATACCAAGTCAACTAAGTGAGAAGAGCGTTATAGCATTTGATACAGGTCCAGGTAATATGGTAATGGATGAAGTATGCCAAAGGTTATTTCAGTTGTCATATGATCAAAATGGTAAGATTGCAAAACAGGGGGTAGTTGTAGAAGAAATTTTGACATATTGTATGAACCACCCATTTTTGAAAATAAATCCACCGAAATCAACAGGTAGAGAACAGTTTGGAGAAGCGTTTGTGACTGAATTATTGAATCGATTTGAAAAGCATAGTAGAGAAAATATATTGGCAACTGTCACGATGTTTACAGCAAGTTCAATTGTTCATCATTATCAGGAATTTATTTTTCCGTATTATGAAATCGATGAAGTAATATTAGGCGGGGGCGGAAGTTATAATCGTACACTTGTTGAAATGATACGATTTGGATTAAAGGAAGAAAAATGCAAAATATTTATTCAAGAAAATTTAGGCTATTCCTCAGCGGCGAAAGAAGCGATCGCCTTTGCGGTTTTAGCAAACGAAACGTATTATCGTAATCCGAGTAATGTGCCGAGCGCAACAGGTGCTAAGAATTCCGTGGTTTTAGGGAATGTAACATTCCCTCCAATATGTAAATGAAAATGAGGCGAACATATGAAGTATATGATCGGAGTAGATGGCGGGGGAACGAAGACAGAGGCAATTGCATTTGATCAAAATGGAAATGAAGTTGTAAGAGGTATGAGCAGATTTGGAAATGTATTAATAGATTTTGATGAGGCACTTTTGCATATTATGGAAGCAATTGATCAATGCCAGAAGAATTTAATAAATGAGCATTGCGTTTGTATTTGTTTAGGATTAGCTGGTATAAGCGGAGCGAATACAAATGAATTAACATTACGTTTAAAAAAGAAATACGGAACAAAAATTGAAATTTTTAATGATGCAATGATCGCGCATGCAGCTGCTTTAAAAGGAAAGGATGGAATATTAACTATAGGTGGTACAGGTGCAATTTGTATAGGAAAGAAAGGAGAAGTATATCAGTATAGCGGTGGATGGGGACATATTTTAGGTGATGAGGGGAGCGGATATTGGATTGCATTACAAGCTTTAAAGAAAATGGCAATTCAATTCGATCAAGGAATCAGTCTTTGTCCATTGAGTTTGAATATTCAAAGTCAGTTTCAACTGTTGACACCGTCTCATATAAAAAGCTTAGTATATACTTCTTCTAAAGATAAAATTGCAGCAATCGCGCCATTAGTTATTCAGGCAGCGAGAAATGGCAATGATTATGCGCATGAAATTATAATGCGAGCTGGAAAGGAATTAGCAAGAATTACGGTAGATGTTTATAACAAGATGCAATTTAAGCACTCAACTCCAATTGCAGTAAGTGGCAGTATATTGCGTTTAGTTCCTGAAATATTTGCTGCATTTAAGAAATGCTGTGAAGAAAGTATTAAAGAAATTGTATTTGTATCACAAGCAGAAATGGCAGTGAAAGGAACATATTATTTAATGAGAGATATATATTTTTAAAAATAGCGTATGAGAATTTTTGTATGATTTGTAAAAATATGATGTTAAAATGTATAAAGGGATGTATGTTAAAACGTACAATATACGTAGTAATTGAATATTGTATATGTAATCCCATGTAGAAAGTGAATGATTACATGATTAATAGTATGCAGTTTTTATATTTGATGGCTTCTTATTTAATTGGAAACATCTTGACCGCTTATATAGTAACAAAATTGAGACATAACGTTGATATTAGGGGTGAAGGAAGCGGAAATCCTGGTGCAAGAAATATGGGGCGCGTATATGGAAAAGGGTATTTCATCGCTACATTTTTAGGTGATGCGATTAAAGGGGCAATCGTTGTTACTGTTGCAAAATATCTTTTTGAAGATCCTACATTCGTAATGTTAACATTATTGGCCGTTATTATTGGACATATTTACCCAGTTTTATTTAAAGGTAAGGGCGGTAAAGGTATTTCAACATTTATTGGAGGATTAATCGCATTTGATTATTTGATAGCGCTTACCCTCATAGGCATTTTTATTGTATTTTATTTAATATTTAAAGGATTTACGAAGCCAGGACTAATTACGATTGCTTGTTTACCAATTTGTATGATTTTTTATTCTTATTCTATTGTTACGACTATTTTAAGTGGAATGATTATTGTACTTATTCTATATGTAAATCGAGAATAAAATGAATGTTTAATAAGTGGGGATAATCTCCACTTATCATTTTTTATTAAATAGATAAAGGAGATAAGGCATGGGGTTAATTTATAAAGTTGCTGATCAAGATTGGGAATTTGAAAGTATACATAAATTGAATTATAAAACTTTTGTAGAAGAGATTCCGCAACATGAAGAAACGAAAGACCGGTTTCGTATAGATCGGTTTCATGAAGAAAATACATATTTAATTTGTTTAGATGAGGATAGATTAGTAGGTATGGTCGCGGTGCGGGGAAAACGACCATTCTCGTTAGATTATAAAATTTCAAATTTAGATATTTATTTGCAAGAGCATGGAGAAAAAGTGTATGAAATTCGTTTACTTTCAGTAGAACGTGAATATAGGAATGGAAGAGCGTTATTAGGATTAATTCGTTTTCTACATCGTTATTTGCTTCTAAATGGATATGAATTGGCACTCATTTCTGCAACAACACGTGAACTAGCTTTATATGAGCAAATGGGATTCAAATCTTTCCATACGTTAGTTGGTACAGAAGAAGCAGCCTTCCAGCCAATGTATGTTACCCCTGCTATGTTTGAAGAATCGAGTGTTGGAAGTATTATGACGAAAGAATACACGTTTTTACCTGGTCCAGTAGATATTGAAGAGAATGTTCGAAAGGCATTTTCTACGCGGCCTATTTCGCATCGCTCTAAGTCATTTCAAGTGACGATGGACAATGTGAAAAAACGGTTACTTCACATGACAAAAGCAAAACATGTACAGCTTATGTTAGGAACAGGGACGTTAGCAAATGATGCAATTGCTTTGCAACTACGTTCTTTAAAAGGGAAAGGACTAGTATTAACAAATGGAGAATTTGGAAATAGATTAGTTGGGCATGCAAAACGAGCACAATTACATTTTGATACGTATAAAAAGGAAATGGGAGAGCCGTTTATTTATAACGAATTAGAAGAAATAATGACAACCGGAAATTATGAATGGCTTTGGTTTGTTCATCATGAAACATCTACTGGAATGTTAAACGATTTAAACGAGCTAAATACTCTTTGTAACGAGAATCAAATGAAACTATGTGTAGATTGCATAAGCTCAATTGGAGCAATACCAATAGACTTGAAGGATGTGTATTTTGCAAGTGGTGTTAGCGGTAAAGCGATTAAATCATATACAGGAATTTCTTTCATTTTTCATAACCACATTGTAAAAATAAACGAGGCTGTGCCGGCTTATATGGACATTGGTATGTATGAAGAAAATGAAAGCATTCCATACTCACAATCATGGAATTTAATTTATGCATTGCAAGAAGCGTTGAAGAGATTTGAAGATGAAAAGGCATTTGTAAAAATTAAAGAGACATACGATTATGTTGAAGAAGTTATTACTGATATGAGCTTAAAGCTTGTTTCACCTAAAGAACATGCCGCGCCAATTATACTTACTATTGTATTGAGCGAGGATCATTCTTCTAAAGTAGTAGGCGATGCATTAGCATTACAAGGATACATCGTTCATTATGAGTCATCTTATTTACAAAAGAATAATTGGATCCAAATTGCATGTTTAAATCATTATAAAGAACGTGATGTGAAGAGGATGTTAAATTGTTTGCAAATGTGTTTATTTCAGAGTGGGGTACATATATAAAGACTTTTTCTTTTCGTATAAAGGAGCTACGACTTACGAAAACTTAGGAATAGAACAGTGGAAGAGGTGTAAGTATGATAACTAGAAAACTACCATTACATATAGACGATATTAAAAAAGCTCACAAGATTCTAGATAGAAATGCTCGTAAAACGCCATTAGTAAAATCGTTTTACTTGACTAGTAAAACGGGGGGAGAAATTCATTTGAAATTAGAAAATATGCAATTAACGGGTTCTTTTAAATTTCGTGGCGCATTTAATAAAATGTCGCGGCTCACGGGTCAAGAAAAAGAAAGAGGTGTAATTGCATGTTCAGCAGGTAATCATGCACAAGGAGTTGCATTATCTGCTCATTTACTCGGTATTAAGAGTAAAATTGTTATGCCAATTTCTGCACCTCAGGCAAAAGTTGAAGCAACTAGAGGATATGGATCTGAAGTGATTTTACATGGTGAAACCTTTGATGATGCAAAGGCAAAATGTGAAGAAATTATAAGGGAAACAGGTGAGACATACTTACATCCATATGATGATGTAGAGGTAATGGCTGGTCAAGGTACAATTGGATTAGATATTCTTGATGATATGTGGGATGTAGATACTGTCATTGTACCAATAGGTGGAGGCGGAATTATTTCTGGTATTTCTGTAGCATTAAAATCTTTTAATCCATCGATTAATATAATTGGTGTCCAAGCAGATAATGTTCATGGAATGAAGGCATCTTACGATAAAGGAGCAATTGTAGAACATTATGAGGCGCCTACTATTGCAGATGGTTGCGCTGTTAAAATACCAGGGGAATTAACATTTGAAATTGTAAAAGAATTAGTAGATGATATTGTAACTGTATCAGAAAAAGAACTGGAAGTAGCGATGAAAGATTTATTACAACGTGGGAAAGCTGTTGTAGAAGGTGCAGGTGCATTAGCAACTGCTGCACTTCTTGCAGGAAAAGTTGATAGCTATATAAAAGGAAAAAAAGTAGTAGCGGTTATATCTGGTGGGAACGTAGACTTACAGCGTATATCAAGTGTATGTGAGCACTTTTTTGTCGCTAATGAAGTGAAATAGTTTTATGAAAGAAGAGCTAAGAGAAATAATCTTAGCTCTTACTTTTTGTCTACCGTTTACTGTAAGTAGCAATAAATTTACTGTTTAATGAATGGTTTTATTTAAGCGCCAATTTTTACACATATCTTGAATGTTACAATAATTATTTCAATATTGTCGAAACATGAGCAGAAATTTAATATAATAGTTTTAATGTGCTAATGAGCGGTGAGGAGGGCAGGTCATGAATAAAGAAGAACAGGTCATGAACGGTTTCAGGGAATTATATAATAAGCTGGTTTGGCTTAATAAAGATAAGATGGAAGAAGGTCTTAAAGGTTTTAAGTCTTCTGAAGTTCACTGCATTGAATATATTGAAAACAATGCAGATTCTAACGTGACACAACTCGCAGAGGCTTTTTATGTGACTCGCGGTGCTATAAGTAGAATGACTAAGAAGCTCATACAAAAAGGTTTTATTGAAAGCTACCAAAAGTCAGAAAATAAGAAAGAAATTTATTTTAGGCTTACCGAACAAGGGAAAGAAATTTATAAAATCCATGAAAATCTGCACAAAGAGTTTCATGAGCGGGATAAAGCTGTATTTGAGCAAGTAACTAAAGAAGAATTCGACAGTATAATTCGTTTCGTGGAAAAGTATAGTAGACATTTGGATGCAGAAATAAAGAAACAAGGTATACATATTAAATCGTAATACATTTTAATAATGAAATGGCAGCCCTACTCTAATGCGAATAGGCTGTTTTTTTATTATGTCATTTTTGTTGACTAATCAACAAAACGGAGTTATTATTTTGTTGACGAAGCAACAAAGTATTTTAAGGAGAGAAGTTAAATGTCTATATTTAGATCACAAAATGAAAGGGAAACTGAAAAAAGCATAGATAAACATGCTTTACTATTCGGACTTATTTCTGTATTTCTTTGTGGTATAGGTTTCAGTATCATCATGCCTGTAGTCCCATTCTTAGTACAGCCATATATAAGTAATCCGGAAGAACAAGCATTAGTTGTAACACTACTAACTTCCGTATATGCGGCTTGCGTGTTTTTAGCTGCCCCAGTACTCGGGGCTTTAAGCGATAAGTATGGCCGTCGTCCATTACTTTTAATATGCTTATTTGGTTCTGCAATTGGGTACTTAGTTTTTGGAATAGGAGGAGCTTTATGGGTACTATTTGCTGGACGCATAATAGAAGGAATAACAGGCGGGAGCATAAGTACTATCTTCGCATACTTTGCAGACATCATTCCAAAAGAGCAGAGAACGAAATACTTTGGATGGGTGAGTGCAGTTGTAGGTGCGGGAACTATCATTGGTCCAACCATTGGGGGGGGACTTGCCAAGTTTGGTGATACTGTACCTATGTATTTTGGTGCAATCATAACGTTAATAAATGTTGTATATGGGATCAAATATATGCCTGAGAGTCTTGAAAAAAATAATAGGTTGAAAGAGATTACTTTTGTAAGGTTAAATCCTTTTGCACAGCTAGCAAACATACTTTCCATGAAAAGTTTAAAATGGTTACTTGTCTCAGCGTTTTTACTTTGGATACCTAACGGATCTTTACAAGCAATTTTCACGCAATTTACAATGGATACTTTCAGTTGGAAACCTGCATTAATCGGACTTATGTTTTCAATTTTGGGCTTTCAAGACATCTTTTCACAAAGTTTTATCATGCCAAAGCTTTTGATCCAGCTTAGTGATAAACAAATAGCAATTCTTGGGATGGTTTCGGAGATTATAGGATACAGTTTTATTGCGGCATCAGCTTTGTTTTCACTCTATCCACTACTTATCGTTGGAATGCTGATGTATGGTTTTGGGGATTCAATTTTCGGGCCTTCATTCAACGGGATGCTTTCAAAGTCTGTTAGTTCTAGTGAACAAGGAAGGATTCAAGGTGGAAGCCAATCTATTCAAGCTTTAGCAAGAATGATTGGTCCTATTATTGGAGGACAAATCTATGTATCACTTGGTCATGCGGCACCTGCTTTTATGGGTGTGATCCTTATAGTCGCGGCAATAGCAGTTTTGTATAAGGGGACACATGCAACTGTATAACAGATAGAAATAAGAACAAATAAAAGGGTGCCAGAACTTAGGAACAAGTGCTGACACCCTATTTGTTTACGGTTTGAGGACTAAGAGAAATTCTTTTACTGTTTAGGAATTTATTCTGCAATGCTCTCATGGTAAATGACTAGATAGTTTAATTATGCTTGTGCTGAAGTAAATAATGACTCCATCTTTACTTTGCTCTTCTCTCGAATTTCAGCATCTGCGTGTCTCATAACGTATTTATGCGCTACAGCGATTGCTAAAACATCATCTAATAAGCCAATCCCAATAATAGCAGCTATATCTGGAATGAAATCGATTGTTAATACGTAATAAGATAAAGCGGCTAATATTATGAATTTTGCTTTAGTAGGTAATTCTTTCTTTTTCATTGTGTAGAATAAAATAATACTTTCATATACGCTGGATTTACCGAGGTTTACAGAGCTTTTTTTGAACTTTTTCCAAAGTGTCTGTTTCTCCATATAAACACTCCTTTTACAAAAACATAGATTTTTTAAAAGGATGGACAAAGAAGTGAGAGATTAATCAATTTTATTGTTTTTCTTAATTATATATTTCCATAAAAATAGGGGAATACCTGTTCAAAATAATATAATTTGGATTATGAAACGATTCACAGTGTTCCGTTACATATTATATATATTGTAAGATGTATGTGGGTGATTTAGTTATTATTATGCATTTTATAAGCGGTATGGGGGAAGAAAAATGAAAATAATAGAACTACCAATTGAATTCGAATTTAACGGGCAAAAACAATGTATTTATCCAAGTTTAATTATATTACATAATGAATTAACGTTAGTTGATACAGGATATCCAAGTTTTTTACCTTTAATTGAAAATGCAATATTAAAACATGGATATGAGATGAAAAACTTAAAGAATATAATTATTACCCATTATGATGACGATCATATAGGGGCTGTATATGATTTTAAAGTGAAATATCCAAATATTAATGTTATTGCTAGTGAAATTGAATCTAACTATATTAATGGTGATATAAAATCAGAGAGGTTAGTTCAAGCTGAAGAAATGTTAGAACGTATGCCAAATGAAGAAAAAGAATTTGGCAAATGGTTTATACAACAGTTAAAAAATATAAAAGATATTTCCGTCGATGAAAAAGTACATGATGGTCAAATGATTTTGAATAATGAATGTCAAGTAGTGGCAACGCCAGGACATACCTCGGGGCATATTTCATTATATTTTCCGAATTTAGACTGTGTAATTACAGGAGATGCAGCGGTTCAAGAGAATCGAGAATTAGTTATAGCTAATCCGAATTTTTGTTTAGATATAGAAAGGGCGGAACAGTCTTTAAATAGGATTAAAAGTCTTAAAGCAGCACAGTATTATTGCTATCATGGAGGAAAGCTTACTGTATAAACTAATGAAAACCGGTCTTTCCTAAATCGAAAAGATCGGTTTTTTAGTTCATATATTTTGCGAGTTCAACCAAATCAGTAACATTATATTTCGGTAAAATTGAAGTATATATGTAAAGAAGAATATATATAATTTGAGCAAGGGTATAGGGGGGAGAAGATGGGTTCGTTATTTGATGTAATAGCAGATATCATTTTATTTTATCCTCGAAATGACATGAAATTGAAACACCATATCGCAAAATTAAGTGAATTAGAGTGGTTTTGAAATCTACATGAAGATCCGAAGTATACAAGTTTAATTTGGAGTAATAGAAAAATTAAGAAGTTCATTTTGTCTTCTACTAACATGGAAGCATTAATAAAATCTGAGAAAAAGCAAAAAGAATTTGTTCATCTAGTACAGGATGAATATAAAAAAAGAAGATAAGAATTTTTTTATTTTTCATATTTGGCGAAACAAATGGTACAATGAAAGCTAATGTGAAAAATAAGGAAAAGAAGTGGTCTATTTGAAAAACTTTTTAGAATTAGGAATTAGTGAAACTTTTAATCATACATTACGTGAAAATGGAATTACAGAAGCAACACCAATTCAAGAGAAGGCAATTCCTGTTATTATGTCAGGTAAAGATATTATTGGGCAGGCGAAAACAGGAACGGGTAAAACGTTAGCATTCGTGTTACCGATTTTAGAAAAAATCGATCCAGAGTCTAGTGATGTTCAGGCTTTAATTGTTGCACCAACAAGGGAACTAGCCCTGCAAATTACAACTGAAATTAAAAAAATGCTTGTTCAAAGAGAAGATATTAATGTACTAGCGATTTATGGTGGGCAAGATGTAGCACAACAGTTGAGAAAATTAAAAGGTAATACACATATTGTTGTAGCAACACCAGGACGATTATTAGATCATATACGACGTGAAACAATTGATTTAAGTAATCTTTCAACGATTGTACTAGATGAAGCGGATCAAATGCTTTATTTCGGTTTCTTATATGATATTGAAGATATTTTAGATGAGACACCTGGTAGTAAACAAACGATGTTATTCTCAGCAACGATGCCAAAAGATATTAAAAAATTGGCGAAACGTTATATGGATGAGCCGCAAATGATTCAAGTACAAAGTGAAGAAGTAACGGTAGATACAATTGAACAGCGTGTCATTGAGACGACAGATCGTGCAAAGCCAGATGCACTTCGTTTTGTTATGGATCGTGATCAGCCATTTTTAGCAGTTATTTTCTGTCGTACAAAGGTTAGAGCAAGTAAGCTTTATGATAATTTAAAAGGACTAGGTTATAATTGTGCTGAACTTCATGGTGATATACCTCAAGCGAAACGTGAAAGAGTTATGAAGAGTTTCCGCGAAGCTAAAATTCAGTACTTAATCGCAACGGATGTAGCAGCTCGTGGACTTGATGTAGATGGTGTAACGCACGTATTTAACTTTGATATCCCTGAAGATGTAGAAAGTTATATTCACCGCATTGGCCGAACAGGACGTGCAGGTGGATCAGGTCTTGCAATTACGTTCGTTGCAGCGAAAGATGAAAAACATTTAGAAGAAATTGAAAAAACGCTTGGTGCACCAATACAAAGAGAAATAATCGAACAACCGAAGATAAAACGTGTAGATGAAAATGGAAAACCGGTACCAAAGCCAGCTCCGAAGAAATCAGGTCAAAATCGTCAAAGAGATAGCCGCGAAGGTTCGAGAAGTGAATCAAGACGTGATTCTAGAAATAGCTCAAGAAATGATTCAAGAAATAGTTCGAGAAATGAAAACAACCGATCATTTAATAAGCCAAGTAATAAAAAAGGTAGTACAAAGCAAGGTCAGCAACGACGTGGCCGTTAAATAGGTATTATTGTCAAAGAGTCGCAAAGCGTTGCGGCTCTTTTTTTATACAAAGAAGTCGATACAAGTACAAGGGAGGTGTTAAAGAGTAATTCTTGAAATTTCATTCACCGTATTAAAATATTTTAAAAAATCCATAAAGGAAATAGAAAGTATGGTGTTGTATATGTACGATAATAGGAAACTTTTTGCAAACTAAACATATAATTTTAATAGACCGACAGTCGGTCTAGTGAGAAGGAGAACTTGAATGCGAATTGTAAAAGAGTATGAGGAGCGTAGAAAGGAAATTTTAGAAATAGCTGAGCGTTTGTTTCTTACGAAAGGCTATACGAAAACAACCGTGAATGACATTTTAAAAGAAATTGGTATAGCAAAGGGGACGTTTTATCATTATTTTAAGTCGAAGGAGGAAGTAATGGATGAAATCATTATGAGGATTATTAAAGAGGATGTCACTAAGGCGAAAAGGATTGTCTCCAATCCCGATATTCCAGTTTTAGATAAGTTATTTAAAATTTTAATGGAACAATCACCAAAATCGGGAGATGTAAAAGAAAAAATGATTGAACAATTCCATCAACCAAATAATGCAGAAATGCATCAGAAAAGTTTAGTGCAGTCCATTATACATTTATCTCCTGTATTAACGGAAGTTTTAGAGCAAGGAATAGAAGAAGGCATATTTTGTACCTCATACCCACAAGAAACGATTGAACTGTTAATTTCCTCAGCGCAAGTCATATTTGATGATAGTTTATTCCAGTGGAAACCTGAAGAAATGATAAACAGAGCTAAAGCTTATATCAAAATGATGGAAGCATCTGTCGGAGCGAAAGAGGGATCTTTTGATTATATGATGGAAGTTTTAATTAAACAGAAATAGTGATTTTCTGTTTAAGTATTATCGACCGACAGTCGGTCTAGGTTAAATGAAGGATGTGACGAGGATGCCAGCAAGTATTCAATCTTCCTTGAAAGATTTTCACTTAATGGTAAGTGGTCAAATTATTACTATTTTAGGTTCAACACTATTACGTTTTGCTCTCTCACTATATGTGCTAGATATAACAGGGCGTGCAGATATATTCGCAGGGTTATATGCGGTAACGAGTATTCCGTTTCTGCTAGCACCTCTTGGCGGAGCAATAGCAGATCGTTTCAACCGCCGTAATGTAATGGTCATTTTTGATTTTATAAACGCTGCTATTGTATTAAGTTTTATAGTTTTGTTATTAACTGAATCGGTATCTATTTTAATGATTGGAACAATTATGTTTTTACTAGCAGTCGTTAGTGCAATGTACGCACCAGTTGTAATGGCGAGTATTCCTCAATTAGTTCCAGAGAAAAAGTTAGAACAAGCAAACGGTATCGTAAATGGTGTGCAAGCATTATCTAATATAGTTGCACCTGTACTAGGAGGAATATTATACGGCATAATTGGTTTGAAAATGCTCGTAATAATAAGTTGTCTCGCTTTCTTTTTATCTGCAATTTTAGAAATGTTTATTACAATACCATTTATAAAAAGAATACAGGAAGGCCATATCGTACCGATAATTGTAAAAGATATGAAAGAAGGTTTTCTTTATGTTTTAAAGCAACCTTTTATTTTGAAGGCTATGTTACTTGCAGCTTTACTAAACTTAATTTTGACACCGTTATTTGTTGTTGGAGGACCTATTATATTACGAGTAACTATGCAGAGTAGCGATACGATGTATGGAATTGGAATGGGATTAATTGATTTTGCAACTATATTAGGTGCATTGTCAATCGGTTTCTTTGCTAAAAAGTTACAGATGAAAACATTATATAATTGGATGCTTATCATAGTTTTATTAGTAATACCAGTGGCACTATCAGTTACACCGTTTACTCTTAATTTAGGATACTATCCACCATTTATCCTCTTTATACTTTCTTCTCTTCTAATCGCAATGACTATGACAATTGTATCCATCTATGTGATTACTGTAGTCCAAAAGAAAACACCAAATGAAAATCTAGGAAAAGTAATGGCAATTATAACAGCGGTATCTCAATGTATGGCGCCAATTGGGCAAGTCGTATATGGTTTTATGTTTGAAGGATTCAGTGCGAAAATTTATTTACCTATATTTGCTATTAGTTTCATAATGATATTAATAGCTATAGTGACGAAGAAAATATTAAGAAATGAAGGGAACTAGCTTCATATGATTAGGAGAATGTTAAAAAGAGATTTCTCTAAAAATAAAATGATAATTATCATTTTATTTATGTTTATCAAGTTATCAAGTTTTTAATGGCTAGTGCTTCAAGTAACGTTATAAATCTATGATCGATTGTTTAAAGTATCAAGCGCACCGCACGTCGTACAGATTCATACCGGAGAAATAAATCAAAAGTCAATGGATTCATTTGTAGAAAAAACTCCTTTTGTAAAAAAGTGGCAAACGGCAGAGATGATCCAAGTACAAGTAAACGGGTATAACATTTTTATACAAAATAAAAATAAGGCGAACATAATAGCGTAATAGATATTAGTTCCGTGAAACAAAACGCTAATTTTAATTTTTTATTAGATTTAAATAATAAAGTGATACAGATTAGTAAAGGGGAAATAGGTGTACCGATTTATTTTATGCAAAAATACAATCTGCATATTGGAGATGAAATATGGATTATAAAAAATAATATAGAACAAGAATTTACGATATCAGCATGTGTTCGTGATGTTCAAATGAATCCATCAATCGTTAGTTCAAAGCGATTTGTAATAAGCAATGAAGACTTAGAAAGATTAAAACGAAATTTGGGAGAAAGAGAATATCTTATTGAATTTCAGTTAACAGATGTAAATTAGATAAATGAATTTGAAGATTTATACCAGTCATCGAACTTACCTCAAAAAGGTCCCTCTATTACTTATCCTCTTTTTAAAACACTTAATTCATTAACTGATGGAAGAATACTATCGGGAAATTAGTGTTATGAAAGCTATCGGCATTACAAGTAAAGATATTCAAAAACTATATGTAACAAAATATGTTGTTATTTCAGCTGGCGGATGTATATGTGGATATATTCTTTCACGATTTGTTACAAAAGTATTCACCTCAAATATCGCTCTTTATATGGGGGCAGGAAAAAGTGATATACGGATAGATTTACAGCAATCTGAAAATATAGAGCAACGATTTAAGGGCGTTATATCAAGAATATAACATGTTAGGTCAAACAAACCTTGATATAACAATGTTTGTTTAACTTGAATTTGTAAAACATTTACATTTTATAAATGCAAGTTATCCAAATCAACGTAATTATAAACATAAACATGATTAACACCAATCGGTTTACGTGACATTCGTATATTTTAAGTCTTTGATAAATAATACAATTTAAATTTTGCAGATCAGTAGAATGAGGAAATATGCTTAGAGTATTAGCGAAACCCAACCCTAATCAATTCTTCATCATTTATTTCAATTACGAATCTATATTCTTTGTCTAATAGCCAGTAATAAAAACTGACTGCATCAACGTCAACTAGTGATTGGAATACTTTATCAAGATTTGTACTTACTACAGGGATTTCATAGTTATCCCATATTATAAAAATCTGTTCGTCAAAATCTAGTTGGTTTGCTCTAATAAGGGAAATTATTTGTTCTTTGTTCGAAGCTATGAATTGGTTATCTATCTGTTCCCAATCTATTCTTCCCGAGACAGTTATAGGAAATGAATTCATTAAAATAGTAGCAATCTGTTGGCTTTTTTCTTGGGAGAAAATGAGAGTTTCGTTTCCTAGGGATTCAAGGCATTCACTAAACAAAGGGTTTGTGTCATTGTTGTTTTTGGTTTTCAGTGCTCTTAACTTTTGTCGCAATTTCCATTGTCTTGACGATCTATCATCCATTTTTAACATTCCTTATACAATTATTTAAGAATGAGTATAGCATATAAGGGAAGTCTTTATGAAAAGGAACTTTTTAAATATAAATTAAATAAAAGCGTTATTTGAAAAAAAGCCTTTTAAGGAAAGATAAGAGGCCATCAAAAAATATAACAACATGAAAATTTTATATTATGTATATACAATTTAAAGAGTTAGTGGAAATAATAAAATGTATAAAATTCTTATAAAAAAGCCCTAAGATTAGGGGATCTAGGGCTTCCTCTGTTGGTATATCTCACACGACATTATAAAAAGAAAAGAACTTAATGAAGGTAACACATGAATGTTTCGTAAATGTATCAAAAAAGTGAACAAAAGCGTTATTTTATTAGAAAAGTATGATTGTATGAAATAACATGTATGAAAGAAGAGGCGTTAGCAAAAATATCCCTTAACGAAATCGGCTTTATTTTTCAGCAAAGTAACCTTCTTAAGTGACTCATGTTGTATAGGTAGCAGAGAAAACAAAAAGAGTTCTTTTTATGGAGGACGGAGAAGTTGTTAGTGAAATACAACTAGGCAAGTTTAGGAATGATGATTTAAAAGCGCGAGAAGAGAAATTGTTAAAATGGTTAGCTGTACTCGGATTTTAAAGACAAAAACTCCTATTGAATATAGGAGTTTTTTCTTTGTTTGAAAGTTCGAAAAGATATATAATAATTTTCTGACTATTAATTTATGGAGGGGTATTAATGAAAACTGAAACGTTACACACACAAGAAGACATTTTAAAAATGCTTGATTCATTATTAAGACCTGCAGAACCATTTTGGAATGATTTTTATGAGAATAAAGAAAAAGATGTTCCGTTTTTTGAAAATATTCCAGATGAGAATCTAGTTTCGTATATAAAAAAAGAGAGAGTTTCAAAAGGGAAAGTATTAGAACTTGGATGTGGTCCAGGTAGAAATGCCATTTATTTAGCGACTCAAGGATTTGATGTAACAGCAGTGGATTTATCTGTAGAGGGCATTAATTGGGCTAAAGAGAGGGCATTAGAAAAAGGAATAGGAATTCATTTTATTTGTAATTCAATTTTTAATTTAGAGGTTCAAAACGAATTTGATTTTGTATACGATTCGGGCTGTTTGCATCACATTCCACCGCATAGAAGAATAAATTATGTGGATTTAATTAAAAACTCATTAAAATCGGGTGGTTATTTCGGATTAACATGTTTTGCGGCAGGCGATTTAGATGAGCGAAATGGATCAGAAATAACAGATTGGGATGTATATAGAGGGTGGAGTCTACAAGGTGGTCTTGCATACTCGGAAGAAAAGTTAAGAGAGATATTTAAAGAATTTGAGGTAATTGAGATTAGAAGGATGAAACAAATGAAACAACCGAATGAAATGTTTGGAGAATCATTTCTTTGGACAGCATTATTTAAGAAGAAATAATAAAGTAGATAATTGACAAACTCATCGTTTTTATAGACAATATATTAATAGGAATATACGTTCGGTTTTTGAGTGACGTATGTTTTACATAAATACATAACAAGGGGCTGTCTCCATATGAGTAACGCAAATCAAAAAATTACTACGTTTTTAATGTTTGAGGGCAAAGCTGAGGAAGCGATGAATTTTTATACTTCGCTATTTGATCAATCAGAAATTGTAAGTATTTCTCGCTACGATGAAAATGGACCTGGTAAAGAGGGAACTGTAATTCATGCAACTTTTACGCTAAATGGCCAAGAGTTTATGTGTATTGATAGTTATGTAAATCATAATTTTACATTCACTCCAGCTATGTCTCTTTATGTAACTTGTGAGACAGAAGAAGAAATTGATACGGTCTTTCATAAACTAGCGCAGGATGGAGCAATTCTTATGCCTTTAGGTTCTTATCCGTTTAGTAAAAAGTTTGGCTGGTTAAATGATAAGTATGGTGTATCTTGGCAGTTAACTCTTGCTGAATAAAAAAGAAAAATCATAGCTTATTTGTTTAAAGGATTTAGTTAAAAGCTTGAAAAATGAAATAACATAAAAAAGCGTTCCAACTGTTAACAGATTTGGAATGCTTTTTTTATGTGGAAGTGAGTTGTTTAAAACTTACCAATTCTACGATTAGTTCAAATGAATGGAATAGATGTGTAATTCTTTGTCTTTTTAGAATTCTTTGGTAATTATTTGCATTTATCTGTTAATATAAATATAGACAACTATGTATGAACTATTAGGCAGGTTAATAGAAAAAGGAAAGCATTAAGCTTACACATTGAATGCAACTAGATCGTTAGGAGGACTAATCGCGATGGATACTACACAACAAAACAGCAATGCATGGGATAAGAAGGTTGAAGAAGGTTCTAGATACACGCAGCCTGTAAGTAGCGAGATTGTTGAGAAAAGCAAATTAGGTGAATGGGAGATTACAGTCACTACGGAAAAATCAGTTCCTAGAGAGTGGTTTCCAAAGTCATTAGATGGATTAAAGATACTTTGCTTAGCATCAGGTGGTGGACAACAAGCACCTGTTCTAGCTGCTGCTGGAGCAGATGTAACAGTAACTGATATATCTAAGAAGCAATTGGAACAAGATGAAAAGGTAGCAAAAAGGGATGGTTTGTCTTTAAAAACCGTACAAGGAGATATGTCAGACCTTGGTGATTTTGAGGATGATTATTTTGATATTGTTGTAAATCCTGTCTCTAATTTGTTTGTAAAAGATGTTCATCTTGTATGGAATGAAGTTTCTAGGGTTTTAAAGAATAAAGGTATTCTTATTGCTGGATTTACAAATCCGTTACTATGGATCTTTGATGATAACCAAGAACAAAAAGGTATTCTTGATGTTAAACATTCAATTCCTTCATCAACATTGGATTATTTACCAGAGGATGAAGTTCAAGATTACATCGATTCAAATCAAACAATAGAATATGCGCATACTTTAGAAGACCAAATCCAAGGCCAAATTGAAGCTGGTTTTGCTATAACAGGTTTTTATGAGGATGATTTTGGTGGGACAAGGATATTAGATAAGCATATTAAAACATTTATTGCGACAAAAGCTATAAAGTTAAAGATGGATTAAGAATTTTTGCTTGTCATACGGGGCGTTAGTCGAAGAATGCTCTTAAAATAGAAAAGGATGGTGCTTTCCATCCTTTTCCTTATGTATTTTGAGTGTCGAAACTATTCTCAAAACAAGTTTTACACTACCAATTGTATAATTAGGTTATGCTTTTATATTAAGAATTTTGCTGACCGAATCTTTTCCCGAGTTTAGCTAACAATTCAGGTTGATCGCTTTGGCTCATTATAACTTCAATAAAGATAAGTTGATTCTTATTAAAAGTTATATTTGTTAAGACTTCTGCTAATTCTGCTTCATTTTCTACTTTAAATGTTAGACTTTTTTCTTCTGATCCAAATACCATTGATAGTTTATTGTAATCCCACATTTGTATATCATTATAAAGTTGGTTTTGGCCGTGAATGGCACGTTCAACAGTGTATCCGTTGTTATTGATTAAAAATATAATCGGTTTTAAATTTTGACGTAGTATAGTTGATAACTCTTGGGCAGTTACTTGGAAAGAACCATCACCAATAATTAAAATGTTGCGCCGTGATAAATTGGCGAGCTGTGTACCAAGTAGAGCGGGCAGTGTATATCCGATAGATCCCCATAACGGTTGTCCTACATATGCAGTGTTATTAGGTAGAGGGATAGCAGCACTACCAAAGAAAGGTGTTCCTTGTTCTACAATTAAGATGTCGTTTTCTTGTAAGAAATGGTACATTTGCTGCCAAAAACGTTTTTGTGTGACCATTTGTGCTTTTGGATTGAACTCTTCAGTAAAAGGTGATGGTGCTGAAATAAATGGCTTAATTTCAAGAGTATCTTTATTACGATGCGCAATTGAATCACTTAAATGTTGTAAAACATCCTGCATTACAACTGGACCGTATTTTTTATCTATAATTTTCACAGTGTAGGGATGGATTTCTATAACTTGTTCTTTTGTAAAACCTTGTGTGAAGCCGCCTGTAATAGTATCAGTTAACTTCACACCAATACTAATAATACAATCAGATTCATCAATTCTTTTTCTCAAGTACGGAGAACTTACATCACCAGTATAAATCCCTATAAATTGAGGGTGTTTTTCTGGGAATATTCCTTTTCCCATACTTAACGTCGCGATGGGAAACCCAGTTTTTTCTACGAATTGATGTAAATTTTCTTTAGCGTGAAATCGATCTACTTCAAAATCAGCTAAAATTACAGGTTTTTTGGCATTATTTATTATTGAAGTGGCATGTAGAAGCATTTTATCCAACGCTTCTTTATTACTTAAAATCGGTTTATATAAAATTGGTTCTGTAGGTTTATTAATTGGTTTATTATACACATCAATCGGCAAATTAATATGAACCGGGCGTTTTTCATTCCAACATGCGCGTAAAACACGGTCAATTTCCTCAGCAGCATGCTCAGGTGTTACATTTGTTTGTGCCACAGTGATTTCTCGATACATATTGGAAAAGTGATCGAACTTTCCATCTCCTAACGTATGATGGACGATTGCTCCATTTTCCATTACTTTTGTTGGTGGCGTACCCGTGATTTTTATAACTGGCACGTTTTCCGCATATGAGCCAGCAATACCGTTAATAGCGCTTAATTCTCCAACACCGAAAGTAGTAATAAGAGTAGCGATTCCTTTTATGCGAGCGTACCCATCTGCTGCATATGCAGCATTTAATTCATTACAATTGCCAATCCACTTTAACTTTTCATGTGCCACCACATCATCTAAAAAGGCAAGATTATAATCACCAGGAACCCCAAATATATGTTCAATTCCTAATTCGTGTAGTCTATCCAATAAATATGTACTTACAGTGTATTGTTTTTTTAAATGAATCAGCTCCTAATTATGCAATGAATGTTTCAATAGACTGAACAAGTTCTAATGCGTTGATTAAAATATTCATTACTAGATTGTGGTATAATTTACATACAGGGGGAAAGTAGATGACACAACATAAAGAAGAACAGATGAATGAGGCATTAGCATTATTTTATTTTGCATATAAAACATTTACTGAAAAGCCAGATGAAATTATAAAAGAATATGGCATTCAACGAGTACATCATCGAATTTTATTTTTTATCGCACGTTTTCCAGGGATAAGTGTGAATGAGTTATTATCACTATTAGAAATAAGTAAACAAGCTCTTCACGGACCGTTACGTCAACTTGTGGAAAAGGGCTTAATTGAGAGTAATGAGGCTATGCATGATCGACGTGTAAAACAGTTGTCTTTAACAGAAAAAGGTGCAGATTTAGAGAAAAAACTGAGTGATGTACAAAGACAACAAATGGGTGTTATTTTTTCAAAATTTGGTGAATCATGTGAGGACAATTGGCACCAAGTTATGAATGAAATGGCAAATAGCCGATCAGGTTTTGATGCTTGGGTATCAAAACGGGAAATACCAGTCGATCAAAAATAATGAAAAAACTTCTGT
This sequence comes from Bacillus sp. GC_Bacil_1, assembly GCF_026540675.1. Classification (NCBI taxonomy): domain Bacteria; kingdom Bacillati; phylum Bacillota; class Bacilli; order Caryophanales; family Bacillaceae; genus Bacillus; species Bacillus sp. GC_Bacil_1. Next base: position 33,860 of record NZ_JALNUG010000015.1, read on the forward strand.
TTTTATCGTTTGAAAAAGAACAAATTTTATCCATACATTTGGCAACTATCGTTTGGTCATAGAGTGAATGGATAAAAAGATACATTACTAGATACTTTATACGTGTACGCAATGGAACAATAAAATTCACATTTCCGAAAGGGGAATTATAATGATAAAACTTGTACTTATTCGTCACGGACAAAGTTTATGGAATCTTGAAAATCGCTTTACTGGATGGACAGATGTTGATTTATCAGAGAACGGATTAAGTGAAGCGAGAGAAGCAGGAGCAATATTAAAGAAAAACGGATATACTTTTGATGTGGCTTATACATCTGTATTAAAACGCGCAATTCGGACGTTATGGATTGTACTTCATGAGATGAATCTTACTTGGGTCCCAATACATAAATCTTGGAAGCTAAATGAAAGGCATTATGGTGCATTGCAAGGGTTGAATAAAGATGAAACTGCTCAAAAATATGGTGAGGAGCAAGTTCATATTTGGAGAAGAAGTGTTGATGTAAGACCACCGGCTCTTACTGAAGACGATTCTCGATATGAAGCGAATGATCCAAGATATAAAACACTCAAAAAAGGTGAATTCCCATTAACTGAATGTTTAGAGGATACGGAGAAGAGAGTACTTGCTTATTGGCATTCAGAAATTGCGCCGACATTAAAAAGTGGTAATAAAGCAATTATTTCATCACACGGTAACACAATTCGCTCGCTAGTAAAATACTTAGATAACCTTTCAAGTGATGGTGTAGTTTCATTAAATATTCCAACTAGCATTCCGCTTGTTTATGAATTAGATGAAGATTTACGTCCGATTCGTCATTATTATTTAAGTATGGATGGAGAAGTACCTGAAGGGGAAATTCCGAAACATATTTCTTTTTAATACGAAAATTTGAAATGGATGCTTGTCTACATATACAATGTAGACTCATGGTAAAGTAAAACTTTAATCAGTGGGGGTCTTATTGCCCACAAATAGCAGGATAAAAGACGTGGCACCTTCTAATATATATGCGATGTAGCTAAATTTAGAAGCTTGTCCACGTCTTTTGTCATAAAGAGAGCAGCTTGCGCATGTAATGATATCGTGAGTAGTTTTTGAATGGAGGGTGATGTGATTAATGATCTCTAACATTCGAATTGGCTTATTTGTTTTAGCGATTGTCTTTGTAGTCCTTGTTTTCTTTTATTGGAAAAATGAAGAGTTGTACGAGGAGAAGAAGCAACGTATTAGAAAGACTTGGTATGGTTTGTTTATCATATCTGTCACTGTGTATTTCATGATAAAAGGAATCGATTTAACCCACTGGAAAAATCTTTTAATGTTTACTGCAATGGTTATTTTTGTTGATATTGCGTTCATTTTAACACCTAATATTTCAGAAATATGGGGTGCGAAATTTACCGATATTGGCAAGACAGTTCAATCAATAAAACGATCATTAATTGCATCTAAAGCGAGAGGAGAAATATACACGACAATTATTCAAAATGTTAACCCATCAGTATTCGGTACGATGGAATGGCATACAGAAGAGGAATATACAAAGAGCTTAAATGCATTTTTAGATTCATATGGGGAAAAGATTGGTGCGAAAATTGTTGTTTTTGAAGCCGCGAAAGAATTAAATACAAACTTTCGGGGTATTCGCTCGCAATTTAGTATTATCGTTCCGTTAGAACATATCGAGCAATTGAATGAGCAGAAAGCGGTGCAAGTAGAAAATGTCGGGATTATACCAGCAAAAATAGTAAGTGACGTTTTCATTATTATTGATGGAAAGAAAAATAACCTGCAAGATCGAGATTTTGAAAATGTATATAATTTAACAATACATCATAGTTATTTTAGTAAATAAGGACAGAATCTTCTTCTGTCCTTTTCTTCTATACATAAATTAAAAACAAAATCCGACAAAGTTGAATAAAATTGGACAATCATTCCTACACTAGCATGTAGAGGTGATTATAGTGGTAAAAGATTATGACAATGATTTTTTTAAAGAAGATAACGAAGATACAACCGATTTCTCTTTAATAAAAGGGGATACGTTGCAGCAAGTAGAAGAATTAGAAGAAGAATTAAAAAGAAAATCATAAGTGTACACTCTTTCTACATTTGCTATATAATATAAATAAAAGGTTGTATCTTTTTGAAAAGGGGGAGAAGAGATGGCTGAAGTCAATGTACAAAAGTCTTCGTTTTTTAAAGAAAAAAAAGAAGAATCCAATACAGATTTCTCTCTTGTGAAAGGTGCATTAACGGAGAATATAAATCGGTTAGAGAAACTGATGAATAATAGTAGTTCAAAATATATACAGGTGAAAAGAAAAAAAGAAAATGCATAGAGCATTTTCTTTTGTTTTTTTATTTAATAGTAAACTTTTCTCTTATTTTTTCAGGCAAATCTGCTTTCTGAATCTCTTCATAGGACTTTACTTCAATTGATGATATTTCATTTTTATTATTATCATCTTGATCTACATAAAGGCGTAAAAACGCGTCTGCATTTAATTTATGATTGTTTTCTTTTTTTGTACTTCTAAATGTAATTTGTTTTTTGACGCCATCTTCATCATATGCGGGCAGCGTATCGTTTCGTAAGTTTCTACCATCTACCTTTTCGATAGTTCCTTCGCCTTTTATCTGCATGTAATATACATCTTTGCCAATTCTATTTAGTGACGCTCTCTCACAGCCAATAGTAAAACTAGAAAATAATAAACATAGTGTAATAATTGCTAAAAACTTTTTCATTTTCTTTATCTCCTTTAATGTGTTTCTTTAAAAAGTATACGGCTATTATTAAATGAGAAAAATCGATATAGATTACAATGCCCTTACAATGTTGTAAGAGTGTTTTACATAAAATGAACAATAAAAGTTAAAAGAAAGGTAAAATAATGAATCATGGTATAATGATAAAAGACTTACATACTATTTTTTCATTTTGAAAGGAGCTTGAAAAATGTATTCTACTTTAGAACAATTAACAAAGCACCCTGTATTTTATCATTTTGCAGAAATTTCAAAGATTCCTAGAGGATCAGGTAATGAAAAGGAAATTAGTGATTATTTAGTGGGCTTTGCAAAAGAGCGTAACTTAGAAGTCATTCAAGATGAAGCATTAAATGTCATTATTAAAAAAGAAGCAACAGCTGGTTATGAAAATGTACCAGCTATTATTATTCAAGGTCATATGGATATGGTTTGCGAAAAAAATCAAGCAACAGTACATGATTTTGAAAAAGATCCAATTGAATTAAGAATCATTGGGGATATGTTATATGCAAATCAAACAACTTTAGGTGCTGATAATGGTATTGCAGTTGCGTATGCATTAGCTTTATTAGATTCAAAAGAAATTACGCATCCAGCACTTGAAGTCGTTATCACTACTGAAGAAGAAACGACAATGGGCGGGGCTTTTGCTATTGATCCAAATCATTTTGAAGGAAAGATATTTATAAATATTGATTCTGAAGAAGATCATAAATTACTTGTAAGTAGTGCAGGTGGTGCGAAAGCTGTTGAAACAATTCCCGTAATTTGGGATGAAACGCCAGCGAATATGGATGCATACCGTCTATATGTTGGTGGTCTAAAAGGCGGACATTCTGGTATGGAAATTGATAAACAACGCGGTAATGCGAACAAAGTATTAGGACGAGTATTACGTGATTTATCAGCACATACGGAGTTTAACATAAGTGAAGTTCACGGCGGATTAAAAACGAATGCAATTCCGCGTGAAAGTGTAGCTACAATTTTAATTCGTACAGAAGATGTAGGACAAGTAGAAGAAAAACTAGAATTATGGACACGTGTATTACAAGAAGAAATGCGTGCTGTTGATCCAGATGTTCATGTTACACTGACAAAATTGGATGAAAAAGTTGAAAAAGTATTCGCTAAAGAGACACAAAAGCAGCTTATTTCATCATTATTCTTAATTCCAAATGGCATTCAAAGTATGAGCATGGATATTAAAGGTCTTGTAGAAAGCTCAACAAATTTAGGCGTTATTGAAACGTTGCAAGATGAAATTAAATTACGTAACGAAGTGCGAAGTTCTGTAAGTAGTTTAAAACAACATGTTGCAGAAGAAATCAAATATATTGCTGAATTAGTTGGTGCTACATTTGAAATAGAGTCAGAGTATCCAGAATGGCCATACAATCCAAACTCACAAATTCGTAATTTATTTGAAAAAGTGCATCAAGAAAAATACAATAAAGAAATTGAAATCTTCGCTGTGCATGCGGGGATTGAGTGTAGCGCATTCGTTCAAAAAATGCCTGAATTAGATGCAATTTCATTCGGACCAGACATTTTTAACGTCCACACTCCAGATGAACATATCAGTATCTCTTCTGTAGTGAATAACTGGGGATTCTTCATTGATGTAATGAAGGGTACAAAAGAATTAGCTAAGTAATAACGACGAAATAAAAAGGAGCCTATAAAAATTTATAGGCTCCTTTTTTGTATTGGAATTTATCCCGCTATTTGCAGAGCAGCCCGATTGGTTTAACTAACAATCAGTGGGGGATGAATAAAACCACTACTGATCAAAGTTTCACTTTATGAGAAGTCATTTTTCGTTAGTATGTAATATTAAGCTTGAACAATTAATAAGGATGAATTGTTGATGTTTTTTAGTACTGATGAAGGGGTGGAGAAATGAAGGGAAGAAAGCATTTTATTGTTTGTATGTTTTTATTGTTCTTCACATTTAGTTTTATTGGTGTTCAGAAAATAATAGCAGAGGAAGTTGAATTTACAGGAACAACAGCTCCATTGAATGTAAATGTTAGAGAGGCAAAAAGTTTGAATGCAAATATTGTAGATGTGATTCCCGGAAATACAAAAGTATCTTTTAAAGGATGGGAGTATGGTGAAGCGGTTAAAGATTACTGGACAGGAAATTTAGATAATCGTTGGTTTTATTATTTTAAAGATGGAAAAAAAGTATATGTAACGTCAGCGTATATTAATGGAAATCCTCCAAATACATCAATAGATCGTAAATTATCTGTACCTAACATATTACAAGAAAGATCAAATTGGTGTTGGGCAGGCACTTCGGTTTCAGTTTTAAATTATTTTGGGAAAACTCCTTCACAAGATCAGTACGTTAGGTATGTTAAGGGTGGATCATATAATAATCCTGCAACTTCACGTGAAATACAATATGGATTATCGGGATATGGTGTTAGCTCAGCTATAAGTTCTGGAGCAAAATCGTATGATTGGTTCAAAAGTCAAATTAATAGTAATCAGCCGATGATTGCACTCATTATGTGGCAAAATGGAGCTAACATCGGACACTTTGTAGTACTTGATGGATTTTATAAAGGGACAAATGGAACAGATTATATAACGTACATGGACCCTTGGTATGGTGATCATTATAATCATAATTTCAGTACGTTCCATAACAATAATAATTTTTGGTGGAGTGAAACTGTTTATAATATCCATGCAAACTAATAATATTAAAAGCGGGGGTTCATAAATGGGAAAACTACTTAAGCTTGTGATACCGTGCATGTGTTTAATGACCGTTATTATTTTCGCTAGTAAAATTAGTTATGCATCAAAAAATAAAAGTGAATCGGTACAATCGATCGCATTAAAAGATTATCAATATAGTAAGGGAAGTTCTTCTGAAAATTTAAGCTTTGAAAAAATAATAACATCTCCATTTTCGTTACCAATCTATGAAACAATTCCAGCACAGCAAATTTTAAATAGCTCTGAATTTAAGCATTTACTATTACCAACAAATGAAAAGTTGTGGTTTATTATGAAGGGTGAGCAGCCAGAAGGACTAATTGTTGCGAATGATATTGAACCGATTCGAACGGGCGGAGAAAATAGAAGTAAAGATTTATATGGATTATATACAGCAATAAAGAATAATACAAATGAAACAAAAGATATTAGTTATTTCGAATTTGAAGGACAAGGAATATTGGTAGTAAATCAAAATAATGATCAAGAAATATACCTTAGTAAAGGTGCCGCTGCCATATTAAAACTTCCTGCTGGTCAAAAAGTATTGAGCAGTGAAGTATTACAGAAAATGAAAGAGAGAATTGTAACTGCTTTTGAATAGTTAAATATAAACTGAATAAACAAATCAATAAATAAATGAATATGTATTTAATATGAAATTTCATGTACTGTATTATTTTCGAAAATAATACAGTACATAGTATAAAAAGAATAACATAAGAAAAGAGTGTAAGATTTTATGAAAAAATGATGATTATAGTAGAAATAGTTGATTCTTACTTGTTTTGTATAAAGTTCGATTCAAATTACACTTCATATTTAAAATATTTAAATAATTCAAACGGAAAAGCTTGACCTTCACACTATGTAAAGGTTTACAGTAAGACAGAAAAGGAGGTTAAGAAATGAAAAAAATAACGAATTTGTGTATGAGTGCTATACTAACCACATCTATTTTCAGTGGTTATGCTCTAGGGAAAGGGATTGAGAAAGTTCAGGCGAAGGAAATTGAAAAAACGCAAAGAAAAGATATGAAGAAAGTAGAGGTACGAAAACAAGTAGGAAAGTATACAATGCCAGATGAAAAAAGCAAACATGAAGGAACATGGCTACAATGGCCTCATGAATTTACATATGGGCAAAAATATCAGCAAGAAGTAGAGCCAATTTGGATTCAAATGACAAATGCTTTAAGCAAAGGCGAAAAAGTTCATATTGTTGCATATGATCAAGAAGAAAAAGAAAGAATTACTGAGGTTTTAATAGATCACGGGGTAAATATGGGGAAAATTGATTTCTTTATCGCACCTACTGACGATGTATGGGCGAGAGATACTGGACCAATTTTTGTTTATGATAATGACAAAAATCTAAAGATATTAGACCCAGGATTTAACGGATGGGGAAAGAAAACACCATATAAGAAAGATGCTCGTCTTCGTGAGAATCTTAGTAAACAGTTAGGAATTGAAAGAATTTATTGGAATAAATTTGTTCTTGAAGGTGGCGCATTTGAATTAGATGGTAATGGAACTGCTTTACTAACTAGAAGTGCTGTAACGAATAAAAATAGAAATGCAAAATTGTCAGAAAAATATATTGAAAAATATATTAGTGACCTTGGGGTAACAAATTTTATTTGGTTAGATGGAGTACCTAACTTAGATATTACTGATTTTCATATTGATGGATTTGCAAAATTCCACGATAAATCTACTATTATAACATTAAACAAAAAAGATTTAGCTGAATGGGGAACGTCTGATAAAGATATTAACAAGTTGTTGCAGGCAAAAGATGCTGAGGGTAATAAGTACAAGTATGTATATCTGCCGCTAAGCAAGAATAATGTTACATTAGAAAACGGAAAGCAACTTGATTATAAAGGTTCATATATTAATTATTATATAGCGAATCAAGTTATCTTAGTACCTAACTATAATGACCCTAATGATAAAATAGCAAATGAGACGATTCAAAAACTTTATCCTGATCGTAAAGTGGTGGGGGTTGATGTAAGAGAGCTTTATAAAAATGGTGGTATGATCCATTGTATTACTCAACAACAACCAATTAATTTAAAATAATATATTTATAGTGTTTAGGGAAGTTTTCTATTTCTTATGAGAACCTGTTTATCTATAGGATAGGTAAAGATGCGATGGCATTTTTACCTATTTTATTTTATTTTATTTTTTATCCTGCATTAACGGGCAGCTCTAATGATTAAAGTTTCAGTTTATAAGTTAAGTATACCTTTCCTATAAACTGAAGAAACCCACCCTTTTTGAAAAAGCTTAATCAAAATGGATGGATTTTCTACATTAAAAGCTATACTTGCTGTTACGGAAGAAACATTGTCTAAAGGTATGTTTTTACCTTTTAAAAGTTCCTGGTACAATTAGTCTTACTAAAATATCTAAATACAATCTATATTTTTTCTTTTAGCAAGCCATACATGCCCATTACCTTCAGAATACAGAATTACCTTAAATAATAAAAGTTCAGCGACTTTTCTGTTTTTATTTGTAAATGAACCACATTATACTTGGTCAATTATTGTGCAACCTTTTCGAATAAATGATTTTCTTTATTTGAAAATAAGGGTGCATCTATAAAACCATAATGATAAACTAAAATACCTAATTCTACTCTAGAATTAATATGCCATTTTTCTTTAATATGATTAATTATCGTTGAAATTCTTCGAGGGGTAACATATATTTTTTTTGAAATTTCTACATCTGTAAATCCTTTTGCTACATAAATAGCCACTTCTAACTCTCTTTCGGTCAACATTCTTTTCATAAAATACGCTCCTTCGAAATGATTTATATAAAAATCAAAAGAAACTATTAAAAGAAATAAAGGTGGAAAATCATATTTAGTTCTTTTAATTTCGCTATTTGCGGACAGTAAGATACCCACCTCAAAATTTAGCTGTGGCAAAGAAGTCGGACTCTCTGTAAATGCCTGCCTGGAGTGGACTAATAATCAGTGGGCATGAATAAAACTCCCATTGATTATTAGTGAACCATATTTTAATAATTTCTCGTATTGTGATACAAGTTTGTAAAAGAAACTATAAATCCATATAATTAGTAATTGTAACTATATTAATTTTACATTACATTAAAAGTTGGAAAATATTCTTATACTCATAAAGTGTTACATTTGAGGGAGGAAAGATGGAATTCTACAATCTTGGTATTATTATTAAAGAACTTAGAAAGAAAAAAAACATGTCACAATCTGAATTATGCCATGGAATATGTTCACAAAGTCAAATTAGTAAGATAGAAAAAGGTATTATTTATCCATCTAGCATATTGTTGTATCAATTATCTGAAAGACTTGGTATTGATCCAAATTATATATTTGCACTAACCAAAAACAAAAAAATAAAATATATTGAAAATGTAAAATATGTAATGAGAGATTGTGTGAAACAAAAACAATATAATGAGCTTTACGAAATAGTGAAAAAAGAGAAAAACGAAAATAATTTCCAATCAAAAGAAGATAAACAATTTCTATTATGGCATGAAGCGATTGCTATATATTATGTAAATGGAGCAACAATTAATGCTTTTGACATTTTAAATAGAGCACTAAAACAAACCTTAAGTAGTAGTAACTTTTTATCAGAAAAAGAAATAAGCATAATGAATTCAATTGCTATAATACATGCAGAAAATAAAGAGTATGAGAAAAGTATAAATATATTAAAACAAAGTTTAATTAATTTTAATAAGATAGAATTTCCTAGAGAAAAAGAAATCAAATTAAGACTCATTCATACGTTAACAAAATGTTTACACCTTGCAAATCAATATGAAGAAGCAATAAAGTATAGTGAAATAGGCATAAAATTAGCCATAAATATGAATACTTTATACTTATTAGGTGAATTATTCTTTGAAAAAGGTGCAATTTTATTAAAAGTTCAGCACTCTAATGAAGTTGGTTTAACATACATAAAAAAGGCATTATTTATATTTGAATTAACAGAAAGAAAACAATATATACAAATGATCAAGGATAAATATATTAAAAATCAAGAATAAACAAGAAATAATTCTAACATAAGTTATTCCTAATTGGTATTTATTCCTAAAAAAAGTGCTGTAATACGAACTATTCCTAATTGTTGTTTATTGCTAAAATAAGTACCGTAATATTAGATAAAAATAAAGGGTGGCATTTTATGAAAACAAGAGGGATTACTCGTAAAGCAGATAGCATGGGGCGTATTGTTATTCCAATGGAAATAAGACGGAGTTTAGGAATTGTAGAAAAAGATTCTCTTGAAATGTTTATAGAAGAGGATCAGATTATTTTACGAAAATATCAATCTCCAAGAGCTTGTGCACTTACAGGGGATATTTCAGACAGCAATATTTCGTTAGCGAATGGGAAGATTATTGTAAGTCCAAACGGCATGGAACTGTTAATAAAGAAGTTACAGCAATATCTTTTAAAATAAAAGGTAAGTAAGAAATTTAAAATAGAATATACTTGGAAAAAGGTCCTCTATCACCATTTAGGGGACCTTTTTATTGTTATCAATAAAATTGAGAGGCCGTAGTTGGTTCAATGAAATACGAATTAACTCATAAATAGTCTGACTATTTTTTATAAAAAAACTATTTATTTACATTTTTTGGTTTCGTGTTATATTTTTAGTGTCAATATATTTATATTGAAAATTCTGATTTTAAACTCAGGAAAACTTTAGAAAATGAAATACTCTTACTTGAATTGAAAATCATATAAACATAGTTTGAAAGTAAAGTATGAAAATGAATCAGATTTTCAAATTAAATTTGCCAATTTAACGGAGATTCGTGGGGGAAATGTGACTAAGAAGAAATCTCTTATACTCCACGTTTTTTATCTGTAAATTGGTAGTTCTAATAGCTTTGAAGAAAAGCAAAGGAGCAAAAAAGAAGTAGGTAGTTCATTTAATAGAAGATATGGTGTGAAAAAATAAAACAACGGAGGTTTTATAATGAATAAAGGAACACTGCAGATTACAGAAATTGAAGAAATTAGCATTCCTAATGTATTGAAGGATAAAATCAAGAATCTAATAGACTATGAATTAAAAACTCATAATCCGTATACTTGTGATCAAGAAATAGCTGCAAGCTTTTCGAGAGAGTGGCTTAATTGTTTGATTGATTATTCAAAGAAAACTTCGAATTCAGACATAAAAAAACTACTACATATGATAAAAGTAGCGAATTGTGGTGGGAACGTACCACCTACTCTTATTAAAAATATTCCATGTGATCCTATGGAAACACTATTACCTGGGGAGAATCGCAAAGGTTTTAATTATGGTGAAGACGAAGACGATAGAATGAAAAAATATTTTTATGCAGAATGGGTCACATGGCTTTTTGCCACACTTTTTAATTATGATGCTTTAATTCACCCATCCGAACATGCAGGGAAAAATAGATTTCACCTCATTTCCCCTTTGAACAACGATGAAGTTTTGCGAAATGTCGGTGCAAGCACCGGTGGTGGGAATTTTTATCAACATAACGATGCCACAGTGTTTACAGATATGAAAGACCAATCAGATATTGAAGCAAGATTGAAAACATTCAATACAAATTTAGAAATTGTATCAAATAGACTTAATAAATCCGTGGAACGAATAGTGTCTGAAATTACTTGTGGAAAATTTACTAGAGTTGATGCTCTTTTATTAAAAGGAGTGTTAAATTTAAAAACTCAAACTCATATTGGAACGCCAAAATTACTTCAAAAGCATCTTGAAGAAAATCACTTCAGTAAAGATGATATATTGGCGATAAGTAAAATGCCTATTGCTCATATCGCAGGAATGGCGGATGGTGAAATATCTGGATTTGTAGGGGAAATAAACCAAATTATATTTTTGGATGATAATGGTGATATTATTGCAACTTGTTTGAATGGAGCAGAAAATAGATTGATTTATGTGGGAGAAAGTGAAGAAGAAAAATTGAAATTTGACATGTTTTTAGAACTCTTACGAACAACGCCTACTTATAAGGTTCCACTTACATCTGAAGATTTATTAATTATCCCAAATTCATACTATGGTAAACAAACAAATGTAACTCATGGTAGGGAAAGGTTATCTGAGGAAGAATATAAAATCCCGATTGGAGATAATAAGTACGGAAGAAGAATTGTTTGCAGGCAGTACGTTTCCAGCCGATTACGTGATCAGAAAGAAAGTTACTTTACAGATATCATTAACTAGTTTAAAGAGAGGAGGGGCGATGGGGAGGTTTGGGTTATAATAGCTCAAGCCTGCCCCTATTCTTTGTATGGATTTTACTATTGAATTACTCATACTACTATTTTTAGTAGCTGTATTAGCAGGATGGATAGATACAATTGCTGGGGGCGGCGGTATGATAACTATCCCGATAATGTTATTAGTAGGTATGTCTCCTTCTGTAGCGATAGCAACTAATAAACTACAAGGGAGTAGCGGAACCCTCATGGCAACAATGATTTTTATTAAGAAGAAAGAAATTAATCTCAAAGATATGCGTTTGTCCATCTTAATGACCTTTTTGGGATCCGTTTTCGGTGGATGGCTTGTTTTACAGATACGGGCAGAATATCTAATCATGATATTACCTTTTTTACTTATTATTATTGGTCTTTATTTTCTATTATCTCCAAATATAGCAAACGAAGATCGACCGAGAAAAATAAGTATGTTGTTGTTTGCGTTAACAGTGGCTCCATTCCTTGGATTTTATGATGGCTTCTTCGGCCCAGGAACAGGTAGTTTAATTGCTTTAGCATTCATTCTTTTATGTGGATATAGTGCTACAAGAGCAACTGCAAATGCTAAGATCTTGAATTTTACAAGTAATTTCGCCGCTTTGTTATATTTTATTATTTTTGGCCAAATCGATTGGACAATTGGGTTGATTATGATGCTTGGTCAAATTATAGGATCATATATTGGAGCGAAGATGGTGCTTACAAAAGGGACGTCATTAATACGACCAATAGTGGTTATTGTTTGCTTTGTCATGGCAATTAAAATTTTTTTACAAAATATGAACTAAATGTAATCAAAATATTATTTGGATCAAAGTTAGAGTGTTTTCATGTTCTTATTGCAGTATTACGCTGTTTAAGATGTGTTCAAAATTACACAATTTGACTAGTGTAATGTATTGCGTTATGCTTTTTTTAGTATAAAAGAAAGGCTTGAAGATAATGATTCGTCGTTTGAGAAAGCTAAAAAATGTAGCTGTCGTAATAAGCTTCTAAGTAAATAGCAAAATATATAATACTTAGAAGCGAGGAATAAAGTTATGAAGTATCCATTATTTAATCATTGGTCAGAAACACAGTATATAAAAGATATAGTAACAAATCCACTCATTGAAGTGGGAGAGTACTCCTATTATTCAGGCTATTATAGTCATCAAAATTTTGAAGATGGCTGTGTAAGGTATTTGTGGGGGGATGCTAAGTCTCAAGCACTTTTCAATCCAATTGAACAGATGGGATGGCATCTTGATAAACTCATTATTGGGAATTATGTTTGCATTGCAAGTGGAGTAGTCATTTTAATGGGTGGTAACCATAATCATCACTCAGAATGGATTACAGTATATCCATTTGCTGAGCAAATTGAACAATCATATGAACCTAAGGGCGATACAGTCATAAAAAGTGATGCTTGGATTGGAATGAATGCTATAATAATGCCTGGCGTTACTATTGGTGAAGGGGCAATTGTTGCTGCGGGATCTGTCGTAAGTAAAGATGTTCCGCCGTATACAATAGTTGGTGGAAATCCTGCTAAGGAAATAAAGAAACGATTTACTGATACAGAAATAAATATGTTAATGGAAATGCGTTGGTTTGATTGGGATAGGAAATTGATTGAGAAGGCAATTCCGCTGTTATCTAGTCCATCCATCGAACCATTATTTGCTTTTTATAAAAATAAAGTGAAAAATAAATAAATCAGTTAGAAAAACTACATCCAGTATAGGGTGTAGTTTTTTTATTACAAAAAACTAATAGTTTAGACTAAAGAAAATTCATCTCTAATATAAGTCTAGCAAATAGCTGAATTGAATAATTAAAATCCTTGATAGCTAATAAAGCATTAACGGGCAGTAAGACCCCCACTGATTAAAGTTTCACTTTATTTTTTGTAAATATGGAACAAATGTAATATCTAGATTGTCTATTAATTGTAATCCTAAAAAATATGAAAGTGCGAATCATTTTGAAAAATATAAGGGGATTAAAAATAGGGATATGTGTGGGAATACAAAGTATCAGGGCATCTAAAAGTGTCGGGTGAGATGGTCTATATGAAAGCGATTCTAATGTCTTATATGTATATACAATTTGAGAACACTGTCTGTTTTTTTGAGATTATGTTAGAATAACGCTTTTTTGAGTACAAAGATATTGGAGGTAACAGAAGTGAAAGGTATGTTTTGCAAGAGATTTATTGCAATAGTAACAGTGCTTACACTATTTTTTAGCATGTTCGTTACATTTGGAAGAGCAGCAGCGGAAACAGTTTCTGCTATAGACGTTGAAGCGGGATCAGCAATTTTAATAGAAGCAAATTCCGGAAAAATTTTATATGAAAAAAATGTAGATGAATCATTGGCAATTGCTAGTATGACAAAAATGATGAGCGAATACTTAGTTCATGAAGCGGTGGATAAAGGAAAACTTAAATGGGATCAAAAAGTTAAAATCTCTGAATATGCACATAAGATTTCGCAAGATCGTTCATTATCAAACGTTCCATTAGAAAATGGTGGCTCTTATACGGTAAAAGAGTTATATGAGGCAATGGCAATTTACTCTGCAAATGGTGCAACAATTGCTTTAGTTGAACAGATTGCTGGTAAAGAAGTTAATTTTGTAAAAATGATGAACGATAAGTCGAAAGAGTTTGGAATGAAAGATTATAAATTTGTAAACTCTACAGGCTTAACAAATCAAGATTTAAAAGGATATCACCTAGAAGGGACAACTCTAGACGAGAAAAATAAAATGTCTGCAAGGGATTGTGCAATTTTAGCACAACGTCTTATTCAAGATTTCCCCCAAATATTAAATACAGCAAAAATTCCTAAAAAAACATTCCAAGAGGGTGGTAAATATCCAATTGATATGGCGAACTTTAACTGGATGTTAAAAGGTTTAATTAAGCAATATGAAGGTGTAGATGGTTTGAAAACAGGAACGACTCCAGAAGCGGGAGATTGTTTCACTGGTACAGTAGAAAGAAATGGTATGCGCCTAATTTCTGTAGTGATAAAAGCAAAATCTCATACGGCACGTTTTGATGAAACAAAGAAATTATACGATTATGGATTTGCGAATTTTGAAGTGAAGAATGTCTACGGAAAAGATTCAGTAATAAAAGGATATGAAACAGTTCGAGTGGCAAATGCAAAAGACAAAGATGTAGTAGTTCAAACGAAGCAAGCTGTTTCACTTCCAATGCCGAAGGGCAATAAAGACATTTATAAAAAAGAATTTAAAGTATTGAATAAAGAACAAGAAGCGCCTATTAAAAAAGGTGTAACAATTAGCAAAATGATTATCTCGCCTAAAGATAATACAGATCCTGGGTTCTTATCAGGTAAATCATTACAAATAGACCTTGTAACAAAATCTGATGTGGAACAAGCAAATTGGTTTACACGTTTTATACGTAAAACAGGATCTTTTTTTAGTGGTATGTGGGATAGTGCGATTGATATAGTAAAAAGCTAATTTTCTAGGATACAACTAAATATTAGTCTGAAACAAAAGGTTTCAAAGTATTATAGATTCTTAGGTGCATAGTTTGGAATGAAAGAGTGTATTACTTTTCAAATTGGGTCCTTCGGAATTTTTTGTATTTCTATCAAGCTAAAATAAATTTGTATCCATATATCCCAAAAACGCTATTCTTTTTGTAGAAATATACAGAAAGGATGGCGTTTATTATGAATCTTTCGATTTAAAGGATTCGGGTGCAAGGTTAGTTTAATAAAGTTACATGATGAAAAAACACCCACTATTCCATCAAATGACAATAAAAAATTAATATCCGGTACGTATTTCTGTAATTAGATTGTATCCCGCTATTTGCCGGGCAGTAAGACCCCCACCTCAAAATTCAGCGGAAGCAAGGAAGTTAGGTGGGGGCCCTGCTGCCCGTAAACGTCCGATTGGCGAGGGCTGATTAAAGTTTCACTTTATAAAAATTTAATAAAATCTTTTCTTTGTATTAAATATTTTGTTTTAAATTATGTATATAAAGAAATGGAGGTCAAATTAACTTTGTACTGCTTATATTAGGAATTTAAAGAAACAATATGTACAATTCTCCCACTACATTCTTATAGTGGCCTTTATGAACAGCAAAATTTACAATTTACAAGGAGAACATTTTATGAGTAACAGAATAAAAGAATTAGATTCCATACGAGGGTTAGCGGCACTTACTGTGGTATTTGGACATTTTTGTTTAATGCTACCATCGTTGCCTAATTCTATTAAATTTTCCCCGCTTAGGTTTTTATGGGCGGGTGGGGAAGCTGTTATCGTTTTTTATGTACTAAGTGGTTTTGTGTTATCTATGGCACTTTATCATTCAAAAACAAATTATTGGGGATATTTAATTAAGAGATTTGTAAGAATCTATATTCCTTATTATTTTTGGATAATCGTTACCTTTGTTTTATTTATTTTATTTTCGTCGTATGAAGTGGTAGGATTACGGGATTGGTTCTATGATAGGTGGCAAGGGTCTATAACAAAATTAGATATTCTAAACCACTTTGTGCTTCTTAATAACTTTTTTACGGAAAATTATAATCCAGTTATTTGGTCATTGGCTCAAGAAATGCGTATATCTATTGTGTTTCCTTTGTTATTCCTTCTTTTTTATAAACTGAATTGGAAGAAAACGATACTATTTGCTTTGAGCTTTTCATTAATTAGTGTTGTTCTTAATATGTTGCATATTGGGAAAGCTGAAGGGTTTTATAATGGTTATGCTGATACACTGCATTTTACATCTATGTTTATGGTTGGAATGTTACTTTTTAAGTATCAGGAAAAACTTATCTACTCATATAGGAATATGAAAAAAATTAAAAAAGGATTTCTTATTACATTAGGGGTTATTCTATATTTATATTCCATTTTAATTTATGGTTTTTCCCGTAATGATACAACTTTCTTAATAAAAGATTGGGGTGTCGTAATGGGGGTTAGTATATTTATTATAATGGCTATGAGTAACCTAAAAGTAAAAGCATTTTTAAATAAGAGTGTATTTGTATATTTAGGAGAAATTTCATACAGTATCTATTTATGTCATTTTCCAATCATGATGGTACTATTTAAACTTTTGTATACAAAGATACCTATCTTTTTCCTTCTTACTTTGTGCATTGCAATGACACTACTTTTTTCTATAGTTTCATATCATTTAATCGAAAAGAAATGTATCAACTGGGCAAAACAAAGAACAACAAATTTTTTGAAAAAAGTATAATTCCTAGATAGATTGTATTTCTTTAGTAAATATATGAATATGACCGATTCCTAAGTATACTTAGGAATCGGTCAATTTTAGATTCTAAATGTAAATATAGTAAAGTGGAATATAATTGAAATCGAAAACCACTTAGAAATAACAATTACGGTGTGAGCTATTGTATAGTATAGATATGGTTAATAATAAAGGGGGAATACATATGTGGAAGCGATTTGTAGCAATTGGCGATAGTTTTACAGAGGGGATAGGGGATGAAGTTGAGGGAATTGCATTAAAAAGCTGGGTAGATCATTTTGTTCAACTGTGTGAAAACGATATAGAATATGCCAATTTTGCAAAGCGTGGGTTAGTAACTGAAGAAATTCGCTCGCAGCAATTGGAAAAGGCGCTAACTTTTAATCCAGATTTGGTTAGTCTCATTGCAGGGGCAAACGATGTTTTAAAAGGACGTTGGAATCATGATGCATATAAGAACGATATGGAATTTATGGTAGATACATTAAGTAAAGCAGGGGCTGATATTATTATAGCAAACCTTCCGGATTTTACAGTTAGGCTTCCTTTTGCTTTTGAAAAAAAACAAGTAATAAAAGAACAATTATTAGAGGCAAATGAAGTTATACGTTCATTGAGCAGAGAGTATAAGCTTCATCATGTTGATTTTTGGAATCATCATTTAGTTAATGACAATACGCTTTGGTCTAAGGATTTAATTCATCCAAACTCAAAAGGATATGTAAAAGTTGCTGAATTAATTTTAAGTAGTTTGCCTGTACAGAAGACAAAATAATAGTTTGCAATGTAACGAATATGGTATTAATTGTATTAAGCTATGTTTTTTAGTAAATGGAAAGAACTAAACATTTAGCAAACAAAGCGTATCTACGATATATTTCTACAGTAGTGCATAAATGTAGAATCACAAAGAAAGATCACTTATGGAAATAGGTGATCTTTAAACGTTTTTATAACTAAATTAAAATATATACTGTATTACTAACAATTTCGTACTACATAAAAATTAAGTTCTCTTATAGAAAAACTAATTTTATATTATCTTAAAATATAATAACATATTCAAATCATATTTTGGGTATGTATCCTAATTGTGAATAATGTGTAATTTTTTTGAAGTATAAATATCCAATAAATAAAATAGGTAGTAGGTGCAGAAGTATTAATACTATATTATTCAATTCTGTTATGAGTACATTAGTAATTGGTAGTATTATATTTTTATTATCAATTTTAGTTATTGGAATTAATTTGCATAGAAAATATGTAGGATAAGAAAAGATAAATATACTTTATTGTATATTTATCTTTTTGTTTAGTAGGATTTATAGCCTCTTTAAACTATTATGTTAATAAAATTAAAAAACTTAATTTTTGATATCCTTATGGCTAAAGCCATCTATAAAATGGCAATATAACTAAATAATTGTTTGGTATGATTTTTGGATTTGGTTTTTTATCCGAATTTTCTGATTCAAATATTTCAACTTTATGAATATAGTAGGTGAAATATTTGTGTGATAGTATTTGAGATAGAAAAAAGCCAACTTTAAAAAGGATGTGAATTGAATGTGCAAACGACTGTAAAGGGTTATATTAAGGCAACGTTTAGCTGTTATTAGTGTAAGGGAAAGATATATTTTGTAACAGTTGATATAAAAATGAAGAAATGGGTACGCTTTATTTTATCTGACTATTTTAAAGATATAAAAAATAGTTTAAGTTTTGACGAAGTTAAATTTTAGGTGAGATGTCAATAATGATTAATTTGGTTTAATAAAGAGGTACCTTATACGCAAAAGCGTTTATATTAGTAACCTAAGGAGCTTGCTTTTATGAAAACTACCGATTCAAAAGGCCTATTAGGAAATAGGGTATATTTACAAGTTTTCTCTGCCTATTCATTGCTTATGCTTGGTGTTTTTATTGATATGTTAGCGATTATGACTATAGTTGGGTTTGAATGGGAAGTAGATCCTACTATGATTGGATTGATTCCTGTTGCATATGCACTTCCAGGAATTATTTTTGGCTCATGGGCAGGTGTTATTGCAGATCGTTTTAGAAAAATTCCAATTATGATGTTCTGTAATCTAATGGTTGGTCTAATAACGATTGCTCTTTTATTTGTACAAGATATCCACTGGCTCTTAGTGGCATTAATGATTCGTTCCATTTTTATTGTTTTCTATTATCCTGCACAGCAAACACTAACAAGACAGATTGTATCCCCGGATTTGCTTACTAAAGCAGTAAGTATCAACGGAATAGTAGAGCAGGGTACCAAAATAGTAGGCCCACTTATAGGGGGTATGTTGCTGAGCTGGTTTCAACCAGAGTTCTGCCTCATTATAAGAGCTATAAGTTGTTTATTAGCTACCTTAGTTCTCATACCCACAATAAAATTTAAAGAAACTATATCGAAAGAATTTGTTGAAAAGCAAAAACAAAGTACTTGGACCGCTTGGGTACAAGGGTGGGGTTATGTGTTATCTAATCGGATAATATTATCAACCATGATTTTCGTTACAATAGCCATGGCAGTATTACAATTAGTAGACTCACAATTCCCAACTTTATTTAAGAGCCTATTCCCACATGATAAAAGTAAAATGGGATATATCATTTCTATTATTGGTCTTGGCGGGATACTTGGTGCATTACTAACTCAGAAATTAAAACAATTTCAATATGGCTGGGTAGTATGTGGAGGTATGGTTTTAATGGGAATTGGTTTTGGGGGGATTGGTTTGATAACGCCCGGTACGGTCTTCGTTTTAGCCTATTTAATTAGTTTTATCGCTGGTATCGGAAGTGGGCTGATGCTTGTATCTAATCAAGTCATATTACAAATAGAATCCGATCAAGATCAAGTAGGAAGAGTATTTGGTATTCAAAGT
This sequence comes from Bacillus sp. GC_Bacil_1, assembly GCF_026540675.1. Classification (NCBI taxonomy): domain Bacteria; kingdom Bacillati; phylum Bacillota; class Bacilli; order Caryophanales; family Bacillaceae; genus Bacillus; species Bacillus sp. GC_Bacil_1. The sequence goes on from NZ_JALNUG010000015.1 coordinate 53,865, forward strand.
AGTTTAACAAACGCAGTTTTAATTATTTCTCCTGCTATGAGTGGCCCATTAGTGCATTTGTTTGGAGTAACTCAACTCTATGTTTATGGAGGGATTGGGCTTGTTATTATTGGAGTAATTGGAGTTTCAATGCAGAAATATTTATGGGGTAAACATAAACACGAACCTATAAGAGCAAATAATTTTTGAAGGGAAGATTTTTATGACCAATGAGGAATGTTATCCATTAAGCCATCCGCAGCGAAGAATATGGTATACAGAAGTTATTCATTCTGATAAAGGAATATGTAATTTAAGATTTTTATTTAAACTTCATCGAAAAATGAATTATTCAAAATTAAACCAAGTTGTGAATCGCGTTATCAGTGAAAATGACGGTCTGTGCATTAGGTTAAAAGAAAATGGGCATCAGGAACCGAAACAATATTTTATTAAACATGAAGAACAAGAATTTGAGTTTTTTGATTTCAGTAATGTGGAGAATACAAATTTACTTGAGGAATGGATTGAGCAGAAAACAAAAGAAACGTTTACATTATTTAATTCGAATTTATACTATTTCGCTTTAATAAAATTAAACGATAATGAATGTGCAGTCTTTGGAAATGTTCATCATATTATTATGGATGGTTTATCAATTCAAATATTTACTGAGCAGATTGCAAAATATTATTATGACATGCATAACGAGAATGAAGAAGGAGAAATTAAAAATTCATATGTTCAATTTCTGACCAATGAACAAACATACTTGAATAGTAGTCGCTTTCAAAAAGATCAAAAATTCTGGTTAGAGGAATTTAAAACACTGCCATCTGCGACTGGATTGAAGCCTTATAATACGTACCAAGTTAGTACCAAAGCATCACGTGAGACGTTTATATTAACGGAGCATTTGAAGAGAAAGATAGAAAAATTTTCTGAAGATTACAAATTTAGTTTATACACCCTTTTTGTTGCTGCTTTCTCGTTGTCCATGTATCGGTGGACCTCATCGCTTAATATTGGTTTAGGAATGGCTTACGGCAACCGTATGACTAAAATGGAACGAAAATTGATTGGAATGATGGTGAGTACAGTTCCTTTAAGAATGGATATTGATCCAGAAGAAGAAGTACTTTCATTTATTAGTAGAGTGTCCAGAAAACAAAGTAAATCATTAAGACACCAGAAATATCCATTTGATTTGTTATTAAAGCGGATTAATAAAGAGAATAACAGTAATGTGAGACTTTTCGGAACTACGATTGATTATAGGGATCGTGATGAAAGTGGTGACTCACTATGGATTCCAAACCGTGAAGAAGTACAAGATTTTGCAGTGCATATTGAAAATCTAATTGATATAGACTCTTTACATGTACATATTGATTATCGTGAGGAGCTATTTTCTAAGGAAGAGATAAAACAGTTTTTTAACGTGATGTTAGCGATAATGGAAAACACTTTTGAAAACCCAAAGCAGAAGGTGGCTGAAATAGAAATCATTTCTGAGGAAGATAAAAGAAAAAGTTTAGTTGAGTTCAACAATCCTAAACTGGATGTCCCGCCTCAAGTAACTATTCATGAAATGTTCGAACGGCAAGCGATGATTTATCCAAATGCTATTGCAGTTACGTATGAAAAAGAAAAAATTACTTATAAGGAGCTTAATGAACGTGCAAACCAGTTAGCTCATTATCTGCAGAAAAAAGGAGTAGGACCTGATACTTTAGTTGGACTGTGCGTTGAACGTTCCCACGAGATGATTGTAGGTATTTTAGGGATTTTGAAGGCTGGTGGGGCTTATGTCCCACTTGATCCAACATATCCAGAGCAACGACTTCAATATATTTTAGAAGATGCTAGCATTCAGTTATTCGTAACGCAAGAAAGTTTAAAAGAATTGAACTGGTTACCAGAAAATGTTGAGTCGATTTGCCTGGATCGTGATCAAGATGAGATTGGGAAAGAAAGTAAGACTTTGCCGGTTTCTAGTGTCGGTCCCCAAAATCTGGCATATGTAATCTATACTTCGGGATCAACGGGAAATCCAAAGGGCGTTATGATAGAGCATCACAATGTCATTCGGTTATTTAAATCGACGGATTGTTGGTATCAGTTTAATGAAAAAGATACTTGGACGCTTTTTCATTCGTATGCATTTGATTTCTCAGTATGGGAAATTTGGGGAGCATTATTATATGGTGGAAAATTAGTTGTTGTTCCGTACTGGATTAGTCGATCACCTAAGGATTTTTATCAATTATTGGTGGAGGAAGAAGTCACAGTTCTAAATCAGACACCTTCCGCATTTCGACAATTAATACGAGTGTGTGAACAAGAAGATAAGAATAAAAATTTGCAGCTGCGTTATGTCATATTTGGCGGAGAAGCGTTAGAACCTACTAGCTTGTTACCGTGGTTTCAAAGGTATGGGGAGAAAAACCCACAGTTAATTAATATGTATGGAATTACAGAAACTACAGTTCATGTTACATATTATCCAATTACTCTAGATGATGTGCAGCATGCTTCAAGAAGTAATATTGGAAAGCGGATTCCCGATTTAGAAGTGTATATACTAGACGCTTATCAACAACCTGTTCCTATAGGTGTCGATGGTGAACTTTATATTGGCGGGGCAGGGCTTGCACGTGGGTATTTAAATAGACCTGAATTAACAGCAGAGCGTTTTATATCTCATCCATTTAGTAGTGATCTGAAAGCAAGATTATACCGGACAGGAGACTTAGCGAGGTATTTGCCAGATGGGAATCTAGATTATCGTGGAAGAATTGATCATCAGGTTAAAATACGTGGTTTCCGAATTGAGATTGGGGAAATTGAGTCTACTTTACATACATATGCATATGTAAAAGAGGCAGTTGTAATTGTAAGAGAAGATCAGCCGGGCGATAAAAGATTAATAGCATATGTTGTAGGAGATGGAAATGTAGATGCGTGGAGAGAGTATCTTAAAGCGAAACTACCAAGTTATATGGTTCCTTCGGGATTTGTGGCGATGGAAGCTATTCCACTTACAGCTAACGGTAAAGTTGATCGTGAGGCCTTACCTATGCCAGAGGAAAAGCAGATTAATAGTGAATGTGTTGGCCCTCGGAATAGTAACGAACAGATACTGACTACCATTTGGAAGCGAGTATTAGGTGTTAAAAAGGTGGGAATCTATGATAATTTCTTTGAAATTGGTGGCGACTCGATTCTCAGTATTCAAATCATATCTCAAGCAAGTCAAGTGGGGTTAAAACTTACTCCAAAGCAAATGTTTGAATGCCCAACTATCGCTGAGCTGGCACAAGTGGCTATAGAAACGCAGGGAGTACAAGCGGAGCAGGGAATTGTGATAGGTGATGTGCCTCTTACTCCAATTCAGTGCTGGTTCTTCGAGCAAGAACATCCACATACAGAGCATTGGAATCAATCAATGCTTTTAAGAGTAAAAGAAAGATTGAATGTGAAATTACTAGAGGGAGCGATATTAAATTTACTGAAACATCATGATGCTTTACGTTTCCGGTACGAACAGTTACCAAACGGAACGTGGAGGCAGAGAAATGAAGGGACTGATGAGCTGTCAGTACTCCATGTTGTAAAACGTAATCAAGTTAATGAAAAAGAGTGGAATAAAATAATACAAGAAGAGATGAACATTAATCAAGCTAGTTTCAATTTAGTTAATGGTCCGTTAATGAGAGTAGTGTACTTTGAAGATAACTTGACTAGAAATGATCGAATATTCTGGGTGATTCATCATTTAGTAGTAGATGGAGTGTCATGGAGGATTCTATTGGAAGATTTACAGGTGGTATATAACCAGATGAAACAAGGTCAAGAAGTTCGCTTACCTGCGAAAAGTACATCTTTTAAAGAGTGGTCTGAACGACTCCAGACATACAGTGATTCGGGTATTTCAAAAGAAGTACAAAATTATTGGAATGAACAAGTAGAAAAAGAAACGATGAAAATTCCAATGGACTATCCAATACAAGAAACAACAGAAGAATCGATTGATCAAGTGACGAGGACTTTAGGAATAGAAGAAACACAAACATTGTTACACGAAGTTCTAGTCACTCATAAGACAAGGATTGATGAGGTACTATTAACGGCATTAGGACAAGCTATCGTCGATTGTACAAATCAGCAAACCGTTTCTATTCATCTAGAAGGACACGGAAGAGAAGAGATGATTGAAGGTATTGATTCATCAAGGACAGTGGGCTGGTTCACGAGTATTTATCCCGTTCATCTCAATTTTCAAGGAACTCAGACACCTATTGAAGGGTTAAAGGCTGTCAAAGAACAATTACGTCGAATTCCAAATCGCGGAGTTGACTATGGTATTTTACGTTACTTGAATAAAGGATTACTTCCGTTTTATCAGCAAAAGCCTTCAATAAGCTTTAACTATTTGGGCCAATTTGATCAGGTGTTTTCAAGGGACTCTTTGTTTATGCAAGAGACAGGATTTACATTTTTAGATCATGCTCCAGATTCCAAACCGTCTCATCTAATTGATGTTATCGGAATGGTGAAAGATGAAAAGTTACATTTTATTTGGATGTATAGTAGGGAACAGTTTTCTAAATTAAAAATTCAAGTGATAGCAGATGGTATGTTAAGGCATCTCCGTCAACTTATAAATAAACCAACAACAGAGTCTGCTTTTACGGTATCAGATTTTGCTGATGCAGAGGATCTTACGGAAGAAAGCTTAAGCAAAGTATTACTTAAATTAACAAAAAAGAGGGTGTAAAAATGGGAGACGTTATTGATATATATGGTTTATCACCTTTGCAAAAAGGAATACTGTTTCATACTTTATACGATCAAGATGATGAACATTCTTTTTCCTATATTGTACAAGTAGGTTTCTTGCTCGGGGGGCAATTGGATGTTGATATTTTTGAAAAGGCTTGGGAATATGTTATTAATCGACATGAGGTTTTACGTTCAGTATTTGTGTGGGAGGAAGTAGAAAAGCCATTACAAGCGGTTTACCAACGTCTTCCTTTTACTATTCATCAAGAGGATTGGAGCACCCATCCACATGAGGAAAGGGCGAAGAAATTACAACAGTTTTTGAATGTAGATCGTAGAAAAGGATTTTTATTGGATGAAGCACCATTGATGAGAGTCACTGCGATTAAAGAAGCAAAAGAGGAAACGAGAATTATCTGGACACATCATCATATTTTGCTAGACGGATGGAGTGTGTCATTGGTCTTTAGTGAAGTGATGGAAGTTTATCTCAAGATGATAAAGGGAGAATTGTTGAATCTTCCTAAATCTCTTCCTTATAAAAAATATATTCAATGGATAAATAAACAAGATCAAAGTCAAGCAGAGGAATTTTGGAAAGAAGAATTAAAAGGGTTCTATGCACCCACTCCATTAGCAATGGAAAGAAAGGATCAAGGACAAGAGAAGGGTTATGGAGAGTTTGCTTATCAAGTATCTGAGGAACTTACTGAGAGTTTACAAAAGTGGGTACGAAATAGTCGATTAACGTTGAATACGTTAGTACAAGGTGCATGGGCTTATTTGCTGAGTAGGTATAGCGGTGACAGTGACGTCGTATTTGGCGTAACTAGCGCTGGACGTCCTACTGATTTAATAGGAGCAGAGAATATGGTGGGGCTATTTATTAACACATTACCTACCAGAATTCGATTAACGGATAATGCATCAGTAGTAGATTGGCTTCGTAAAATACAAATGAAAGAAATGGAACGAAGACAGTATGAGTATAATTCGTTGATAGATATTCAAGGCTGGAGTGAGGTTCCGCGAAATTGCTCCTTATTTCATACCTTGTATGTGTTTGAAAATTATCCAATTCAAGGTGAGAGAAATGATGATTTAAGATTACTAGATGTTACAAGCACGGAACAAACAAATTATCCTTTAACACTCATTGTAATGCCCGGTAAGAAAATTACTTTAAAGTTGATGTATGATCGAAGCTATTTTAATGAAGAAGCAATAAATCGGATTCAGAATCACTTATTGCAAATATTAATTCAGATGACGAAGAGCCTAGATTCAAAACTATTTGAAATTACTCATTTAACAGAAGAAGAACAAATACAGTTACTAGAGGAATGGAATCATACTCAAGTTAATTATTCGGCTGAAGGCATGATTCATACGATGTTTGAGGAGCAAGTAAAAAAAACACCGGAAGCAATCGCGGCTAGTTACGAAAATGAACAAATTACCTATAAAGAGTTGGAGAAGCGTGCAAATCAGTTAGCTCATTATTTACAAAAGCATGGTGTAGGCCCAGAGTCTCTAGTTGGGGTATATATGGAACGTTCATTACAAATGATGATAGCGTTATTAGGTATTCTAAAATCAGGAGCAGCGTATGTTCCACTTGACCCTACTTATCCAGAGAGTCGACTTCGATATATATTAGAGGATGCTGGAATCGAAGTACTAGTGACGGAAGAGAATTCTAAAAATTTGTTTGTATCTGAAAATATAGAAACGATTTGTATGAATAAAGATTACACTGCAATTGAAAAAGAAGAAACAACCCCATGTATAAGTGGTGTAACAGGAGAAAATTTAGCGTATGTTATGTATACTTCAGGATCTACAGGGAATCCAAAGGGAGTAATGATTGAGCATCATTCAGTAATTAATTATCTAGAATGGATGCAACATAAATATCCGCTTTCTGAAAAAGATGTGGTCTTGCAGAAAACGCCATTCTCATTTGATGTCTCTGTTTGGGAATTATTTTGGGGCATTCACGTTGGTGCAAGTGTATCTTTCCTACCTCCAGGTGGAGAAAAAGATCCTTCTATTATAGCTGAAGTGATTAAACAACATCAGGTTACTATAGTTCAATTTGTACCTTCGATGTTATCTGTTTTCTTAGATTACTTCAATCATATTGAATTGAACATGAATTGTTCGTCCGTACGCCATGTATTTTCTGGTGGAGAAGAACTAAGTTCAGGGTTAGTTAGACGTTTTCAACAGAAATGGGATTATAGTGGACAAGTGAAATTAACCAACTTTTATGGGCCAACTGAAGCCACTATTTATGTGAATGCATTTGATATTCAGCCTAATCAAGAATTTGTTTCTATTGGGAAGCCAATACAGAACACGCAATTATATGTATTAGACCAAAATCAACGCTTGCAATCAATAGGAACTGAAGGTGAGTTATATATTGGTGGTGTTGGTTTAGCGCGTGGATACTTAAATCGTCAGAATCTTACTGCTGAAAAATTCATTTCGCACCCATTTCAATTGGGGGAACGACTATATCGAACAGGAGATTCAGTAAGATATCTAAATGATGGAAATATAGAATTTATAGGTAGAATGGATCATCAAGTCAAAATGCGTGGTTTTAGGATTGAACTAGGAGAAATTGAAGCAACTTTAGAAAAATGTTCGTTTATTAAAGAGGCTGTCGTATTAGTTAGAGAAGATCGTCCAGGTGATCAACGATTGGTTGCATATGTAATAAGCGATGGAAATACCGAAGAGTGGAGAGAGTATTTACAAAACCAATTACCGAATCATATGATTCCAGCGCACTTTATAGAGTTAGAACATTTTCCGCTTACTCCGAATGGGAAAATTGACCGAAAGGCCTTGCCAGCACCTGATGAGCAAGCTATTGAAGATTTAAATGTGCTACCTCGGACGCCATCGGAAGAGCTTATTGCCTCGGTTTGGAGTCAAGTGTTAGGAACAGAAAATATTGGCATTCAGGATTCCTTCTTTGAACGTGGTGGGCACTCACTACTTGCTACTCAAATCGTCTCTCGATTGCAAGAACTGTTCCAAATTAAAATTCCATTACGTGAACTTTTCAAGCACGATACAGTGGAAGCATTGGCGAAACGAGTGGATCAGTTACGAAAGGAAGATAAAAAACGAAAGGTTGCTCCTCTTGTACCTATGAAACGAGAAGAAGTTATCCCACTTTCCTATGCGCAGAAACGTCTATGGTTTATTGATCAATTAATGCCAAATAGTGCTATGTACAATATTCATGCAGCGTGTCGCTTAACAGGTAAATGGTCAATTGAAGCATTGGAGGTCGGATGGAATCAATTGTTGGAGCGTCATGAATCATTAAGGACGACAATTCTAGAACAAGAGGGTGAACCTTTTCAACAGGTTCAATCTCATGTGTTCAGGCATATTCCTCAAACGAATCTAACAGATCTTTCTTTGGAAGATAGGGAAAGAGAAATGAAACGCCTTATTCAAAACGAGGCGGAGGAACCATTTCATTTTGGACAAGGTCCTCTGATTCGAACACGAATATTGAAAGTGGACAGGGAAGAATGGGTTCTCATTTGTACGATGCATCATATTATTTCAGATGGATGGTCAATGGGAATCTTACTTGAAGAATGGATGGCTTTTTATGAAGGAGCACTAACCGGAAAACCAGTGGAATTGAAGGAGTTATCTATCCAATATGCAGATTTTGTCATGTGGCAGAAGGAATGGCAAAAAGAGGAGAGTTTGAATCAGCATCTTCAATATTGGAAGGAAGAATTATCTGGGGAACTACCGGTTTTACAATTACCGATGGATCGTCCTCGACCTGCAGTTCAAACCCATCGTGGTGCAAGTCAGTCCTTAATAGTGGCGAATTCCTTACAGGAAAAGCTCAAAGATTTAAGTTTGCAAGAAGGATGCACTTTATTTATGACATTGATGGCAGCGTATCAAAGCTTCCTTTCTCGTTATACAGGACAGGACGACATTATAGTTGGAAGCCCAATCGCTAATCGAAATGTGAAAGAGATTGAGGGATTAATAGGATTCTTTGCAAATACGTTAGTTTATCGAGCTGATTTCAGTGGAAATCCGACGTTCCAAGAACTATTGTCGCAGGTAAGAAAAAAAGCGCTAAAAGCATTCGAGTATCAGGACATCCCATTTGAGAAAGTGGTAGAATCCGTAAAACCTGAACGGAATACAAGTCATTCACCAATATTCCAAACTATGTTTACTTTACAGAATACGAAACAAGAATTTCTTCAGCTATCTGAAAGACAAATGGAACTCATGAAAAGCCATGCTTCTGTTGCCAAATTTGATTTGAGTTTATTTGCTTCTGAGACGGAAGAAGGATTATCACTAACCTTTGAATATAATACTGATTTGTTTAATGATACAACCATTGAACGTATGGCAAGTCATTTTAAACATTGGTTAAATCAAATTGTCTCTCATCCAAAATGTATACTATCAGAACTGAATATGTTATCGAAAGTAGAATATAAGCAACTACTAGAGGAATGGAATGAATCAGCCGTTATAGATATAGAAGATAGTACGATTCATACAATGTTTGAAGAACAAGTGGAAAAAACACCAGAAGCAATTGCAGTAGTGTGCGAAGATGAAGAACTAACATATCGAGAGTTGGACGAACGCTCAAATCAGTTGGCACATTATTTGCAAAAAAATGGTGTAACATGCGAATCATTAGTTGGGATTTGCGTTACACGTTCATCCGAGATGATTGTCGGTCTCTTAGGAATTATGAAGGCGGGAGGAGCATATGTCCCAATTGATCCAGCGTATCCGGAAAGTCGACTGCAGTACATTTTAGAAGATGCTCAAATAAAGGTACTGGTGACACAGGAAAAGTTACAACAAAAAATGGTTATACCTCCATTCGTCAACGTCATTTGTATTGATCGTAATCGAGCAGAAATAGAACAAGAAGTTACTACGGTATGCACGAGTGAAGTGACGGGCGATAACTTAGCCTATATTATCTATACTTCAGGTTCCACTGGAAATCCAAAGGGAGTAATGATTGAGCACAGGAATACAGTAACAATGATTCATTGGGCGCATCACACGTATTCTCGAAAGGAATTAGCGGGAGTATTAGCTTCAACTTCACTATCTTTTGATTTATCCGTTTTTGAAGTATTTGTTCCCTTAACGATGGGTGGTAAGGTGATTGTCGCTGAAAATGCTCTACATCTAGACAAGTTGTCTACCAAAGGTGTGACTTTGGTTAATACTGTGCCATCGGCAGCAAAGGAACTGGTTCGAGCAAAAACAATTCCTTCTTCAGTAAAGGTAATAAATTTGGCTGGAGAACCGTTACCATATCCGCTTGTTCAAGATTTATACGAGAGAAGTACGATTGAGAAGGTGTTCAACTTATATGGACCGTCTGAAGATACTACGTATTCCACGTATATGGAATTAGAAAAGGGTGTCATGCATAGGGTACCACCAATCGGTAAACCAATCTTCAATACAGAAGTATATGTATTGAGTGCTGAACGAAAAATGGTTCCAATTGGTGTAGTTGGTGAGCTATACATTGGTGGATCAGGGTTAGCGCGTGGATATTTAAAACGCCCTGACTTAACGGAAAATCGATTTATACCGCATCCGTTTAAAGAAGACGAGCGAGTATACCGGACTGGAGATCTAGTAAGGTATTTGCCGGATGGAAATTTGGAGTATGTTGGACGAATCGATCATCAAGTAAAAATTCGTGGGTTCCGGATTGAACTAGGAGAAATTGAAGCGACATTACAAAGGCATACATTAGTTAACGAAGCTATTGTGATGGTGCGGGAAGATTATCCTGGCGATCCACGTTTGATCGCCTATGTTGTAGGAGGCGGGGATGCTCAAAAGTGGCGTGATTATCTCAAGGATCAACTACCAAATTATATGATCCCAGCCTATTTTGTTGGATTAAATGCATTTCCACTCACTCCTAATGGGAAAATTGATAGGAAGGCCTTACCAGCACCAGAGAGACAGGAGATAGCAAGTGGTTATATTGCTCCTCGTACGTCCACGGAAAAAACAATCGTTTCGATATGGCATGAAGTTTTAGGTATGGAAAACATCGGAATTCAAGATTCGTTTTTTGAAATTGGTGGCCATTCACTACTCGCTACGCAAGCTGTTTCCAATCTTAAAGAGGCTTTTGGAATCGAGATACCATTGCATGATTTATTTATGTTTCATACGGTGCAGCAATTGGCAGAACAGATTGATCAATTGCTCGATAACAAAAATCAAGAAATGCAGAATGATAGTAAGGAGAATGTAAGTCTTCAAGACTATGTTCAAAAAGAAGCAGAAGTGAGTAATGATGAAGAATTACTGGAACTACTTAAGCAATTAGAGGAGCTATCAGAGGAAGAAGCACAAGGGATATTCGAGAGTAATTTGATTGAGGAAGGGGTAAAAAAATGAGAAGTGATTTACTTGCAAAGCTGAGTTCACTTTCTCCTGAGAAGAGAGCATGGCTTCAGAAGCAAATGCAAAAAAAGGAGAATAAAGAAGCACTCCCGTTGTCTTATGCGCAACAACGTTTGTGGTTTATGGACAGATTTAACCCAAACAGTTCTTTATATAATATTCCAACAGTATGGCATCTAAAAGGAAATTGGATACCTGAAGCATTAGAGAAGGGATTCAATCGACTCATTGAACGTCATGAATCATTACGAACTGTTTTTAAAGAAGTAGGAGAACAGCCTGTGCAACAAATTCTCGAATTTCTTCCTAGAGCATTACCTGTAAGGGATTACTCTCAACTTCCTCTAGAAGTAAAAGAAAAAGAGGTAGATAGTTTAATTGCGAGAGAAGCGCAAGAACCATTTGATTTAATGAATGGTCCTTTAATTCGTAAGCAGCTTGTTCAATTAGAGAAGGATGAATGGTTATTACTGTGTACGATGCATCATATTATTTCTGATGCTTGGTCCATTGGTATATTCATGAATGAATTACTTGCTTTCTATGAAGAAGAAACGGGCGGAAATCCTGCTAAATTAAGTTCACTATCCATTCAATATGCAGACTTTGCGAAGTGGCAAAAGGAGTGGTTGCAAGGTGATGTGCTAAATCGTCAGCTTACGTATTGGCAGGAAGAATTGTCTGGTGAACTTCCTATCTTACAACTGCCAGTGGATCGACCTCGACCGGTTAAGCAGACTTACTCTGGGGCTACGCATCATGTGATTTTTCCTTATAAATTGCTTAGTCAATTGAAGGATATAAGCCGACAAGAAGGATCTACTTTATTTATGACTTTAATGGCCGCATACCAGAGCTTTCTTGCTCGTTATACAGGACAAAAAGATATTCTAGTTGGTAGCCCGATTGCAAATCGGAACCATAAGGGAGTAGAAGGATTAATTGGTTTCTTTGTTAATACGTTGGTTTATCGATCAGATTTGAGTGGCACCCCTACCTTTCGGGAGATTTTGAACCAAACAAAGAAAAAGGCGTTAAAAGCTTACGAATATCAAGATATACCATTTGAAAAAGTGGTAGAAGCTGTGCAACCTGAACGAAGCATGAGTCATTCCCCTATATTTCAGACCATGTTTACGCTACAGAATATAAAACAAGAACGACTAGATTTGCCTGATAGAAGTATTGAAATGGTAGAAAGTAATATGTCTATTGCTAAATTTGATTTGAGCTTAACTGCCTATGAAGTGGAAGAAGGTCTATTCGTCTCATTTGAATACAACACGGATTTATTTGATAGTAGTACCATTGCACGTATGGCAGGACATTTTGAGAACTGGCTAAATGAAATCACGTATCATCCAGATGAATCATATACAAAGCTGTCAATGTTATCAGATACTGAGCAAAAACAACTCCTAGAAGAATGGAATGATACGGACGTAGTTTATGGTCATGATTGTATGATTCATGAGCTATTTGAGCAACAAGTTGCACGGACACCTGATGCAGTGGCGGTAGTTTATGAGGGTGGAAAGCTAACGTATCAAGAACTAAATGAAAAATCGAATCAATTGGCACATTTTCTACAAAAACGAGGTATCGGACCTGAATCATTGGTTGGTATATGTATTGAACGTTCTCCTGATATGATTATCGGTCTCTTTGGGATTTTGAAGGCAGGTGGGGCTTATGTCCCACTGGACCCAAGTTATCCCGAAAACCGCCTGAGATACATTTTGGAGAATTCACAAATTCAAGTGCTGTTAACAAAAGAGGCACTACAGGACTGGTTACCTAAAGATATTCAAGCAATTTGTTTAGATCGGGATCAAGTAATGATTTCTAAAGAGAGTAATTTAGCTCCGGTGAGTGGAGTAACAGCAAATAACTTAGCCTATATTATATACACTTCGGGTTCGACAGGAAATCCAAAGGGGGTAATGATTGAACATCATTCTGTTATAAATCGCCTACAGTGGATGCAGAAAAAATACCCATTGTCTGAGGAGGATACAATCCTACAAAAGACACCGTTTTCGTTTGATGTTTCTGTCTGGGAATTATTTTGGTGGTCATTTGTAGGAGCACGTGTTTGTTTACTTCCACCAGGAGGAGAGAAAGATCCTGCGGTGATTGAGGAGTATATTGAACGATACCGTGTGTCCACCATGCATTTTGTTCCGTCGATGTTATCTACTTTCTTAGATTATATGGAATTATATAATTCGAAAAGGGATGTATCGTCTTTAATTCAAGTTTTTACTAGTGGAGAAGCGTTAAACACTGAACAGGTTCGCCGGTTTAAGGGGATCTTTTACAATGCTCAGCAAACAAAGTTAATTAACTTGTATGGTCCTACTGAAGCAACTGTGGATGTGACTTATTACGATTGTGATTTAGAAAAAGAACCAATGCTTATTCCGATTGGTCGTCCGATTGATAATACAGAGTTGTATGTGTTAGATCAATATCAACAAGTGGTCCCAATTGGTGTGGCAGGGGAACTTTACCTTGGAGGAGTAGGATTAGCACGTGGCTACTTCAATCGACCGGATTTAACTACTGAACGTTTTATTCCGCATCCCTTTAAGGACGGGGAACGATTATATCGAACGGGTGACTTGGTTAGATATATAAATGATCGTAACTTAGAATATATTGGAAGAATAGATAACCAAGTTAAAATTAGAGGATTCCGAATTGAATTGGGAGAAATAGAAGCAGCTTTACATGATCACTCATCTGTAAAAGAGGCAGTCGTGTTGGTGAAGGAAGATCGACCAGGAGATAAGCAGTTAGTAGCTTATGTAGTGGGTGAAGGGGATACTGGGGAGTGGCGTGAATATCTCAAGAAGCAATTACCACATTATATGGTTCCGGCATACTTTTTCCAAATTGAAGGTATGCCACTTACTCCAAATGGTAAAGTGAATCGGAAAGCATTATTGGAATTAGAAGAACAGTTCATAAGTGAAGATATTACTTCATCACGAACACCAGTGGAGGAGCTCATCGTTTCCGTTTGGAGCCAAGTGTTAGGAATAAAAAATATTAGTGTTCAGGATTCCTTTTTTGAAATCGGTGGTCATTCACTACTAGCTACTCAAGTAGTGTCACGTTTACAGGGAATTTTTCAAATCGAATTACCAGTACGTGAACTATTTGAATATACAACGGTGGAGTCACTGGCAAAGCGATTAGAACAGTTACGTAAAGGAGATAAAAAACGAGAGATTCCGCCACTAATACCAATGAAACGAGGAGAAGCTATTCCACTATCTTATGCCCAACAACGTTTATGGTTTATTGATCAATTTACACCTAATAGTGCCCTTTACAATATGCCAATGGTATGCCGTCTTACAGGGAATTGGCTACTTGAAGCATTGGAAACGGGATGGAATCAACTAATAGAACGTCATGAATCACTGCGGACGGTCTTTCAAGAAGTGAATGGTCAACCCGTACAGCAAATTGAACCGTATGCTTTTCAATCAATTCCGAAAACGGATTTAACTATGCTTTCTTCTGAAGATCAAGAAGAAGAAGTTAAACGTTTAATTCAACAAGAAACAGAAGTGCCATTTGATTTAACAGAGGGTCCATTAATCAGGACAAGTATTTTGCACGTGGGAGAGGAAGAATGGATACTCCTTTGTACTCTACATCATATCGTTTCAGATGGATGGTCAATGGGAATCCTACTTGAAGAATGGATGGCATTTTATGAGAAAGCAACGGATGGAAAGGTAGCGGAACTTGAACCATTACCGGTTCAATATTCCGACTTTGCTCAGTGGCAAAAAGGATGGCTAAAGGAGGAGGTGCTTGATCAACAACTCCAATACTGGAGGGAAGAATTGTCTGGGGAGCTTCCTGTACTCCAACTTCCTGTGGATCGCCCGCGTCCCGCAATACAAACTCATCACGGGTCGACATACACTATGGTTCTGCCAAGCACGCTACATGATAAATTGAATGAACTTAGTCGAAAAGAAGGGGCTACGCTCTTCATGACGCTTTTAGCTGCATATCAAAGTTTTCTATCTCGTTATACGGGACAAGAAGATATTCTGGTCGGAAGCCCAATTGCGAATCGGAACTATAGAGAAATTGAAGGACTAATTGGTTTCTTCGTTAACACACTGGTTTATCGAGCTAATTTGAGTGGTAGACCGACATTTCAAGATGTACTGTATCAGGTTCGTCAAAAGGCATTGAAGGCGTATGAATATCAAGATATTCCATTTGAAAAAATTGTAGAAGTTGTGCAACCGGAGCGAAGTACAAGTCATTCGCCAATCTTCCAGACTATGTTCATCTTGCAAAATATGAAACAAGAGTTACCGGTGTTATCTAGTAGAAGTATTGAAATGATAGAAAGCCATAGTCCAATTGCAAAGTTTGATTTAAGTGTAATGGCAGTTGAGACGGAAGAGGGATTACTTTTTACTTTTGAGTACAATAAGGATTTATTCAATGCTACTACTATTGAACGGATGGCAGGACACTTTGAGAAATGGCTACATGAAGTTTCTCATCGCCCACAAAATCCGTTGCATGACCTGAGCATGCTATCAGAACCCGAACGTACTTTGTTATTAGAAACATGGAATGACACTGTAATGGAAATGTCTCATCAGGGTCTTATTTGCGACAGATTTGAGGAGCAAGTAGCAAGGCGTCCGGATGCGATTGCGGTAGTTGATCAAACAAAACAGTGGACTTATGGTGAACTGGATACACAAGCAAATCAGTTGGCAAATGTTTTACGGCGAAAGGGAGTAGCCCCAGAGTCAGTGGTAGGAGTTTATCTTCCGAGGTCAGCTGAGCTAATGGCAAGTTTACTAGGCATTTTAAAAGCTGGTGGAGCTTATGTTGTTTTAGATCCGTTATATCCAAAATCAAGGTTAGAATACATGATTGAAGATGCAGGAATTCAATTTGTAGTGACGGCGGAAGGACAAGAAGGACATTTCGCACACGTCGAAATGGTGAGGTTAGAAGAACTAACAGTGGAAAGCGTAATCGCACCTACACGTCAAATAAATCCAGAGAACTTAGCCTATATTGTTTATACCTCTGGTTCTACAGGAAAACCGAAGGGTGTCATGGTTGAAAATCGCTCATTAATGAATATGGTTTCTTGGCATCAAGAAGTTTATCATATTTCAGCAGAGGATCGTGCGACTCAGATTGCAGGGGTTGCTTTTGATTCGGCTGTCCAGGAGATTTGGCCGTATCTAACTGCTGGCGCAGCACTCTACTTGTCAACAGAGGAACTGAGAATTAATCCAGAAGCACTAAGGGACTGGCTCATTGATTCACGAATAACAGCTAGTTTTGCACCTACGCCTATTCTGGAAAGACTCTTGAAATTATCTTGGCCAGATAAAATGGATCTTCGTTTTATCATTACTGGTGGGGATCAATTAACGCAGTATCCATCTAGCGATATTCCTTTTGCGGTAATTAATCAGTATGGTCCATCGGAAAATACCGTTGTTACTACAGATTGTTACGTACCTGTAGGGGTGACAACAGGTACGCCATCGATTGGTCGACCGATTGCGAATACAGAAGTTTATGTGTTAGATTCTCATCTTCAGCTAGTACCAATTGGTGTAATTGGAGATCTCTATATTGGAGGGAAGAGTCTTGCACGTGGATATGCTAATCGTCCGGATCTTACAAAGGAAAAATTTATTCCACATCCTTTCAAGTCAGGAGAACGTCTCTATTATACAGGAGACAAAGCAAGTTATCTTTCTGATGGTAATCTCCAGTTCCATGGACGTATAGATGACCAAGTAAAAATTCGTGGTTTCCGGATTGAATTGGGAGAAATAGAAGCTGTTTTGCAGGCACATTCTTCTGTGAAAGAAGCAGTTGTATTGGTACGAGAGGATAATCAAGGTGATAAGAGATTAGTAGCTTATGTAGTTGGTGAAGGAAGTGTCCATGAATGGCGAGAACATCTACAAACACATTTACCAAATTACATGGTTCCAACAAACTTTATTGAGATGGAATTTTTACCACTTACACCGAATGGAAAGCTTGATTTGAAGGCATTGCCTATACTTAGTGAACAATCCGCTGAAAATACTGTATACCCAAGAACTCCGCTGGAAGAACTTATTGCTTCAGTGTGGAGTCAAGTGCTAGGAATAAGAGACATTGATGTTCAGGATTCATTCTTTGAGCTCGGTGGTCACTCTCTACTTGCTACACAAGTGGTCTCACGCTTACAGGAAGTCTTTCAAATCAAATTGCCAGTACGTGAACTGTTCGAATATTCAACGGTCGAAGCATTATCGAAACGAATAGATCAGTTACGTAAGGGGAGCGAAAAACGAGAAATTCCACCATTGATGCCGATGGAACGAGGGGGAAATATTCCACTGTCTTATGCCCAACAGCGCTTATGGTTTATTGATCAATTTGCACCTAATAGTGCACTTTATAATATGCCAATGGCATGCCGTCTTACAGGGAATTGGTTACCTGAGGCATTGGAGTTGGGATGGAATCAGTTGATAGAGCGTCATGAATCTTTGCGGACTGTATTTTATGAAGAGGATGGCCATCCTATGCAGCAGATTCAACCGTACGTTTTCCGTCCGCTTCTGCAAATGGACTTAACTAAGCTTTCATTAGAGGAGCGAGAAAGAAAGTTGGAGCAATGGATTCAAACTGAAGTCGAATCTCCATTTGATTTAGAAAAAGGGCCATTGTTCCGTGGGAAACTCATAAGAATTTCAGAAGAAGAATGGGTTCTTCTGTGTAATATGCATCATATTATCTCAGATGGATGGTCGATGGAAATCTTGCTTCAAGAATGGATGGCATTTTATGAGAATACGATTGGTGAAAAACAAGCAGAGCTGGAACCACTACCAGTTCAATATGCCGATTTTGCTCAGTGGCAAAGAGAATGGTTGAAAGATGAAGTACTATATCAACAACTTGCGTATTGGAAGGAAGAATTATCCGGTGAGTTACCAGTCTTAATGTTGCCAATGGATCGTCCGCGTCCGCCAGTGCAAACCCACCATGGATTAACTCATAATGTTTTGTTATCGCGCTCATTACTGGATAAATTAAACGAACTAAGTCGTCAAGAAGGGGCCACACTTTTCATGACCTTATTGGCATCGTATCAAAGTTTCCTTGCTCGTTATACGGGACAAACGGATATTATTGTTGGCAGCCCAATTGCAAATCGAAATTATCGAGAAATTGAAGGGCTGATTGGTTTCTTTGTCAATACATTGGTTTATCGCGCTGATTTAAGTAATGCACCGGCATTTCAAGAGTTGTTGTCTCAAGTGCGGATAAAAGCATTGAAGGCGTATGAGTATCAAGATGTTCCGTTTGAGAAAATTGTAGAGGTTATCCAACCTGAACGAAATACAAGCCATTCTCCGATTTTCCAAACCATGTTTACTTTGCAAAATACGGGACAGAAGCTACCAGAACTACATGGAAGAAATATAGAAGTAATGGAAAGTAATGCTCCTATCGCTAAGTTTGATTTAAGTTTAACTGCTGCAGAAGTGGAAGAGGGTTTATTACTTACTTTTGTTTATAGAACTGATTTATTTGACAGCTTAACTATTGAATCCATGGCTGAACATTTTGGGAACTGGTTGAATGTAATCGTGGAGAATCCTGATAAAGCATTAGCTAAGTTGCCTATATTGTCAGGATTACAGCAAAAACAGTTGGAGGAGTGGAATAATGATGCTGTAGCATACCCACAGGAAAGTACAATTCATCAGCTGTTTAAAGAGCAAGTAAATCGTACACCTGATGCGGTAGCAGTGGTAGATGAAAAACAGCAGTTAACGTATCGAGAGCTGAATGAAAAAGCTAATCAATTGGCCCACTATCTTCAGCAATGCGGGATTGGGAATGAATCATTGGTTGGACTTTGCTTTGAGCGTTCAGTTGAGATGATTGTTAGTATTATGGGGATTTGGAAGGCTGGAGCAGCCTATGTTCCATTAGACCCATCATATCCAGAAAGTCGTCTACGATATATTTTGGAGGACACTGGAATTCAAGTATTAGTTACGAACGAGTCATTGGAAGACTGGATACCTAAAGAAATCAAGATAGTTTGTCTAGATAGGGATCAAGCAATGATTTCACAAGAAAGCATTCTTTCACCAAAATGTGAAGTAACAGGAGAAAACTTAGCGTATGTTATCTATACTTCAGGATCAACGGGGAATCCAAAGGGTGTCTTGATACAGCATCATTCTGTACTAAACTTGTCGCATGGTTTACAAAAAGAAGTTTTCGAACATGAGATACCATCTAACATGCATGTCGGTTTAAATGCGTCAATTGCCTTTGATGCATCTATCCAGCAATTACAAATGCTGCTTTATGGTTCAAGTTTGTATATTATTCCGAATGAAGTACGAAGTGATCCGGAGCAGTTTGTAGCTTATATTAGGGAGAACAAGTTAGAAATCTTTGATATAACACCTTCATTGCTTCAATTACTTATAGATGCCGGATTGTTAGAAACGTGTGATGGCGTTCATGTTCCAAGTAAGGTACTGGTTGGTGGTGAAGCAATTATGCCGTCATTATGGGAACAGCTAGTAGAGACTGATAAAATACAGTTTTATAATGTATATGGTCCTACAGAATGTACGGTTGATGCAACATGCTATCATATCAAAAAAGATAGTAAGAGAGTAACAATTGGGCGTCCATTGCCTAACGTCCAAACTTATGTATTAGATAGTAATAGGTTGCCAGTTCCAGTTGGTGTGATGGGGGAACTTTATATCGGAGGAGTAGGTCTAGCAAAGGGGTACTTGAATCGTCCAGAGTTAACATCCGAACGATTTATTTCTCATCCATTCAAAGAAGGCGAGAGGTTATATAGAACAGGCGATCTTGTGAGATATCTTCCTGATGGTAATATAGACTACTTAGGAAGAATGGATAATCAAGTGAAGATTAGAGGATTTCGAATCGAACTTGGGGAGATTGAGTCGACTTTACAAGAGCATGACTTGGTAAAAGAGGTAGTTGTAATAGTTAGGGAAAATCAGTCGGGAGATAAGAGGTTAGTAGCTTATGTAGTGGGCGAAGGTAGTGTAGAAGAATGGCGAGAGTATCTTAAAACAAAACTGCCAATCCATATGATACCTTCCTACTTTGTCGAAATGAAAGAATTACCGCTAACCATAAATGGAAAGGTTGATCGGAAATCGTTACCTATACCAGATTATCAAGGAATACAAGAAGGCTACGCGGCCCCAAGAAATGAACGTGAACATAAGCTTTCTATCATTTGGGAACGTGTGCTAGGTTCAAAACGTATTGGTATTTATGATAACTTTTTTGAAATTGGTGGAGATTCAATTCTTAGCATTCAGATTGTCTCTCGCGCAAAGCAAGCTGGTTTACAGTTGACACCAAAACAACTATTTGAACACCAAACGATTGCTGAGTTGGCGCAAGTAGTCAAAGAAGAACAAGGTGTACAAGCTGAACAAGGAATTATAACTGGAGAGACGATACTTACACCTATTCAGCAAAGGTTTTTTGCACAAAATCATCCTAATCCACATCATTGGAATCAATCCATGTTCTTTAGAACGAAAGAAAAATTGGACATAGGATCACTGGAAAAGGCAGCGCGTAACCTTCTACTTCATCATGATGCCCTGCGTTTAAGATATGAACGTTTACCTAATGGGACTTGGGAACAGTGGAATGAAGGAATTGAAGAACAATTGATGCTGACTGTCATTTCATTAGACGAAGTGCCGGAAGCGGATTGGCATGAAGTTATTCAAAAAGAGATTAATGTTGCACAAGAAAGATTGAATTTACATGATGGTCCTTTAATGAGAATGGTGTATTTTGATGAAGGTGAGGAGACTGGTCGATTATTTTGGACAATTCATCACTTAGCCGTGGATGGTGTTTCTTGGCGAATTTTATTGGAAGATTTGCAAACAGCATATACGCAAGCGGTCCAAGGGCAAAAAATTCAATTACCTATGAAGAGTACATCTTTTAAAGAATGGTCGGAGAAATTACAACATTACGCTCAAACTGGAATATCAAAAGAAGTGCTACATTACTGGGAGCAGCAGGTTGAACAAGACGTAGTTATACTGCCAGTAGATGGTACTATAAGTAATCCAGTAAGCGCAGTAACTGAGGAAATTACTGTGGTGTTAAACGAGAATGAGACCCGTATGTTATTGCAAGAGACTTTAAGCACTCACCGTGTCCAAATCAATGAAGTATTATTAGCAGCATTGGTACAAGCTACAGCAGCATGTACGGGGCAGCCGATATTAAGCGTAGATTTAGAGGGACATGGTCGAGAAGAGATTATTGAAGATGTTGATTTATCGAGAACCGTGGGATGGTTTACAAGTATTTACCCAGTTCATTTAAATATTACTAATGCTAATACGCCAATTGCAGCATTAAAAGCAGTTAAAGAACAAGTTCGCAAAATTCCTAATAAGGGTGTTGATTATGGGGTGTTGCGTTACATGAACACAACAATGTGTGAGCCATTAAGCTCCCAATATACACCGTCTATTAGTTTTAACTATCTTGGACAATTTGACCAAATGTTTTCTAGCGATGCAATGTTTATTCCAGAGAACAAATTTAAGCGTTTAGATCATGCTGCCGGTTCCAAGCGATCGCATGTAATTGATGTAATTGGGGTTGTAACGGATGGAAAACTTCAGTTCACTTGGGTATACAATGTTGGACAATTTGCCAAATCAACGATTCAAAGTATTGCACAGAATATGCTATATCAACTGAGTAGATTGATTCAATCTTCAGATAGAGAATCTGCACTGACCATTTCGGATTTTGCAATGGCTAATCTTAGCCAAGAAGGTTTGACAAATGTACTAAATAAAATGCATCGTGGAAAGAAAAATCAGATTACTGATTTATATCCACTATCACCTTTGCAAGAAGGTATGATCTTCCACACATTGCATGATCAAGGGGATGAACATGTTGCACCGTATATAGTGCAATTGAGTTTTATGATTCAAGGGGAAATGGATATTCCTACTTTTGAGCAGGCTTGGAAATCTGTAATTCAGCGGCATGAAATTTTTCGTACAGCATTTGTATGGGACGAAATTGAAAAACCTGTACAAGTGGTGTATGAAAATATCCCATTTAAAGTGAACAAAGAAGACTGGCGTACAATGACAAGTGAAGAGATAGCGGAAAAAAGAAAAGTCTTTTTGGCATTAGATCGAAAACAAGCCTTCCAATTTGATGAAGCACCATTGATGCGGGTAACAGTCATTCAAGAAGGTGAGGAAGAATATCGGATTGTTTGGACCCATCACCATATTTTACTGGATGGATGGAGTTTACCATTGGTCTTTAATGAATTACTTACAGTCTATCAGAAGAGAATGAATGGAGAAGCTGTGAAGTTACCTAAGTCCTCACCATATAAGAAATATATCCAATGGTTAAGAGAACAAGATAAGGAGCAGGCGGAACAATTCTGGAGAGAGAAGCTAAAAGGTTTTACTGCGCCAACTTTGCTGGGCTTAGAAAGTAAAGAGGAAGAAAAAGGTTACACAGAGAAGGTTACGTATTTATCAGAAGAGCAGACTCAAGCGTTACAAGGATGGGCGAAACGCAATAAACTTACTTTGAGTACAGTAATTCAAGGGGCATGGGCATATCTCATGAGCCGATATAGTGGAGAAAATGACATTGTTTTTGGTGTAACAAGCTCAGGGCGTTCTACGGAGATTATTGATGTTGAAAACATCGTAGGTCCTTTCATTACAACGTCACCGACGCGAATTCAATTGATGGATGATATAAAATTAATAGATTGGTTGCAGAAGATACAAGAGGAAGAGATAGAAAGAAGACAATATGAGTATGCTTCTTTGACAGAGATTCAGGGGTGGAGTGAGGTTCCTAGAGGTACACCGTTGTTCAATTGCTTATATGTGTTTGAAAATTATCCAGTGAAAGAAGAATCTTCAGAAAATCTGGAAATTGGTGAATTGAAAGGGGTAGAACAAACCCACTATCCATTAGGATTGGCTGTAGTTCCAGGAATTCAGTTATCGTTAAAGTTAATGTATGACCGTAGTAAGTTTAATAGAGTAACCATTGAACGAATGCTGGGTCATTTACACAAAGTGTTAATGCAAATGCTCAAAAACATTGATCAAAATCTATCGGAGCTAGTATATATTACGGAGGCTGAACAAAGAAAGCTATTGGAAGAATGGAATAATAATGCTATATCCTATCCACGTGAGAATGTAATTCATCAACTATTCGAAGAGCAAGTAAATCGTACACCTGACGCGGTGGCAGTGGTAGATGAAAAACAGCAACTAACATATCGAGAGCTGAATGAAAGAGCTAATCAATTAGCACATCATTTACAGAAATGTGGAATTGGGACAGAGTCATTAGTTGGCCTTTGCTTTGAGCGTTCAGTTGAGATGGTTGTTGGTCTCATGGGAATTTGGAAGGCTGGAGCAGCCTATGTTCCATTAGATCCATCGAATCCGGAAAGCCGCCTACAATATATTTTAGAAGACACAGGAATTAAAGTGTTAGTTACAAATGAAGTATTACTAGGCTGGATACCTAAAGACATCAAGACAGTTTGCCTAGATAGGGACCAAGCAATGCTTTCTCAAGAAAGCAAACTTTCACCAATATGTGAGGTAACAGGGGAAAACTTAGCGTATGTTATCTATACTTCTGGTTCGACAGGGAATCCAAAGGGGGCTTTAGTACAGCACCATTCTGTAATAAACCTATCCTATGGTTTACAAAAAGAAGTTTTCTCACATGAAATACCTAATAATATGCGCGTCGGTTTGAATGCGTCAATTGCCTTTGATGTATCTATTCAGCAATTACAAATGTTGCTTTATGGTTCAAGTTTATATATTATCCCAAGTGAAGTTCGCACTAATCCGGAACAATTTGTGTCCTATATTAGGGAGAATAAATTGGAAATGTTTGATATGACACCTTCATTACTTCAATTACTTATAGATGGAGGATTGCTAGAAATAAGTGCTGATGTTCATGTACCGAGTAAGATATTAGTCGGTGGTGAAGCAATTATGCCGTCATTATGGGAACAGCTAGTAGAGACAGAAAAAATTGATTTTTATAATGTATACGGTCCTACAGAATGTACGGTTGATGCAACATGCTATCATATCAAAAAAGATAGTAAGAGAGTAACAATTGGCCGTCCGTTGCCGAACGTTCAAACTTATGTATTAGATAAAAATTTGTTACCTGTTCCAGTTGGTGTAACAGGTGAGCTATATATTGGGGGTGCAGGTATAGCGAGAGGATACTTGAATCGCCCAGAATTAACAGCAGAGCGATTCATCCGTCATCCATTTAATGAAGAAGAACGTTTATATCGTACGGGAGATTTGGTTCGTTATTTACCTGATGGTAATTTAGATTACTTGAGAAGAATTGATAATCAAGTGAAAATTAGGGGCTTTCGTATTGAACTTGAAGAGATTGAAGCGAGTATAGAGAGGCATCCATTGGTAAAAGAAGCAGTAGTTTTGGTAACAGAGGATAAATTAGGAGAGCAGAGATTGGTTGCTTATGTAGTTGGAGATGGTAGTATGCATGAGTGGCGTGAGTATCTCAAGACACAAGTACCAAATTATATGGTTCCCGCTCACTTTATTAAGGTAGACGAGATTCCTCTTACAACAAATGGCAAAGTTGATCGAAAGGCATTGAACAATTTAACTATTCATAGAGAAAATAACTTCTCTACACCAATCATTCCAAGGGATGAAATTGAATATCAGTTGATTAAAATCTGGCAGGATGTGTTACAGATAGAAGATGTCTATGTAAATGATGATTTCTTTAATAGAGGAGGACACTCTCTCCTTGTAATTAAATTAGTTTCAAAAATTAGGGAGAAGTTTGGAAAAGAGATTAAGGTGTCTACATTGATTAAGAATCCAACAGTGGAAGGAATCGCATGCCTTATTCGTGATAAGCATGATATGACGAAATCAGTAGCAGCGCTAGTTTCACTACAAGAATCAGAGAAAAGACCTTTCTTCTGCGTTCATCCGTTTATGGGGAATGTATTCTGTTACATTCAACTAGCAAGATTGCTTAAGAGCCATTGTTCATTTTATGGTTTACAGAATCCTCTTATAGAAAAGAAAGAAATTGACGAGTTAACTTTGCCGGAAGTAATTCAACTTTACATCGAAGAAATAAAACGTGTTCAGCCAGAAGGTCCATATCGTCTTGGAGGATGGTCTTTAGGCGGTGCGATTGCTTATGAAATCGCAACTGTACTAAGGAGTCAAGGTGAGGAAGTTGAGTTGTTGGTACTAATGGATACAAAAGTACCTTCAGAGCAGGATCATAAAACAAGGGAGGATATGCTCTCATATATATATGAGCATTTCATTCCTAGAGATTTTACTGAGCAGGAAGAAGGCCTCTTCCATAAACAAGATATGCTTGTAGAGCGATTAATTATGGAAGGAGTACTCCCGCCTGATGCAGATCTTATCAATTTGAAGCAAGTTATCAATGCTCATAGGAAATGCCTGAATATAATGGCAGAGCATGATTTAATACCATACTCTGGAGAAGTTCTCTACTTTAGTGCTGAGGAAGGAAAAGAGTTGTTTACAGATTGGGGACCTTTATTAAAAGGAAGAGTAAATAAGTATTCTGTCCCTGGATCACATGAGGAAATAGTAGACTTCCCCGCAGTTGAAAAGATAGCTAAGTACCTATTAAATGAATTTGAAGGGATAAAAGAAACATCCCTTTCATTAACTGAAAAGTAGAGAGTGCAAAAGATGCAACGCAATGAACGAAAAGGGGAGACCAATACCTGCATGCATATCAAGTGTAGGGAATAATGAATATATTAAGAGCATTACTTTTTAAGGGGATAATGTAAAAAGTAATTGGTAGAGACATAGAAATCTTTGTAATAGAAGCGAATGCCTGATGATATTACTGAGGAAAGGTGCATATTTTCATTGATATGTAAATATGCACCTTTCCTATTGTATATGCAATTTAGTAATGTGAATTTGAATTTATGTAACGTTCATATATGAAGTAATTCTTTAAAAAAGGACGTGATTTATCATACAAATTCAAGCTGTGAAAATACCAAAGAATATTGAAAGTCATTTGTTTAAGCAACTTAGTAACTTAGTTTCAAATGAGAAGAAAGAACGAATGAAGCGTTTATTAAATTCATGCGACATTAATAGGACCCTGATAGGAGATTTACTAATCCGATCTCTAATCTGCCAAAAGTATAAAATTAATAATGAAGAAATTAGATTTATATATAATGAGTATGGAAAACCTTTTGTTGAAAACTTTTCTGACTTTCATTTTAATCTGTCACATTCAGGAGAATGGGTGGTTTGTACTACTGCTAATTTTAATGTGGGTATTGATATAGAAAAGATTTCAGAGATAGAGGCTCTTAAATTAGCAAATGAATTTTTTTCAGAGGAAGAATTTTATGATATATCTAATATAAATTCTGATGAACAAATTAATTATTTTTATGATTTATGGACATTAAAAGAAAGTTATATAAAAACGATTGGAAAAGGGCTTTATATCCCGTTAAATTCATTCTCTATAAAAAAAGAGTCACCAACTTTAATTTCATATAAGTATATACCTCAAAACTTTTACTTTAGACAATATAACATTGAGCCAAATTATAAGGTATCTGCTTGTGCAACAAGGGATGAATTTCCGCAAGAGATAATAATTAAAGACATTTATGCAATTTTCCAAACTATATACAAATTTGAAAGTAAGGAGAAAATCAATGCAGAAGACTAAACTTTTTTGCTTTCCACATGCTGGGGGATCCGCGTTTAGTTACGCAAAATGGAAAAATTACTTTAATCCATATATTGAGGTAGTCCCGATAGAGTTAGCTGGTAGAGGATATAGAATTGAAGAAAGTTTGTACGGAAGTATGGAAGAAGCGGTAAATGATGTCTATAATAATATCGTTATGCAGATAGATGATTCGCCATATATTTTATTTGGGCATAGTATGGGAAGTTTGATTGCCTATGAAGTAGCTAGAAAAATACAAGATTCTAAAAGCGTATTGCCTAAATTTCTTGTCTTATCCGGTAGAAATCATCCAAATAGTAAAATAAAAAACATCCGACATAATCTTTCTAACGAACAATTTAAAAGAGAAGTTATTGCAATGGGAGGTACACCATCTGGGGTACTGCAATCAGAAGAATTAATGGAGATTTTTCTCCCTATTCTAAGAGCAGATTTTAAAATCGTTGAGACGTATATTCATGACAAAAATACACAACCATGTGATATTGATTTTCTTATATTTAATGGGGAAAATGATGAATTTACTACATATGATCAAGTAATAAAATGGGAACGATACACAAGTAAAACGTGTACTTTTCATTCTTTTGAAGGTAATCATTTCTTTCTAAATGAAAATATTGAAGAAATAGCAAATAGTATTATAGGAAAGTTTAATTCTAAAAGATTATCAACTAGTTTTTAGAGATTTTCTTTGATCATCAGACAGTCGTTGGATAACTGGTGAGTTAATTGATGCAATTTGTGGATCTTGCTTATAATGCTAATTGTAAGTATTATGTACTTTAAAATCAAAACTTTCCCAATTTAATGTTGAGAAAGTTTTGGTTTTTATTATTCTAGTAGTAATCACTTTTTAAAGTTATAGAAATTTAAAAATAAAGTATTGTATACATGTAAGTATGATTAAAAATAAAAAGTTGTAAATGCTAAATTTAATTAAATACGCCTTACTCTCTTTAACATTGGCCTGAATGAATAGTTTATAGGAGATTACACTGGCTAAAGATGCGATAATTGTTCCAAGCCCTCCAATATTTACTCCTAGTAATAAAGCTTTCCAATCAGAAGTAAAGTTTGATAGAAGAATTGAAGTAGGAAAATTGCTAATTAATTGACTCAAAAATATGGAACTAAAGAAGACTGAAGTATCTCCTCTTAAATTAGCGCGAGCAAATGTCCCCAGTGCATCGGAATGGGAAATGTTTCCGATAAAAATAAAAAAACAGACAAAGGTTATTAGAAGAAAGTAATCAATCTTAAATAGTAAGTTTCTATCTAACGTAAATGCTGCTATCAGTGTGACTATTAGTGCAATGTAATAATTAATAACACCAAAAATAGATGCAATGATAGTGATAAGTATCAAAATCCAGACGGTAGCTTTTTTTTCGATTTTTCACGGTAATAACAGGTAGTTCTATTTTCAAATCTGTTTTTTGAAGTTTTTGAGTAAATATAAATAACAAACTAATTCCAAGTACAGCTAAAAGCAGAATTGAACCTAAAAAGGGGATGAGCTTAATTCCATAGTAAGAATATAGGTATAAATTTTGTGGGTTTCCCATAGGCATCAAGCTACTACCGATGTTTGCCGCAATTGTCTGCAGGATGATTGTATCCATCATGTTCATTTGTGTTTTTTTACTAATGACAAGTGTTATTGGTACAAAAGTGAGGAGAGCAACATCATTTGTTACAAACATGGAGCAAATAAAGCATAACAAAATTAGAATAATAGATATTGACCTGCTGTTATTGCATTTATTTAAAATCGCAACGGCAAGTTTGTCTAATATCTTTAGCTGTTCCAAGGCTTTAATGGCCACCATTAGATTAAATAAGCTAATTAACACTTCAAAGTTAATATATTCGAACCTTGGCGAATGTATTAAGCAGCTTACAATTGCTAATATTAGTGAAATGGTAAGTACTAAATCCTTTTTTAAAAATTCGAATTTCATAAGGAGTCTTTTTTTATTTTGAACGAATACTATTTCTTTCACAATACACCACCTGTAATCTATGTTAGTAAATATACGTTTTTTGGGATAACTCAATATTGCTAGAAAAGAGGATGACATAAGGTTCTAAATAAGAGTTTTGTAATGTTTCATCCCTTCAACAAAATCCTTTTTTCTTAGTGTCTTTAATGTTATAAATATGTGCAATATAGACGAATCCAGCTAGGGGGATTAATTGAGAAAACAAATGTTTTTTGTATGATACCATAAATAAATTAAATGTTTTATTTTTCAATATTCTTATAATATTCTATTGATTCTTGATTTCAAATACTTTATAAGAAGTTCTAAAAGAGAAAAAGTATGCATGTTTTTATGAAGAAAATAGAGGCTTGCCAAAGGATAGGTAGAACAAAATCTGCGACGTTTGGGTACTGTATAAAATTCAAAAAATCTCACTGTTTTTTTAGATGAAAAATCTTAAAATAATTTTGTTTTTATAAAAATCTGTACTTTTTCGTAACATTCTGTACTTTTAATTATAAATTAAAGACAAGCTTCTCTTATTTAAAGATTGAAAGCGCTTTATAGATTTTTCGTGAAATTTTTACCTAGCCTATTTTTGAGATTAGTAGTGGGAAAGGAGATATTTCCATGTTCTTGAGACAATTAACAAAAAACCACTTAATCACTATTGATTATTATGATTTAAATCACCGGTAAACGAAACAAACATAATAGTACAACAATGTTAGTGGATAAAAATATTAGTTTGCAGAAAGGGGTAGAGCATCCGTTTGTATAAGCGTTAAGTACTTCAAAATTTCAGTTTTACGGTTACATGTTGTGATGTTTGCTTAAACAGGCCAATCCGATTAATATAGAAAATTTTTATCCTTGTTGTATTTGAATATGAAAGAGGTATTTGTACCAGGAAATATAGGTGATTTTATATAGATTATGATATACAAATTTTGGCATGGAGTGATGATATGGAAAGGCTTTTTGTAGACTTAGTCGGATCAACAAATGATTTTTTATGGTCTAAATTATTAATTATTATGCTTGTTATTTGCGGAATTTATTTTACATTTAAATTGAATTTTGTACAGTTTCGAATGTTAAAAGAGATGGTTCGTGTATTAATGGAGGGAAAAAGTGGTTCTAAAGATCAAATCTCTCCTTTTCAAGCGTTTTGTATTGGTATGGCAGCCCGCGTTGGAACAGGGAATATCACAGGAATTGCGATTGCAATTGCATTAGGTGGTCCTGGAGCTGTATTTTGGATGTGGATTATTTCTATTATTAGCTCGGCATCCAGTTTTGTCGAAAGCACATTAGCACAGATATATAAAGTAAAAGATAAAACTGGTTTCCGTGGTGGTCCATCCTATTATATGGAAAAAGGGTTGAATAAACGTTGGATGGGAGTATTATTCTCTATTTTAATCACAATTACTTTTGGTCTTGTATTCAATTCAGTACAATCAAATACAGTTACAATTGCTTTTCAAAACTCATTTGGTACAGATCGTCTAACAGTTGGGATAATCATGGCCATTGCTTTCGCTGCGATTATTTTTGGTGGTGTACAACGTATTGCAAAGATGGCTGAATACAAGGTGGTATTTTTAGCGGTATTATACATTGGAGTTGCATTATTTGTTGTAGTTACCAACATATCAAAAATGCCGGAAGTTCTTTCTCTTATTGTTCAAAATGCATTTGGTTTTAAACAAATAGCAGGCGGTTCAATTGGTGCAGCACTTATGAATGGAGTTAAACGCGGTTTATTCTCAAATGAAGCTGGTATGGGAAGTGCACCAAACGTTGCCGCAACAGCAACAACAAGTCATCCGGTGAAACAAGGACTGATTCAAGCATTTGGTGTATTAACGGATACACTGATCATTTGTACTAGCACTGCCTTTATTATTTTGCTGTCTGATGCATATAAACAACCGGGGTTAAATGGTATTGCACTTACACAAGCAGCATTAAGTGAACACATCGGTTCTTGGGCATCGGGTTGTCTTGCTATCTTTGTTTTTTTATTTGGATTTGGTGCGTTAATTGGCAACTATTATTATGGTGAAACAAACATTCGCTTCTTACATACAAGTAAAGTGTGGTTAATGATATACAGAATAAGTGTGTTGGCTATGATTGTATTTGGTTCTGTTGCAAAGATTCAAATTGTATGGGATTTAGCGGACTTATTTATGGGCTTTATGGTTATTATTAATTTAATTGCTATTACCTTACTTTCAAAAGTAGCATTTGCGGCGTTACAAGATTATATAAACCAGAAAAAAGCTGGTAAAGATCCTATTTTTTATAAAGAAAACATTAAAGGGCTTGAAAATATTGAATGTTGGGATAGTTATGAGAAAACTTCAAAAAAGAAAAGTGTGTAATAAGAAGGATATTCAGACTGCAATATGTCTGAATATTTTTCTTGGTTCTAGTGCAAATAGTATTGATTATAGTAAAGAAAAAATCATTCTATATAAAGTTAATAGTACGGGGGAATATGATTAAATGATAAAGGAATCTAGCGTTCAAGTTGAGGGGCAAGAAAAAGTTTGCTTAGATCAATGGGTAGCTCATTATCGAGCGTATGCAGCTAAGGGACGAAGCGCCAGTTATATTCCCGCTCTGGGGGAAATAAATGTATCGCAGTTAGGTATTTGTATAGTAAAGCCAGATGGAACAATGATAAAATCAGGAGATTGGGAGATACCTTTCACATTACAAAGTATATCAAAAGTAATCGGTTTTATAGCCGCTTGTTTAAGTCGTGGTATTTCTTATGTATTAGAACGAGTTGACGTAGAGCCAACTGGAGATGCCTTTAATTCAATTATTCGTTTAGAGATACATAAACCAGGAAAACCTTTTAATCCTATGATCAATGCTGGAGCGATTACGATAGCTTCACTTTTGCCAGGGACATCGGTGCAAGAAAAATTAGAATCTCTATACGTATTAATTGAAAAAATGATAGAGAAGCGTCCCGCTATTAATGAAATAGTATTTCAATCAGAATGGGAAACCGCTCATCGTAATAGAGCATTAGCATACTATTTAAAGGAGAATGGTTTTCTAGAATCAGATGTGGAGGAGACACTAGAGGTTTACTTAAAACAATGTTCGATTGAAATAAATACTGAAGATATTGCCTTAATAGGGCTTATACTAGCACATGATGGATATCATCCTATTCGCAAAGAACAAGTGCTCCCTAAAGAAGTAGCTAGGTTAACAAAAGCTTTAATGCTTACTTGTGGAATGTACAACGCTTCTGGAAAATTTGCTGCTTTCATTGGATTACCAGCTAAGAGTGGGGTATCCGGCGGAATTATGACACTTGTTCCCTCAAAATCTAGGAAGGATTTATCGTTCCAAGATGGATGTGGTATTGGTATTTACGGACCGGCCATTGATGAATATGGGAATAGTTTACCAGGAATTATGTTGTTAGAACATATTGCAAAAGAATGGGATTTAAGTATATTTTAAAAAGGAGCACAGATATTTTGGTGTAAGAACGATTCCAAAAGTGTTCAGACCTTATATTGTGTCTGAACATTTTTGAGTTATAAAGTATCTTTCTAAAGTAGAAGGGTGTAATGAATACTCACAATCTATAATACTTTCGTTTATATCTTATTTATCAGTTTTTGAAAAAAATAGAGTAAGTATTGTATTAATGCAAATAGGTTTGTATACTGACTGTTAGGCGAAGGTGAGAAGTGATTATTTTGAATCTTAGTAATTTAGTAAAAAAAGACATCTATATTCTCGTTTTAATGATACTTACAGTACCCTTAGTAGGTGAAATAAAGTCATTTCCTTTAAATGAAACATTTAGAATGAGCTTTGGTGCACCAACATTTTTCTTTTTTTTGTTATTGTTTCGAAGAATTCCAGCATTTTTACCGGGTTTTTTAACAGCGATAGTCGTTGTAGTATTTCGTATCTCAATGGATGTCATTATAAAGGGAAATATGGATTGGCTAGCCGCTTTTCATACTCACTATCCTAGTTTTTTCTTTTATTTTACTTATTCGTATCTCTTTCATTTAGCAAAAATTAAACGTTTTTATCATCAACCACTAATGATTGGTTTTATTGGTTGCATGATTGAAATACTGTCAGACTGTGTGGAATTAATGATTCAATATTTCGTATTAAAAACATCAATCACATCCGAGGCAATAAATGAGATCATTGTTATCGCATGTTCCCATAGTTTTATAGTTCTAAGCTTTTTCAATATGATGAAATTGTATGAAGCGCAATCAAGGGAGAGACACATAAAGAAACAAAATGAACACATGCTCATGCTCATCTCTAATTTATATGAAGATGCTGTTCATTTAAAAAAAACATTACAAGATGCTGAGAATATAACAAAAAAATCCTATGATTTATATAAAACCTTAGACTCTTTTGAGCACAAACAGATGGATTTTCAGTTTGGGGATTTAAGGCAACAGGCATTACAAATTGCTGGTGAGGTCCATGACGTTAAAAAGGATAACCAACGTATTTTTGCGGGGCTTTCAAAACTAATTTCTGATGAAAGTTTTACAGATTATATGTCTGTACATGAACTAGTAAATATCATTATACGGGCAAATACGAAATATGCACGGTTGCTAGAGAAAGACATCCAATTTGTGTATAAAATTGATGGTGTGCATCCTCATTATCATATTTACACAATCTTATCTATTATAAATAATATCGTTACAAACGCTGTAGAAGCTATCCAAGGTATGGGAACCATCACAATTGACATTAATAAAGACCACCATTTTGTTGAATTTCAAATAGGCGATAATGGTCCTGGTATTTCTTCAAAATATAAAGATTCAATTTTTGAGCCTGGGTTTACTTCTAAATATGATGATTTAGGCAATCCATCGACAGGTATCGGATTATCGTATGTTAAAGAAATGGTCGAACAACTTGAAGGTGATGTTACGCTTGAGGACAGAACCGAAGGAAAAGGATCAATTTTTATAATTAGATTAGGGATTGATCATATAATTTCGAAAGGGTGATTCTATGTATTTTTATATAGTAGATGATGAAAAAGCGGTTCGCTCAATGTTGGCTCAAATTATCGAGGATGAAGATCTTGGGGAGGTTATAGGTGAAGCTGAGGATGGTTTATCTTTAGAGCAACAAATGCTAATCCTTAAAAATATAGACATTTTATTTATCGATTTGTTAATGCCGATTCAAGATGGAATAAAAACAATCCGTCAAATAAACCCTTCGTTTAAAGGGAAAATCATCATGGTCTCTCAAGTAGAATCAAAAGAATTAATTGCTGAAGCTTATTCGCTTGGTGTTGAATACTATATTATTAAGCCAATTAACCGGATTGAAGTATTAACAGTTGTTCGGAAAGTCATTGAACGAATTCGTTTGGAAAAATCAATAAAAAACATTCAAGAATCGCTTAATATGGTACTAAAATTGGATAGTAATTCAAGTGTGCAAGAAAAATACCGTAATGAAAAACATTTAAATACTTTTAATCATTTTCAAAATTCCATTCATTTTCTTTTGTCTGAATTAGGAATAGCCAGTGAAAGTGGAAGTAAAGATTTAATGGATATGCTAGATTATTTATATAAATATGAACAAGATAACACGTTGGAACAAGGCTTTCCCTCACTAAAAGAGATTTTTATGAATTTGGCTCAAAAAAAACTTGGGGATTCAGCTGAAGATGCCGAATTAAAAAGGTTCATAGAAGCTTCCAAACAACGGATTCGGAGAGCAATTTATCAATCATTAAACCATTTAGCATCCCTTGGACTTACTGATTTTTTAAACCCGAAGTTCGAAAATTATGCTTCTAGATTTTTTGATTTTACTACCGTAAGGAGAAAGATGACAGAATTGAATAATGAACCAACATTACCTGCTCGTATTGATACGAAAAAATTTATTCAAGTTCTTTATTTTGAAGCAAAACGAATACACTTGGAGTTAAGATGATAAACTCTTGCTAAGTATTATTTTCAATTGATAGATTGATAATAGTTTTTCTTTTTATTCTCCTTTATTTCATATTAGTTTTAAAATCAGAAAATTCCGTATCGATTTGGTAGAAGTGTATGAACTTAGAACAAAAGAATATGTATTTTTTATTTTTTTAAACATTAATATTCATTAAAAAAACGAGTATTTTCACAATAAAATATAAATACATAGTAAGTTGAATTTAAAAAAAGATGCTATCTTCTAGCATCTTTTTTTCTTTAAGAGGAAATATCATTGATCCTTATATTATTTGAAATTCAAATGCGGGCATATAAATAACGGAAAAGGAGATAATATTTAACAAATTATAATTGGAAATGGTATTTTAGGTCAGAAATGTTTTTATACTAATTAGGTTATTGGTACTAAACAAGCATAATGTCTCGCTTTTCTGCTCTTTAATCTTATCGTTATTTTTTATTAAGTACATATCGTTTTTTAGAAATCTCAATCCTAGCAGAGTATATAAATTGGGTGATAAAAATGTGGAACATAATTACTTCTTATCTTCCAGATTGGAAAGTCTTTGTACAAGCTTTTATCTTGTTTTTAATTCCGTATACTATCTCAAGAGTTTTTCATTGGGTTCGTATGTCAGAGAAAGAGTGGGAAGAATGAGTTGGTGGAAGTCAAGAGACAAACAAGTGAAAAAAAATAATATTCAAAGTAAAACGAAACAAGAGCATAAACCTTCTCAAAATGCAATCGTTCATTTCACAAATGATTTTGCCTCTAACTTAGAACTTATAAAGCAACAAATCGGACATAATTCTGATGTTCGCTTTCGGAAGTTTAATATTGGACGCACAGATATTCAGGCTGGGATCGTTTTTGTTGATGGCCTATCAGATAAAGAGATAATTGACAAACATATTATGAAATTACTAATGGATGATTTTTCTGATGAATATAAAAATGAATCTTCTTATGTGGAGGGGACTGTTTCAAAAGAATATATTAAAAATAAAGTTCTTACAATTAGTGAAGTAGCAGAAGTCCATTACATAAAAGATTTAATACCCAAAGTATTGATAGGTTCAACAGCTCTTTTAATTGATGGTTTAGCAGATGTGTTTATTCTTGGTACAACAAAAGCAAATAAACGAAACATTGAAGAACCAGTATCGGAGGCATTAGTCAGAGGGCCACGGGTCGGTTTTACTGAAGTATTAAGTGATAATACCTCACTTTTGCGACGACATTGTGCGGATGAGAGTTTATCATTAGTAAAGCTACCAGTAGGAGAACGTGCAAAGAAAGAGTTAGTTGTCGCATTTATTAGAGATCTTGCTAGTACAGAATTGGTGGATGAAGTAAAAAACAGAATTCAGAAAATTGACATAGACAGTGTACTCGAATCTGGTTATATAGAGCAACTCATTGAAGATAATTATCTAAGTCCTTTTCCACAGATTCAAAATACAGAACGACCTGATCGTGTTATTAGTGCTTTAATGGAAGGTCGAGTAGCTATTTTGTTAGATGGAACACCATTTGTTTTAATTGCTCCAGTTACATTTAGTATGCTGCTGCAATCACCAGAAGATTATTATGAAAGGTGGCTTCCTGGTACGCTTCTCCGCTTATTACGCTTCATGACAGCTTTTGTTTCATTATTTGCTCCAGCACTGTATATTTCTTTTATTTCATTTCATCCAGGATTAATTCCCACTAAGCTCGCTATTTCTATTATCGGATCGCGAGAAGGAGTTCCTTTTCCCGCTTTAATAGAAGCGTTAATTATGGAAGTAGCTATCGAAGTTTTGCGAGAAGCAGGTTTACGTCTGCCTAAACCAATTGGACCTGCAATGGGAATTGTGGGCGGTTTAATAATTGGTCAGGCTGCCGTAGAAGCAGGAATTGTTAGTCCAATAATGGTTATCGTTGTTGCGGTAACAGCTATTTCTTCTTTTACTATTCCACAATATAGTGTAGGAATTACGTTACGCATTCTTCGTTTTGTAGCTATGTTTTGTGCTGCGATATTTGGTTTGTATGGAGTTATTCTCTTCTTTCTTTTACTTTGCAGTCATTTAGTGAAACTGAAAAGTTTTGGCGTTCCTTATACCAGTCCTGCTGTTCCATATCGATTCAGTGACTGGAAAGATTTTATGGTTCGCATGCCATTAAAAATAATGAGACGTCGACCAAAAATAATGCATACCAAAAAAAATATCCGCAAAAGGTAGCTGATGACGAAAGGAAGTGGCCTTCAGTGATTACTAAACTTAAAGACCGAATAACAACTTCACAGGCAGTTGTTATTATTGTAAATTACATACTTGGGACAGGAATTCTCACTCTGCCTAGAGCATCTGTGGAAAAAGTGAAAACACCAGATGTATGGATAAGTGTGATATTAGGTGGAATACTGGCAATGGTTTCAGGAGTAATTATGGTCAAATTAAGTCAGCAGTTTCCAGAAAAAACATTTTACCAATACAGTCAAGATATTGTAGGGAAATGGATAGGCAGGTTGCTTAGTTTTCTTATTATAGGGTATTTTCTTACAACTTCAGCATTTCAAATTCGTTCAATGGCAGAAGTAATAAGCTTTTTTTTGCTCGAAGGAACCCCCACATGGGCTATTGTTATGCCTTTTATGTGGATAGGTCTCTATTTGATTATGAGTGGTATTAATTCAATTGCACGGATGTTTGAAATAATATTTCCTATTACTGTTTTTATTTTTTTAATCATTTCCTTTATGAGCATCGGAATATTCGAGATAGATAATCTCCGTCCCGTATTAGGTTTGGGAATTAAACCAGTATTAGATGGGATAAAAACAACGTCTCTCGCATATACAGGTCCTGAAATTATGTTAATTCTTTTGGTATTTATGGAACAACGAAATAAAGCAGTAAAAGCTATTTTAGTTGGAATTTCTATTCCGTTAATCTTTTATGTAATAACTGTTGTAATGGTCATTGGTGCATTATCAATTGATGGGGTTGTAACAAGAACATGGCCGACAATTGACCTTATGCGCAGTTTTGAAATTTCTGGATTGATATTTGAACGTTTTGAATCTTTACTGCTTGTAATATGGATTATGCAAATATTTGCTACCTATACGATTAGTTATTATGCAGCTGCATTAGGATTAGCGCAACTCTTTAAAAAGAGTATTCATCCGTTTATTTTTGCTTTGATTCCAATCATTTACATCATTGCTATGACTTCGAAAAATATAAATGACTTGCTTAAATTGGGGGATATGCTCGGTAATGCTGCTTTATTTTTATTTGGTTTACTGCCACTGCTTCTTCTTATTATTACGCGATTAAAAGGAGGAGTAGTGTGAAAAATAAATTTAATTATATGCGGTTCTATTTTGCTTTGTTATGGACGCTTTTGCTTCTATTTTTAACAGGATGTTGGAGCAGTAAAGAAGTAGAAGAGTTGAGTTTAACTGCAGGTATAGCACTAGATAAAGGGAAGGATTCAACAATTGAGAAAGAGGATGAGGAAGGAGGTTATCCTAAAAGAAATCTTATAACAGCTACTTATCAAATTGTTAGTTCGCAAGCACAAAGTAAAGGAAATGGACAACAAAAACGTTATATTAATGTTTCTGAGACAGGTGATTCCATTCATCAAATTGTTCGTGAGTTTTCATTGAAAAGAGAGAGCACAATGTTCAGCCCACATTTAAAAAACATTGTTATTAGTGATAGTCTTGTACGTACATACAGTTTAGAACAATTACTTGAACAGTATCTCCGTGACAATGAAGTTCGGCTTAGCTGTATGCTCTTAATTAGCAAGGGGCTAGCGAAGGAGGTACTGGAATCAAACAAAAAAGGAGAAATTCCAGCATTTCGTTTGTCTGGAATTGCAGATAATAGAAATAGAACAACAAGGATTTTACCTCCTGTATCGCTCGCTAAATTGGAAGGAAAGATGCGGTCAGGGTCCAGTTTTCTTTTGCAAAATGTAATCTCGATAAAAGGGGAAACAAAATTTGCAGGAGCTGCTGTAATTAAAGGGAAGACAAAAAAGTTGATGGGCTTTTTAAATGAACAGGAATTGGAAGGAGTAGTATGGATAAACGGAAAAAGGAATGGTGGTGTGGTAAAAACTTTTGATAAAGAATCAAAGAAACTCATTATATACGAAATAAAGTCAATAAAAAGCAAAATCATACCACATGTTAACGGAAATAATATTTCCTTTGATGTAAACATTGAATCAGTAGGGCGTTTGTCTGAAAATTGGATGCAATCAGGAAAAGATTTTGAAAATGAATTTTTAAAAAAGGAAGAAAAAGCTATTGAAAAAGAAGTAAAGCACTTAGTACATCATGTTACAAAAAAAATACAAAAAGAATATCAAGTCGATATTGCGGGTTTTGGCAACCAATTAAGAATTAAACACCCGAGAACATGGGAGAAAGTCAAAAAAGATTGGGATCAAACATTTAGTAAAGTACCGATTAAATATCATATAAATGTAACTATACAAGATTATGGAGCGTCAAGTTTAAAACGATGAGATACCTTAATTGAAATTATATTTGAATCAAAACAAAAAGTTATAAAAGTTTTAATTTGAAAATTTTTGTAACTTTTTGTTTTTTTATGTCCTTCTTATTATAGATTAAAGAAATGATTTTATCCCGCTATTTGCCGGGCAGTAAGACTCACACCTCAAAATTCAGCGAAAGCAAAGAAGTTATTAGAGGTATATGTAAGCTCTATATAGGAAGGAGAATTTTGAAATTCTATTGATAAACCAAGTAATTGTAATAGCCCTTATTTAGAATAATAATTTCAAAATCAATAAAATTTAGAGTAGAAGGAGCAAGAGCAAATTATTATGAATAAACAAATAGGTTTTATCGGATGTGGAAACATGGGTATTGCTATGATAGGTAGGATGATTAAAAAAAATATAGTTTCTCCAGATCAAATAATTTGTTCAGATTTAAATGTCATTAATTTAAAAAATGCTAGTAATGAATATGGCATAACTATAACTACTAACAACAATGAAGTCGCTAACAGCGCTGACATTTTAATTTTATCAATCAAACCAGATTTATACTCATCGGTAATTAACCAAATAAAAGATCAAATAAAAAATGATGTAATCGTTGTAACTATTGCTGCAGGAAAAAGTATTAAGAGCACTGAGAATGAATTTGGTAGAAAGTTGAAAGTTGTTAGAGTAATGCCTAATACACCGGCACTTGTTGGAGAAGGAATGTCTGCGTTATGTTTTAATGAAATGGTTACAGAAAAAGATATAAAAGAGGTACTGAACATATTTAATATTTTCGGCCAGACGGAGGTCATAAATGAAAAACTAATGGATGTTGTTACATCTATTAGTGGTTCTTCTCCAGCATATGTGTATATGTTTATAGAAGCCATGGCAGATGCTGCTGTACTTGGCGGTATGCCGAGAAAACAAGCTTATAAATTTGCGGCTCAGGCTGTATTAGGTTCTGCAAAAATGGTATTGGAAACAGGAATACATCCAGGTGAATTGAAGGATATGGTTTGTTATCCAGGTGGAACGACGATAGAAGCTGTAGTAACGCTAGAAGAAAAAGGTTTAAGAACAGCTATCATTTCAGCTATGAAACGTTGTACGCAAAAATCTATGGAAATGTCTAGTTTAACTAGTAAGTGAGAAGCGAATTTATATAATATTTCAAATCTATTTAATGTAAAAGAAATATTATGAGGCTAGTTAATAACTAAGTAAATTTATATACAACACTAACGAGAAGAACAAACCTTATTTTAAAGGGGATACAGAAAATATGAGTAATTTACTAAAAAAGAAATCCGTTACACAATTGTTAGAGCATAATCAAAGCAAGACTTTAACGAAAACATTAGGAGCATTTGATTTAATTATGTTAGGGGTAGGCTCGATAGTTGGAACAGGTGTTCTTGTGTTAACTGGATTAGTAGCAGCAAGAAATGCTGGTCCAGCAGTTGTTTTTTCATTTATACTTGCGGCAATTATATGTGGATTTATAGCATTATGTTACGCGGAAATTGCTTCTACACTCCCGGCGTCTGGTAGTGTATATACGTACTCATATGCAACAATTGGTGAGTTTGTTGCTCATCTAGTAGGTTGGTCATTGCTGTTAATATATATCGTGGCAACAGCGGCTGTCGCTGCTGGATGGACAGGCTATTTCCACAATTTAATAAAGGGATTTGGATTAGAGATACCTAAAGCTCTAGTAACGATTCCTTCGCATGGTGGTATTGTGAATCTACCAGCGGTAATCATTACATTGATATTAGCATGGATGTTATCCCGTGGTACGAGGGAAAGTAAACGAATCAATAATACAATGGTATCGATTAAAATTGGAATGATTTTGTTGTTTATTACGGTTGGTATATTCTATGTAAAACCAATGAACTGGATACCAATTGCACCATACGGTTTAAGTGGAGTCTTTACGGGTGGAGCAGCTATTTTATTCGCTTTTACGGGTTTTGATATATTAGCAACTTCAGCAGAAGAAGTAAAAGACCCGAAACGTAATCTTCCGATCGGTATTATTGCATCATTAATCATATGTACAATTATTTATGTTATGGTATGCCTTGTTATGACAGGAATGGTTTCCTATAAAGAATTAAATGTCCCTGAGGCAATGGCTTATGTAATGGAAGTTGTAGGACAAGGAAAAGTCGCTGGTGCAATTGCTGCAGGTGCTGTAATTGGCCTTATGGCTGTTATTTTTTCCAATATGTATGCGGCAACACGAGTATTCTTTGCAATGAGTCGTGATGGATTGTTACCGAAATCATTTGCGAAAGTTAATAAGAAAACTGGAGCACCCACTTTTATAACTGGATTGGCAGGAATTGGGAGCTCTATAATAGCTGGGTTTATTGATTTGAAAGAATTAGTTAATTTAGTTAATATCGGTAGTTTGGTGACGTTTGCGTTAGTTTGTCTATCAGTTATTATCCTTCGTAAATCACACCCAAATTTAAAACGTGGATTTATGGTACCTTTTGTACCTGTATTACCATGCGTTGCAATTGTATGCTGTGTGTTTTTAATGCTAAATTTACCGTTAAGGACATGGGTGTACTTTAGTATTTGGATTACTATTGGGGTAGTAATATATTTCCTTTATTCGATAAAACACAGTAATTTAAATGAGGAAACGATCTCGAAATTACATGATAAAATTGCGAGATAATAACGATCGAAAATTTTATTAATAATCATATTGATAGTTGAGTAACATAGAAACAGTTTTTTGACATTTAGCAAGAGATAAAATAAGAGATGCTAGGGCAGCTAAGTACTTTTTTAGAAACCTTGCTTGTTTTTTACGATTTAAAACTGCTAAGGAGAGAGAAGTATGAGTGAATTGCATTTTATGAGTATAGAAGAATTGGATAATAAATTGAAAAAATCTGATAGTGGTATTTATTTCATTAAAGATTATAATGACAATATTATTTATGTAGGCAAGGCTTTTAGTATAAAAAGTAGAGTATTAGCTCATTTTAATAGTTATTCCAATATTGAGGAATATGTACATTTATTTAATAAAGTAGCGTATCTCATTGAAGATAGTTTGTTAAAACGCTCATTGTTACAAGTTACTTATATGATTAAATATAAACCAGTATTAAACAAAGAAGTACAAAAAGAATTCCCAGAGTTGTATACTCAATACATTAAGCAGACAAATAAAAAATCTATGTTGTTAGAAATTGATGAAGCTAAAGAAAAAGGGGATGAGTTAAAGAATAAATTAGTAAAATTAGTGGGTGGAAAAACTATGTTTTATGACATAATTTCTCTGTTAAACAATGGATATAACTATCATGTCCTCGCAAAAGTATTGAGCATAGAACTTCAAACTTTAATTATAATAAAAGAACACCGAAATAAATTCCCGATACCACATAATTATAAGAGGACAATAAAACATCAAGATATAATGTATGCTTTATCTGGAAAAAAGAATTTAAGTACGTCAAGGTTAAGCACTTAACTTTAAAGTAGTAAATTCGTTGCTTTTGTAGCTTTTATTGTTATATTGAAATGTAATGTACATTTGTGTTTCAAATTTAATTGGTGGAATAAGGGGAGGGAAAGGGTTCCTATAAAAATACTGGAATAAATTAGGTTACTCATGCGTAAATAGCATAATTAGGCACATGTTATTTATAAATATTCAAAGATACGAAAGTAATACAAATGAAATTCTTATTTCTGCTACTACAAGTACTATTGAGCAAATGAAGTATGAAATTGCTTTTGAACTAAGAGTCACACTGGGACCTGATACATCACATCATCTGCAAATGGTTCGAATCGGTGGAGAGATTACAAAACGCTTAGTTTGAATGGCTGAAAAACAGTTAACAGGTCAATACAGATTACACTAAGAAAATAATCCGTATATATACGGATTATTTTTCCTTTAATTTACAA
The DNA here is from genome assembly GCF_026540675.1 of Bacillus sp. GC_Bacil_1. Taxonomy (NCBI): domain Bacteria; kingdom Bacillati; phylum Bacillota; class Bacilli; order Caryophanales; family Bacillaceae; genus Bacillus; species Bacillus sp. GC_Bacil_1. The sequence goes on from NZ_JALNUG010000015.1 coordinate 97,499, forward strand.
AAAAATAAATTTCGAAATTGAAAAAATCTCTCAGATTCCTTTGTAATAATCTTTTTTAGTTGTGTTAATGACATAGGTATCGAAAGGTGATAAATTCGATACGAACGATGTATAACCCCTTAAAAGGATTTTGATGTTATTTGTAATTTTAATTCCATAATACTTAAGCCGATATAATAAAATGTTTTATGTCTAAATCGATATAAAGGAATAGTTTTTAAGTGATATTTCTTTTTTATAGAATAAGCAAAACCTGATATTGTAGTAATTATTGATTTGAGGTCAATTTACTGTGCACCTTGGTTATTGAAGTTTTTTGTTGATTAACAACTATTGTATTTGGAAATTATTAATAAGTTTATCTCGCTATTTGCCGGGCAGTAAGACCCTCACCTCAAAATTCAGCGGAAGCAAAGAAGTTAGGTGGGGGATCAACTGTCCGTAAAAGCCCGATTGGTGAGGGCTAATAATCAGTGGGGATGAACAAAACCCCCACTGATTAAAGTTTCACTTTATGTGATGCGGTAATAAAACTATCTAGTTTGCTATTCTTAGTATTTGTAAAGTCTATATATTTTTTCCTCTTTTGTGGAAAGTAAAACTATTGTTACGACCAGTAATATAGTGTCATTTTTTTGAATATTCCATTCGTTTTTTGTTTTTATTTTTAGTTGATGAAAAGACCTTTCTCTCAATTAAATATTTAATTGAGTACTTGAATTTCCTCCATCTTGTACTTTTCAAAGCATAGTGCTTCAAAAATAGCTGTATCGCTTTCATCTGTTTCCAATTTCACAAATTCTTTATTATCTTTTTCTAAAATTTGGAGCAAAATAGTTTTTCAGTTTCACATTTAAATTAGCAGTATTTATTTTTTGAATTCAATTTGTATAAATGATTGAATTGGAACTTTGACTGTTGTTTCTTGCGGTGGTACAGTATCTCCTGTTACTTTCGCTTTATTTTAAATCTTTTTCCAGCTTGGTCCTCGCATTGACTACCACTGTATTTTGTAGTACTTCACTGTTTTCTCAAGTTCAATAATTATATCTTGTAGAATTAAGAAAAGAACTTAGCTTATTTCGTTTACTTATCTACTCTGATATTTAGATGCTAACTACAATTAAATAATATATGATTTTTATAAAAAAGATATAGTAATATTTTGTTGTGAATTGTACTAATTTGATATTTTATAGTATTATTTGTCGTGAATTATATATAACAGAATATATTTTATGGATCTATAAAGGAGAATGTAATGAATACTTCTATCGATATACAACACTTATGTGATCTTGCACATAAAGCATTTAATGCCCCTGTACATATTTTATCTGCAGACAGAAAAATTTTATATCATTCTACATCTGATAATGTTTGTAGTCCTTTTTATTCTTCAAAAGAAGAACATCTTACTGATATTTATCAAGAAAACGATCCCTTTAACTTGCCACTTTTCCGAAGTAACAACTATCTTGAAAATTTTGTTCTAATTCATATAGAAAATCATGATGATATTAAAGGGACTATTATAATCGGTCCTACTATACATCCAAAAGATTCAGATGATATGATCATAAAATTTCAGAAAGAATTTAAATCAAATGATAACATTCAAGAAAGACTTGCCTATTATCAGTGTTTATCTGAGATTAAAAAAACTACATTAATTGATATGGGAATTTTATTACATTACATGATTTTCAATGAAAAGTTAGATGTAGATATTGTCTTGGAAAAAAATAAAGTACTAGAAGAAGTTCCTAATAAAATTGTGAAACCGGATTTATATATTTTAAAACGCCGACAAAACAAACCTAAAACGCACAATATGGCATTAGTAAATGATTTCTTTTCGACTATTAAAGAAGGAAATAAAAAAAAGTTAATACAGTATATGTATGCGGTTTCACAAGAAGATGTTGAACTTATGCTAATAGAGGATCCGCTCAGGAATCAAAAAAACCTTGGAATTATTGCGATTACCTTAGCCACTCGATATGCAATAGAAGGAAACCTGCCACCAGATATTGCTTTTGCTCATAGTATTTTATATATACAAACCCTGGAACAATTAGATAATGTAGAATCTGTAAAGCGATTGTCAGGGGATGCTTTACGTACCTTTGCAGATCGTGTGAAAGAATACAATGCAAAAAAGTATTCTTACGCGGTTACTACATGTATAAAACATATTAATAAAAATGTTTACGATGGAATATCTCTGAATGAACTTGCTAATCATTTAGAAATTACGCCTACTTATCTGTCTAAACTATTTAAAAAAGAAATGGGAATTACTTTAAGCGAATATATTCAAAGGGAACGAGTGGAAGAAGCAAAGAAATTATTAACACTCACTACTTATTCGTTATCAGATATCTGTGCTTGGCTTAACTTTAATGACCAAAGTTATTTTATAAGAGTTTTCAAAAAAATCACTAGTATGACTCCTAGGCAGTACCGTGAAAAATATACAGTAATATAAGCTTGTTATCTACTGTCTCCAATGTAAAGACTTAAACATGGGTGTAAGTATCCCAAAAGATGAAAATACTGAACTTATTACGCTAGAAAGAGTTTGTGATTTGTCTAGAAAAAGAACTTGTATTCAAATAGACGTATGAGATTAACCTGATATTATCTTGTTAGCGGAACAGTTTCAATTTTTATAACAATCATGTGCTGAATTTATAGGTATAGTTTTATTTTAGATAAACACTAGTCTGACGTCAGCTCAAACAAATAGCTCTTGAAGATTTAATAAACACATATGTGAGCAAAAGCTCAATGGAAATCTTTGTACCATATTGTTAATTTGAAAAAATACACTAACCGTTATTTTGCTAAAGGAAATAAAAATACAGAAGGCTGCAAAGTGTTCCAAGGAAGTTTTGCAGCTTTTTTGTGATTTAAAACCTATGTTTATAACGATGATAAGTTTATAGACTAATATCTTCATATTAGATATTTATTAATGTTTATATTAGGATATCTCGTGAAAAAATCAATAATATAACATATATTACTAAATATATCTACATTTTATGCAATTATACATAACTAAATAAAGGCAAAAAAGTATAAAAAAACCTATTATATTATTCTATAAGTATTTTTTTAAAAATAAAATTTCTTGGTTGAGCTAAAATAGTTATTTTTAACCGTATACACATTAATTTGTAATCATTACAATCACAGAAATGAAATTTACAAATAACTATATTTATATAATTTTTTTCGGTTCATATTTTTATTTAGCAGTAAATTATCGAGCATAATCGACAAAATTTTTCTATTTACGCATTAAAAATTTAATGTTTTAATGAACAACATAACTGGTATGACCAGACAGAAAGGAGAAGGTTACGCTAATAGGAATTATAGTGAAGTTATAAGTAACATTATGTTGGGAATATTTTTCTGAATAGTCTTTTTGTTTATGAGAGGTCAAGAATCAAATTGGTAATAAACGTGTTCTAAGTTTCTGCATAACAAAAGTGAAGTTATTCCGCAATAAAAGTATAAGCAATGTACAGTATAATTTCACCTTTTGTTGTCTAGTAAGGAGTTTGCTGACAAAACTAAGAGGGATATTATCAAATTGAAATTAAACAATGTTATGACAAGATTAACTGTAAGCATTGGTTTATTGATCCTCACGATTCTGTAAGTTAAACCGCAACTTTAGGAAAGAATTAATAATTTACTACTCATAGGGTGCCTGATTCAAATATAGTTAATAAATTTTTGTTATTTATATTTAAAAAAATAGAGTATCGAAATGAGAGATAAATAAAATCCTTACATCCTATTAGAAGTAAAAAACAACGATATTAACGTATCTGAAAGATTTCTCCTTCTTCTCCAGTTTACAAAGAGAGCGGTCGTACAAGTTATATGAATTAAGTTATAAAAACAATGGTAAAGGAGTGTACGGAATGAAAACTAAAATAATGACAGGATTTTTAATAACATCCATTGTAACTGGAGCAACTATTCCTATCAATACTCTCGCAACACCAATCGTTCAAGCAGAAACTCAACAAGAAAACATGGATATTTCTTCATCATTACGAAAATTAGGTGCGCAATCTAAATTAATCCAAACGTATATTGATCAATCTTTAATGAGTCCTAATGTACAGCTAGAGGAAGTCCCAGCTTTAAATACCAATCAATTCCTAATCAAACAAGATATGAAGGAATGGTCATCGGAACTCTATCCACAGTTAATTCTATTAAATTCAAAAAGTAAAGGATTTGTAACAAAATTTAATAGTTATTACCCGACATTAAAATCGTTTGTAGACAATAAAGAAGATAGAGAAGGGTTTTCGGATAGACTTGAAGTACTTCAAGAAATGGCTATGACGAATCAAGAAAATGCGCAACGACAAATCAATGAATTAACAGATCTTAAATTACAGCTTGATAAAAAATTAAAAGATTTTGATACTAATGTGGCAACTGCGCAAGGCATACTAAGTACAGATGGAACAGGAAAAATAGATCAGTTAAAAAATGAAATATTAAATACCAAAAAAGCAATTCAAAATGATTTACAGCAAATTGCATTAATACCAGGGGCTTTAAATGAACAGGGATTTGCTATATTCAAAGAAGTTTATAGTCTTTCAAAAGAAATTATTGAACCAGCTGCTCAAGCAGGGGTGGCAGCGTATAACAAAGGAAAAGAAATTAACAACTCTATTCTAGAAGCGGAGAAAAAAGCGGCGCAAGAAGCGACAGAACAAGGTAAAACTGCTCTAGAGATTGAATCAGCAAAAAAAGCAGCTCGTGAAGCAATTGAGAAAAGCAAACAAGGTGAAATAGCAGCCGCAGCCGCAGCAAAAACACAAGAGTATGACCTGATGAAGGTCATTGATACCGAAAAGATTAAGAAAACATTTGGCGTTTTTGCTGAAGTAAATAAATTAACAGCAGAACAGCGAGCATATTTAGATGATTTAGAGAAACAAAATCAAAAAATATATGATTTAACAACGAAACTATCAATAGCTGATTTACAAAAATCAATGCTTCTTCTTACACAAAATGATTTGCATACGTTTGCAAATCAAGTAGATGTAGAACTGGATCTACTAAAGCGCTATAAAGAAGACTTAAATCTAATAAAAAATAGCATTACAAAATTATCTACTAATGTTGATGCAACTAACGAGCAGTCTCAAAAAGATACATTAAGACAATTAAAAAATGTAATAAGTTACCTTGAAGAACAAGTATATAAATTTTAATATTGCGTTTTTGGGGAATTCATAAAGATTATAAGCATTTAGCGAAAGAAGGAGAATAGTCATGAAAAAATTTCCATTCAAAGTACTAACTTTAGCTACATTAGCAACTGTTATAACTGCTACTACCGGTAACACTATTCATGCATTTGCACAAGAAACGACCGCTCAAGAACAAAAAGTAGGCAATTATGCATTAGGACCCGAAGGACTGAAGAAAGCATTGGCTGAAACAGGGTCTCATATTCTAGTAATGGATTTATATGCAAAAACAATGATTAAGCAACCAAATGTAAATTTATCTAATATCGACTTAGGATCAGAGGGGGGAGAGTTGCTCAAAAATATTCACCTTAATCAAGAGCTGTCACGAATCAATGCGAATTACTGGTTAGATACAGCGAAGCCACAGATTCAAAAAACTGCTCGTAATATTGTAAATTACGATGAACAATTTCAAAATTATTACGACACATTAGTAGAAACTGTACAAAAGAAAGATAAGGCAGGTCTAAAAGAGGGTATAAATGATTTAATTACTACAATCAATACAAATTCAAAAGAAGTTACAGATGTGATTAAGATGCTACAAGACTTCAAAGGAAAACTATATCAAAATTCTACAGATTTTAAAAATAATGTTGGTGGTCCAGATGGGAAAGGTGGATTAACTGCAATATTAGCAGGTCAACAGGCAACGATTCCACAACTTCAAGCTGAAATTGAGCAACTTCGTTCTACTCAGAAAAAACATTTTGATGATGTATTAGCATGGTCAATTGGTGGTGGATTGGGAGCAGCTATTTTAGTTATTGCAGCTATTGGAGGAGCGGTAGTTATTGTTGTAACTGGCGGTACAGCAACACCGGCTGTTGTTGGTGGACTCTCGGCTCTTGGTGCAGCTGGTATCGGTCTAGGAACTGCGGCTGGTGTCACAGCATCTAAGCATATGGACTCCTATAATGAAATTTCTAACAAAATCGGAGAATTAAGTATGAAAGCAGATCGTGCTAATCAAGCAGTTCTTTCACTTACTAACGCGAAAGAAACATTGGCATATTTATATCAGACTGTAGATCAAGCGATATTGTCTCTAACAAATATTCAAAAGCAATGGAATACAATGGGCGCAAATTATACAGATTTACTGGATAATATCGATTCTATGCAAGACCACAAATTCTCTTTAATACCAGATGATTTAAAAGCCGCTAAAGAAAGTTGGAATGATATTCATAAAGATGCAGAATTCATTTCAAAAGATATTGCTTTTAAACAGGAGTAGAACTGAAATTTAAAACCTAAATTGGAGGAAAATGAAATGATAAAAAAAATCCCTTACAAATTACTCGCTGTATCGACGCTATTAACTATTACAACTGCTAATGTAGTTTCACCAGTAACAACTTTTGCAAGTGAAATTGAACAAACGAACAATGGAGATACGGCTCTTTCTGCAAATGAAGCGAGAATGAAAGAGACCTTGCAAAAGGCTGGATTATTTGCAAAATCTATGAATGCCTATTCTTATATGTTAATTAAGAATCCTGATGTGAATTTTGAGGGAATTACCATTAATGGATATGTAGATTTACCTGGTAGAATCGTACAAGATCAAAAGAATGCAAGGGCACATGCCGTTACTTGGGATACGAAAGTAAAAAAACAGCTTTTAGATACATTGAATGGTATTGTTGAATATGATACAACATTTGATAATTATTATGAAACAATGATAGAGGCGATTAATACAGGGGATGGAGAAACTTTAAAAGAAGGGATTACAGATTTACGAGGTGAAATTCAACAAAATCAAAAGTATGCACAACAACTAATAGAAGAATTAACTAAATTAAGAGACTCTATTGGACACGATGTTAGAGCATTTGGAAGTAATAAAGAGCTCTTGCAGTCAATTTTAAAAAATCAAGGTGCAGATGTTGATGCCGATCAAAAGCGTCTAGAAGAAGTATTAGGATCAGTAAACTATTATAAACAATTAGAATCTGATGGGTTTAATGTAATGAAGGGCGCTATTTTGGGTCTACCAATAATTGGCGGTATTATAGTGGGAGTAGCAAGGGATAATTTAGGTAAGTTAGAGCCTTTATTAGCAGAATTACGTCAGACCGTGGATTATAAAGTAACTTTAAATCGTGTGGTTGGAGTTGCTTACAGTAATATTAATGAAATGCACAAGGCCCTTGATGATGCTATTAACGCTCTTACTTATATGTCCACGCAGTGGCATGATTTAGATTCTCAATATTCGGGCGTTCTAGGGCATATTGAGAATGCAGCTCAAAAAGCCGATCAAAATAAATTTAAATTCTTAAAACCTAATTTAAATGCAGCGAAAGACAGTTGGAAAACATTACGAACAGATGCTGTTACATTAAAAGAAGGAATAAAGGAATTAAAAGTGGAAACTGTTACTCCACAAAAATAGGGAAATATTAATTCTGTTGTAAAGTGAACTAAAACATAGAAAGTCTATGATTACACTGTTAAACAGAAAAGTAATAATTAATAAATCCTTATATAACAGAAAGGCGGAGTCTCATTAAAGACTTCGCCTTTCAATTATATATAAGTATGATTCGAATAAAAAATAACCTTGTAGTTTAATTGCTTTTTTTAAATTTGCAACAGAATCGGTTAATTTGAAGTAGATTATATACATTTTCTTTAATACTTAATGATTTGAAGGCTGCTAAAGAAAGTTCAAACGATATTGATAAAAGATGTAGAAATCATTTTGAAAGACATCGCTTTTTAATAAGATTAGAACTTGAAACCATGCCTTATATAGGAGGAATACGAAATGATGAAAAAAATCCCTAATAAACTACTCGCTATATCAGCGTTTTTAACTATAACAACTACTTATGCAGTCATACCACTAGAAACTTTTGCAATTGAAATTGAACAAACGAACAATGAAAATATATCTCTTTCAGCAAATGAAGAACAGATGAAAAAAGCTTTGCAAGATGCTGGTTTATTTGCAAAAGCTATGAATGAATATTCTTATTTGCTAATTAATAATCCAGATGTGAGTTTTGAAGGAATAACTATTAATGGAAATACAGATTTACCTAGTAAAATTGTACAAGATCAAAAGAATGCAAGAGCACATGCTGTTACATGGAATACACAAGTAAAAAAACAGCTTTTTGATACATTGACAGGCATTATAGAATACGATACAAAATTTGAAAATTATTATGAAACATTAGTAGAGGCGATCAATACTGGAAATGGAGATACTTTAAAAAAAGGGATCACAGATTTACAGGGAGGAATTCAACAAAATCAAAAGTCTGCAAAAGCATTAAAAGAAGAATTAATTCAATTAAAAAATGCTATTGGAGAAGATGTTAGAACATTTGGAAGTCATAAAGAGACATTGCAATCGATTTTAAAAAACCAAGGTGCTGATGTGGAGGCTGACCAAAAGCGTCTAGAGGACCTTTTAGGACAAGTAAAATATCAGAAAGACATAGAATCTAAGGGCTTAGACATGGTGAAAATCCCCTTTATTCCAACCTTGATTGCTGGTGGCATAATGATAGGTGATGCAAGAGGTAAGTTAGGTTGGCTAGAACCTGAATTAGCAAAATTACGTCAGACTGTAGATTATAAAATAACATTGAATCGTGTAGTTGGAGTTGCATTTCATAATATTAGTGATATGCATAGTATGCTTGATAGTGCTATCACTGCTCTTACTTATATGTCTACGCAATGGGAGGATTTAGATTCTCAATATTCGGGTGTACTGGGACATATTGATAAAGCTGATCAAAAAGCTGATCAAAATAAATATAAATTCTTAACCCCCAGCTTGAATGCAGCGAAAAACAGTTGGAAAACATTAAAAACAGATGTTGTCACTTTGCAAGAAGGGATAAAAATTGCAGAGAAAAAAGAACAGGATTTTTTGAATCAGCTTCGTCCATCAAACGTTTTCTACTTTTATAAAAAAATTCATAACGCATACACTTTTGAAATAAAGACTGGAACAAATGCGCCAAATGCGTCTTATAAAGTTATGAATTTAACTAAAAACACTGTTCATAATATGTGGAGTGGAGGGGCTAATACTAACATGTGGGCTGATTGGCTTTCATTCAATCCAAATGATGAATTTGCGGTAGTAGCAGTAGTGGATGGTAAAGAATATGTTGTGTATAAAGACAAAGTACAAAATATAATGAACTGAATCTGAAAGTAACGAAGTAATTGGAGCTGGAGAATAAACTAGACACCAAGTTAATTGAAAAATCTCCTTATATCCTAGAATATTTTGCTCAAGAAAAAGAATTTGTTCAGCGAAAAAGTAAATATTGAACCAAGTAGTTAGTTGTATTATGTGTATGGTTTTACCGAAAGGTTTCAAGTACATTACTCATACAATTATGTAGTTATCCTGAAGCATCTACAGGTGTTCTTATCGACCTTGAAGAACTACTTAGCTTCCTAAGTGGAGTGACTTTATGCAAAATTAAGTGAACGTTTTTGTACATAGATTAGTTGACATTTATATAGATTTTTTTCATTTTCAAAGATAGTTTTGTTTTTTATGTTATTTTTCAAAAATTACTGTTGAAGTTTCTATATTCATGACTCAGCATATAATCATTGTTTTATGAAATGACATACCACGTCCCTTAGAGTTTCATACGTATTACGATAACTTAAAGAAAAAAGATAATAGTAGTCAACGGTTACTATTATCTTTTTTGAACTATTTTTCATTAAAATATCTCATCTGCTGTGCTCCTTATTTACTTTTCCAGATTTTATCCTAGTTTAAAATTTATGCATTTGAACTGTTTATACAATTTGTAGGATTTTTAGCTTTTTTGTCGAATACACTTAATGCAAGGAGGGACATTACATGATTATTAAAGATTATTTCATCAACCTTTCTATTTTTTCTTTATTAGTTAGCGCAGCAATATTTATTCAAGTGTTTACAATTAATTCTAGTCGATATTTCGAAAAGCTCTATGGAGGGATTATTGCAGTTACGTTAATGTTCTTTTCTTTTCCATACATGGGATTTTCCTACGATCTTCGAGTTGTTCCTCTTATTCTATCTTTTATTTACTTTGGTCGTATTGCTGGTTGGATTACGTTAATTAGCATAATTGTAATGCGCATCTTTTACACTGGAGGGTATTGGGAACCTCCTGTGATTGCTTATTTAGGTATGGGGATTCTATTTTCTACTTTTAAAACTTATTTTAAAAAACTACATCCTTTTAAAAGTGCATCGTTATATTTTTCTGTTTTTATTGGAATAAAGTGGTTAGTTGGCGTATTATTTAATACTACATTACTTTACACAGGAGGCCTATTATATATAGCGTTAGGACTTTTAATTGGGCTATTTCTTATGGAAGCCTACCAGAGATTGTATTATTTAACACAGGACTTATCTAAAATGAATCGAGAATTAAAAAAATCGAAGCAAGAACTTGCAGATACCGTACATGAGCTTCAAGGAGGAATTTTTAAATTTAAAAAAGTGGGTAAGCACTTTATACACACTTTATGTGATGGACAGTTTTATTATCAAAACGGGTTTTATTCTGAACAGGTGGTAGGAAAAAGCTTACGTACTATTGATGCTTCTATTGTTCCTCCACATTTAGTTCCACAATTGATGAAGTACTATCTTCAGGCATGGGAAGGAAAAGAAATTATATTTGAATTACCTTGGCCAAATGATAAAACTATTATTCTTATTGCGCTTAGGCCGATTAAACGAAATGGACAAGTTATTGAAGTTGTTGGTTCTACAGTTGATATAACCGAAAGGAAAAAGGTAGAATCAGAATTAAGCGCTACCAAAGAATTATTGGAATCATTTATAAAGCACAATCTAGATGCTATTACCATTTCTGATCGAGAAGGGCATATTTTACAAGCGAATAAAGCTTATGAAAAGATATTTGGGTGGTCATCACAAGAAATCATAGGTAAGAGATTACCTTGTGTACCAGATTTTTTAATGGAAGAATCGCTTAGAAATATTCAGAAAATTCTAACAGGAGAATCTGTGGTTACTAGATTAGAAACTGTTAGACAAAGGAGTGATGGGAGTCTTCTTGATGTTAGTCTGACTGTCTCTCCTATACTAGATGTAAGAGGAAATGTGATAGCTTTATCAGCAATATGTAGAGACATCTCTGAAAGAAAACAAGCAGAAAGAGAACGACATCGATTACACCAGCAATTAAGAGATAGTGAAATGAAGTACCGTGCACTAATCGAACAAGCAACTGATGCGGTATATGTAGTAGAGCTGAATGAAGAGAATGCTCCAAGTCGATTTATTGAGGTAAACCCTGTTGGGTGTAGAAGGTTTGGATATAGTAGAGAAGAGTTGCTCTCATTATCATTTTCAAATATAGTACCACAAGATTCTCAAATGATCGTAAGGTTATTAGAAAAAATTAAAAAAGGACAAACTTCCTTCACTTTGCAAGATGAATATGTTTTTCCAACAGGAAAAGTAATAACAACTGAGTTTAGTGTTCGTGTTTTTAACTTAAATGGTAAAAAAGTTTTCCTAAGTATTTCTCGTGATATCACTGAACGGCTAAAAACAGAAGAATTATTACGAAAATCTGAAAAACTTGCTGTTGTAGGACAATTAGCGACTGTAATGGCTCATGAGATTAATAATCCATTAACTGCAATGAAAGGGTTCATGCAATTACTAAAATCAACGGAAAGTGAGAATAATCAGGGTTATATTAATATAGTATCATCAGAGATTGAGCGTATAGAGAGCATTACAACTGAATTTATGGCGGTAGCCAAACCACAGGTGGTAAAAATGCAACCTAATAACATTAGTGTGCTAATGGATCAAGTTTTAATGCTACTACAACCTCAAGCAATGATGCATAATATAAAATTTAGAATCGATCTTAACCCTGGTATTCCATTGATTTCATGTGAAGGAAATCAATTAAAGCAAGTATTTGTTAATATATTAAAAAATGCAATTGAATCTATGCCGATGGGAGGAGAAATTCTCATTCAATTAAATATACTTGATAATAATCAAGTAAGTATTCGTTTTATCGATCAAGGGTGTGGGATTCCAAAAGAACGTATACCATACCTCGGAGAACCTTTTTATAGTATTAAAGAAGAGGGGATTGGCTTAGGGTTAATGATCTGTTATAAAATCATTGAAACACATCAGGGAAAGGTATTTATTGAGAGTGAAGTGAATAAGGGGACTATAGTTGAAGTCACGCTCCCTATTTGTACACTTCAAAATTAATATATTCTTTTTACTGAAATTTTTTAAGAAACCATACAAAATGTAATGCTAATGTTACTTAATGAAATAATAAAGAGAAGAATACTGGTAAATGTACCCTATAGAATAGACACTTGAAAAAACCTGTTATAAAAACATCCTTTCTTTAGAAGCAAAAGAAAGGATGTTTTTAATATTGTAATTTTTCTTGGAGACATTTCAAATTTTTACTCATAATACATTTTTTAACTAATTTTGGTTAAGTTAGTTAAAAAGGAATTATTTTTAATGAGCATATTGACATATAAATATCCCTCATTTTTAAAATAGAAATTTCTAAAAACTATATATAGGTTCTTTTTGAAAGGAAGGGTATTATCAATTGAAACCACATGAAAAAGTACCTGTTCACTCTATAAAATCTTTGCAGGAATTAATGCAATTACTAAAAAAATCTAAAGATTTTATAACGTTGGAAATTGCTTCTAATAATTCCTCTATAGTCATTTCATATTTTAGAACATTAATCGATGTAAATATATTTCATGAAGAGGTTTTGACTTATATAAAAGAGAAGAGCTTCGATTCGTTACAAGATATTCACTCTGTCTTACCTTTTGAGAATTCAAAAATAACAAATCAAATGGAAGATATTCAGGATAGTATTTTAAATGGCTATATACTTATTCAGTTCGATACAGATAAATTAAATTGTTTGTTAGTAAATGTGTCAAAGAAAGAAAAAAGGGATATTACAAAAGCTGAAATTGAATATAATATTGTGGGTCCGCAAATCGCATTTGTCGAAGATTTAGATGTAAATTTAAATTTAGTACGTAGAAAGCTTCCAACACCTTATTTACAAATGAAAGAATTGAAAGTAGGATCTCTCTCTAACACAACTGTTGCGATTGTATTTATTGAGGGAATTGTAAATGATCAAAATCTACAAGAAATTATAAAAAGGGTAAGTCAAATAAAAACAGACCATGTTTTGGATAGTACTTATTTGATGCAGTTAATTGCAGACAACCCGAATTCTATATTCCCTCAATTTTTGAATACAGAACGTCCGGACCGTGTGGCAGCTGTATTAGCAGAAGGGAAAATTGCACTTTTTGTAGATGGCTCGCCTTATGCCATCACTCTTCCAACAACATTAATTGATTTTTTTTCTACGACAGAAGATTACACCATGCCTTGGATTATAGCCTCTTTTTTTCGTCTATTAAGGCTTTTTGCTTTTATATTTTCTGTCTTAACGACGCCATTATATGTCTCGATCTTAACATATCATTACGAGCTTATCCCAAAAGAACTTCTTGAAACGTTAATCATATCGAGAAGTAAAGTACCTTTTCCTCCATTAATTGAAGCACTTTTTTTAGAAATAACAATTGAATTACTGAGAGAAGCGGGGGCACGTTTACCAACTAAAGTGGGTTTAACTGTCGGTATAGTAGGTGGTATTGTGATTGGACAAGCATCGGTAGAAGCAAGTCTTACAAGTAACGTACTTATTATCATTGTTGCACTTTCAGCTCTTAGTTCATTTACAGCACCAATATATCGTATTGGTAATACAATTCGAGTAATTCGTTTTCCTTTTATAATATCTGCACACCTATTGGGCTTATTAGGAATTGTTTTAACAAGCTCTTTGCTTTTAGCACGTTTATTACGTACAGAATCATTAAGACGTCCTTATTTGTTTCCTTTTTATCCTACACGCCCTACAGATTGGAAAGACAGTATTATACGTATGCCGATCTCAGCGATGTTTCGACGTCCTATTTTTTCAAGGTCTAAACAGCGTTTTCGCTTTAATCCAGAAGAGGTAGAGAAAAATAAAATACTATCAAGAAATGATTTTGATGATTGAATTTAACAGGGAGGAGCATTATGAAACAGATCCCAATTGAGTATCAAGTCTCTCCATATATGGTATTTTTTTTAATTATTACTATACAGATGGGAGTTGGTATGCTTGGTTTTGAAAGGATTAGTGCAAAATTAGTTGGAAATGATGCGTGGATTAGCACGCTACTTTTTGGAATATCTGTTAATCTTATGATTTGGATCATATATCAGATTTTAAATCAGGGCAATGGAGACATCATTGCAATCAATCAAAACGTACTTGGAAAATGGATTGGTGGATTGCTCAACTTCATTTTTTTATCCTATATTGTATTGTTAGGTGCAACAACACTACATACTTATATCGAAGTAGTACATGTTTGGATGTTTCCTTCAATTTCATCTTGGGTTATAGCGGGGGCGTTTTTGGGTCTATGTTATTACATTGTGACTGGAGGATTTCGTGTAGTTGCCGGAATCGGCTTCTTTGGAATCGTTATCCCAAGCATTCTAATCTTCACATTTTTTTATCCTTTGCAGTATGCAGATTTCCAGAATTTATTTCCAATTGCACAGCATTCATTCCTAGAAATTATGAAAGGAATGAAAGGAAATATGTTTAGTTTTTTTGGATTTGAAATGTTATTGTTGTACTATCCATTTATTAAAAAGGCAAGAACGTCTCAAAAATATGCGCACTATGCAAATTTAGTAACGACTATTGTCTACACATACCTTATGATTTTAACTCTTGCGTTTTTTAGTGAAAAGCAACTTGCGAACGCGATATGGGCATATTTAAGCATGATTAAAATTATACAATTTCCCTTTATAGAGCGGTTTGAATACATTATTGTTTCTGTTTGGGCTTTTTTTATATTACCGAATGTTTCCTTTACATTATGGGGAGTAAGTCGTGGTATAAAAGAGGCACTGGGAATAAAGCAAAAATATGTTTTGCCAGTTATCATCCTATTCATCTTTATTTTGTCATTTTTCTTGAATAACCGTAATAAAATTAACTTATTAAATACTTGGACAGGTCAAATTGGCTTTGTATATATATATGTATACCTACCTGTACTATGGCTAATTCAAACGGCCAAAATAAAGTTAAGGAGATAAATATGAAGCGCTGGATACTTTTCCTTATATTGGGTGTCTTCTTGATAGGTTGTGCTAAAACAAAAATTGTGGATGACATTGATTTAGTTCAAGTTGCGGCATATGATACTGAAGCAGAAGGTAAGCTAAAAGGAACCTTTGCGATTTCAGCTTATAAAGGAGGCGGGGAAGGTGAAACAAAAATCTATTCAGCATCAGGCCAGACTGGTAGAGAAGTTCTTGCAAGAGCATCCGAAAAATCTTCTGGACCTCTAGAGTTGGGTCAATTGCGTGTTATTATATTTAATGAAAAAATAATTGAAAAGGGAATGCAGGAAATTTTAGAGACTTTGAACCGAAATCCTAGTGTAGGAAATGCAATTTATTTAGCAATTACAAATGTAAAAGGGGAATCACTATTAAAGGGGAACTATTCTAAAGAAAAAGAAATTGCTTCTTATCTATCCTCTTTACTGGAGCAAAATATGAACAATGGAACGCAACCAAAAACAAACTTTTTTATGTTTTTAAATCAACTTGATGATGATGCGAGAGATTCCTATTTACCGATGATATCTAAAAAAGGGAATGTGTTGGAGTTAAATGGAATAGCACTTTTTAAAAGATGTAAAATGGTTGATAAAGTGAACCCTAAAGATTTATTTGTATTTAAATTGTTGACAGATAATTTTAAACAAGGTACATACCAATTCAAACTACCTGGTTCTTCAAACACTTATGCCACGATAGAGAATATAAAAGCTAGAACAAAATATAAGATGGAGGGGAATAGTAAGCATCCATTCGTAAATGCTCATATTCAAGTTAAAGCTGAAATTCAAGAATTTACAAAAACAAAAAATCTAGATAATCCTAAAGAAATAAAAAAAATAGAAAAAATTATGGAAAAAGAAATAGAAAAAAAAGCAACTACATTGATAAAGAGATTTATTAAAAAAGACACAGATCCTATAGGACTTAGAAAGCTTGGTAGAACTCACGTAAGAAAATGGAACAGTCAAGAATGGGAAGAATCCTATAAACATTTACGTTTTCGTGTAACAGCTGATGTAAAAGTAACCCAATCTGGTGTTACAGAATAAATAAATCAAATAAGATATGGAAAATTTCAATAAAAAAATATAGTCTCGCAGGAGATTAGGGAGAAGAGAAACTATTAACAAAGCATTTCATAAACATTAAGATGCTTTGTTAATAGTTTTTATACTTTTATAGCCATATCACTAATATGGGGTATAGAATTCCAGAAGGCTGGCGGATATGTGGTGAAAATGTGTATGCTTGTCATAGTATTCACTATATAGCACTGACGTCCTATTTTTATGTCTTTTCAATATGGAATGAGAAAAATGAATGTTTATCGTGGGATGCAACAGTTGCATGGTGTAAAAAGTTAGGCCTTGCACACGTTCCATTGTTATATCGGGGCCCTTATAATGAAAAGGTAATTTATTCCATTTTAACTTGGTGAACGGTAGAGAAAATACAATGAATTGTAAATGAAATCTGTACGGGAATCTAGTACCGTATAGTACAGTGCATATGAAAAACTCTTCAATGCTATCTCTCAAAAAATAATAATTCTCGGCTTTATAAACTGTATTTTCAAAAACATTGCGAGCTTGTAAGAAAAATGAAAGGTAATTCAATATGAGATAAACAACTTTACTACTACAATGAAAAACAGAATCATTCTTAAAAATCATGAGATACAATATCAAGTTATTTGCGTGTTTAATTCATTTTACTAAATATTCCAGTTTCAATAAGGAAAGTCGAATCAGACTATTAACGAATGGTATATTATTCGTATTTTGGAAAAGTCAAAATGAAGACAAGTATCTTCTATCAAATCTCATTCTTGGTGTATACATTTGAAGGGAATTTCTCATATGAAATTAGTAAAAGTAAAAGATCTTAGTTAGGAGAAGGATGATAATGTTAACAAATTCTATGGGAAGGTGAAGAAAGAAGGTAGCGTAGGCCTAATCATTAGGGGGCAGACGTCTCTCTTTTTTTATGTCGCAAATAGCATTAATTCGTTAATTAATTTATATGAGATTATCTTAAATAAGTTAGTTAAGAAAGAAAAATAAAAGTGAGTAAAAAGATAAAAATACACAGGTACGTAAAAAATAAGGAAGTTGTATTTGCAAGTGTTTTAGTTGGGTGTGATATCAATTGTATTGGTAAAGGTGAATATTACGTTTAAATTGCCATGGATGGAAAAGGAGGAGTTTCAAAATCTATGGATGGTAAAGTGACGCGAAAGGAGTATGAATATACATTATCGGGTTTTGATAAGGAAGGTAAAGAAAAAGAGTTAGAATTTATTGCACAAAAGAATCTTCGTAAAGAAGCATTCCTACGTGTATATTATTCAGATAAAAAGGTGTAACAGCTTGGGAGGAAGTGCAGGAAGACGAGCTCCCGAAGAAAGCAAAAGAAAAACTAGGTGTGAAATAATCATTTATTTGTGATGGTGGATTCTTCTAGGTTGAGGGTCCGCCGTTTTTTATTATATGTTATGTTGTAGTTTTTATATAAAGCATATTGAAAAGATAGGTTAAATCTTCTGGAATAATATCTCCATAATTAATAACTTGTACAATAACCTTTCAATTATCACTAAATCCATTCATATCAACAAGTTGTGCCATATATCCGTTTGTAGCAATATCTTTTAAAGTACGCTAAAAATACCTTTTATTTTATTTTATCTTATCTTTATCTTATCTTTACCTTATCTTTAAATTTTTATATTAAACTTGAAACCTTAAAGTATTGATGTATGAGTCTAAAAAGGGCGGGAGATAGGTGTTCATTACATAGTTTGTATATAACCAATTACCTTTGAAAAATTGAATTTCTTATACGAGGAGGAATATATGAAGGATACAAGTAAAAATCAAATTATAAAAGCGTTCCTTATTAGTATTTTAGGCTTAGGAACAATACTTGGAATGCTATATTTTAATCATAAAACCAATATTCAACAAAATAAAGCGCAAGCCACCGAAAAACGTGTATTGCAATATGAGTCTACCTTAAAAAAAGAATTAGAAAAATATAATTTAGGAGAGAAAACACCAATTTTATTAGGAATTATGTATCAAGAGAGTAGAGGTGAGGGAAACGACCCTATGCAGTCATCCGAATCACTTGGATTAAAGCCAAATGAAATTCAAGAGACAAGCTTGAGCATTAAACAAGGGGTAAAGCACTTTGCTAAAATGTACAAATATGGAACGGACAAAGATGTTAGCATAGATACAATTATTCAAAGTTATAATATGGGGCCAGGGTATATTGATTTTATTGCTAGTCAAGAAGTTAAACAACACTCGGAGGATTCGGCCAAAAAATTTTCTAAGATGAAAGTTGATCAAAATCCAGCGATGTATACTTGTGGTGAAAATAAAAATAATTTTAGGTATCCATATTGTTATGGTGATTTCACATATGCCACAAAGGTAAATGAAAAAACAAAACTTATTGAAGAACTTCTTCGAAATGTACATAGCTTTTCTAAATAAGTTGCAGAATGAAATATAATGATACCATCAGTTATTAACAATAATATCTAAGAAAAAACTACTTTCTTTCTTAGTTCGCATAATTTTCAAAAACAAATCCCGTGGATGTTAATATTTGTTATATAATATATTTGTCAAAGCATTACCCCTAAAGTTTCTAAATTCAAGCTGTAAGATAGTTTGTTTGGCCCGTATTTTCACCTTGAAAGTGGAGTTTAAATATAGTTGCAATTTTTTGAGGGGGAAAAGTAAATGTTTATAAAAACAGAAAGATTATTAATACGAAAATTTGAGTTCAAAGATTGGCAAGCTGTTCATGAGTATACATCAGATATCAATGTTATGAAATACATACCTGAAGGGGTCTTTACTGAAGAAAATACAAGAAACTTTGTGAATGAAAACATTGGTGAAAACGCTAAGAACTTTCCTGTAGTATTAATTGATAAAGATATTCTGATTGGCCATATAGTCTTTCATAAATATTTTGGTGAGCATACATATGAGATTGGTTGGGTGTTCAATCCTAAATATTTCAATAAAGGACATGCTTCTGAAGCAGCAAAAGCTACTTTGAAATATGGCTTTAAGGAAATGAAATTACATAGGATTATAGCTACATGTCAGCCACAAAATACCCCATCTTATCGAGTAATGGAGAAGATTGGAATGAGAAGAGAAGGCTATTTCAGGAAGTGTATACCACATGGGAATGAATGGTGGGATGAATATTATTACGCTATTTTAGAAGAAGAGTAGTGCCTAGGAACGCATCATTTAAATTGACACTCCTATTCTTAAATAGGCAAGTTGGCTATCTTTAATGGGGATCCTTGCTACTAAAGGCGAACTTTATTTCCGGTATCGCTGACGTGCAAAACTTTGTATAATCTGATCTTATCTCTAAATCACAACTGTTACTCCCATCACCATCAAGTTAAAGTTTCATTTTATTTTGCTAACTTGATGGTGATGTGACGTAACATTTATTATTTGAAAATTTTAAAAAGTCCCCTTAGTCATGTTAAAGGGACCTTGATCACGCAAATGATATGTAAGCCAATTTATTTTTGATATACAGATTATTTGTATAATAATTTTTATAAATAATTGCTAAATAGTGAATTTACATAAATGCTTTTAGAAGTTCTTGAATTAATGGGATTGCTCCACCTATAAATTTTAAAACTGCCATTGCGATTTCCATATTATTCTCTCCTCTTTTTCGTATTAAGATGTGATAAATCTTTATAACCTCATCATAGTAACCGCTTATAATAATAACAATACATTTTCGTATGCAATATTGCATATTTATACATTGGATCTCTATTATTCATTTTTTAATGGTACTATAGCGAGGTGAGAGTCTTTAAGAGTTCTCCTTAATAGGAGGAAATATGTAAAGAGTGCAAGCGATTTACAGTAATCAAAAATTTAAGAGTTGGGTTAAACAGGTATTAGCTGTAGGAGGAGTAATAGGGGGCTGTTATTTGGTGTTATATGTTTTCTGTTTCTTAGTTATCATGTAAATATTATACAACTAAACTAGTAGAGTCTTGCCTAGAGAGGTAAGGCTCTTTTATTGTAGTACCTGGAGATGAGCAAACTACATACAATATCTCTCAGGTTTTTCAGATCACTTTGTATAATTCCTTGTTTAGAACACTAATTTCTATTATTGAAACTAAATAAACATCTATTTAAAAGTTTCAATTTATATTGAAAACAGAATTCCATTGATAAAAAATATGTTTTTACTAGATACATATTAAAAAGACAAGCATAAATTATATTAGATTTTGGCAAAGTCTTTTTGACTTGGAAAAGGATTTAAATCTTACTTATAGATTTGATTCCTTTTTATATACTATAATCATTATATTTCTATGTAAATATAATACATTAATAATGATTTAAAAGCAAGAATTTTAGTAGCGGTACGTTCACACATCCATCAACTTAAGATTTTAAAGTAGCTCTTAAATAAAAAAATTCTTTTTTTAATTGATTAATAGTAAACAAGAAAAGTTGGCAAATTAACAACTAAAGAGATTTCTTCAGGTAAGCTAATAAGTAATCTATCAAAAAGTCCTTTACAAAATTTATACCTAAGTCAATTATAAGATAATTATAAGATCATGTAAATTTACAATAATGTAAATATTATACATTATTGTAAAAGGTACTCATTGACACTTGTGTATATAAGTAACTATACTCGTTACATCAAATTGAATGTGTGATAATACGATTTTATTATTATTACAAACATGTAAATATAAAAATAGAAAATCCCAATTTGATAAATACAATGGT
Organism: Bacillus sp. GC_Bacil_1; assembly: GCF_026540675.1. NCBI lineage: Bacteria > Bacillati > Bacillota > Bacilli > Caryophanales > Bacillaceae > Bacillus > Bacillus sp. GC_Bacil_1. The sequence goes on from NZ_JALNUG010000015.1 coordinate 118,888, forward strand.
AGAGGTGTTTATTTTAATGAAGCACAAATTAATTGCAACAGGTATCCTTGCAGGATCTATATTATCCTATTCTTCTAATATTTTAGCAGATACTCATACATTCCCTGATGTTCCTGTATGGGCCGATAAATCTGTTAATTATTTAGTTGATAAACAGGTATTGAATGGTTATCCAGATGGAACTTTTGGTTCAAATGACTCATTGGACAGAGCTTCGGCTACAAAAATTATGACAAAAGTTTTAGGGATACAAATTGATCCTAATGCAAAACCATCTTTTACTGATTCACAAAATCACTGGGCTACTCCTTATATTGCTGCTGCTGAAAGAGCTGGTATTGTTAAGGGTGAAGGTAATGGAATCTTCAATCCATCTGGAAAAGTAACTCGCGCTGCTATGGCTACGATGCTAGTAAATGCATATAAACTACAAAGCACAGCAAATCATAACGAGCAGGTTAGATTTGTAGATTTAAAAGGGCATTGGGGAGAAAAATACGCCAATATTTTAATAGATTTAAAAATCTCTAATGGTACCGAGAACGGTTGGCAACCAAATAGATTTATAACACGTGCTGAAGCTGCTCAACTTACTGCAAAAACAGATATGTTACAACAAAATTTAAACGATGAAAAAGAGATTATTACTGCTACCTCATATGAAGATTTAAATTTAACAGTGGCTTCGAAAATTACAGCTCAAGAGATTGATAGTTTTATTGCGAAATATCATTCGGATAGCCCTTTAGTTGGCCATGGGCAAGATTTTATCAATGCGCAAAATCAATATGGTGTGAGTGCTCATTATTTAGCAGCGCATGCGATTTTAGAATCTGGATACGGAAAATCAGAAATCGCATATCAAAAACATAATCTATTCGGTCTACGTGCATATGATGGAGATCCGTTTAAATATGCGAAATATTTACCAAGCTACGGCGATAGCATTGCTTATAATGCTAATTATGTACGAGAAAGATATTTGGAAGAAAGTGGTATGTATTATAACGGGCCAACATTAACTGGCATGAACGTGAAATATGCATCAGATAAAGGCTGGGCTAAGAAAATTGCAGGCATTATGGAACGTATTAAACCGTTTCGTGTAGAAGACTATACATATGCAAAAAAATTACCAAAGAATCCTGAAACATTAGATGTCGACGCGTTATCTAATGAAATTCCATATAAAATGTATGCAGACAATTCAAGCTCAAATGTTGTATCATCAGCTACTTACTATCAGGTACCTTATCCATTTAATTTAAAAATTAAAAGTAGACCAGATGTAGCTGTCGAGGAGAATAAAGTTGGTACAGTAACTCCTGGAACAACCATCTTTATTTATCGTGAAGATCCAAATGGATGGGTAGAATTCTCTTTTGAAGCGAATGGAGAAAAATACTGGACATTAAAAAGTAAATTAAGTATGTAATTAAAAAGATCTATTTCACTACTTTTAATCGTTTAGATTATAATCGCATATAATTGAGAGATAAGTTTTTTACTTTCTTAAAATAAAGTTATGTATACAAGAAAAGTTAGAGAATTATTGTCTCTAACTTTTCTTCGCTAGTATTTGAAATTAAAAAGATGGTGGAGTTACTCCAAATATAACAGTGACTTTGTTTGAAGAGTTGTTTTCCCATTTATGCTTTGCATAAGGTGGGATTTTAACACTATCACCTGTATTGAGAAGTAAAACCTCATCATTTAGATATAGTTTCACTTGTCCTTCCATAATAAATGCTATTTCTTCCCCTTTATGTGCCACAGGCTCCATAGATGAAGCAGTTTGAGGTAACAGATTCATTAAAGCCAATTCTAGTGCTCCATCTAAATTAGGAGATAATAGCTCATACGAAACATTGCCGCTTTCAGGAAAAGTTATTTTTTTCCTTTGGTTAGCTCGTACAACTAGTTCTTCTGTATTGGTATCCTCTAAGAAAAAATTAAACAATGGAATATTTAATCCTACAGAAATTAATTTTAGTGTTTGTAATGAAGGGTTTGTAATTCCTTTTTCAATCTGACTTAACATGGAAGGTGTTATATCAGCTAACTCCGCTAAAAGCTTACTGGTTAATCCGGCACCTTTTCTAAATGTCATAATTTTGTGACCAACATTAATATCGTTCATATATGTAATCCCCTTTAAATAAGTAAATAAAATTAAATTATTATTAATTTTATTTACTTATACTTAATATATTGTTAATATATACTTAATTATAATAAATTATGATTAATTTTAAAATATCGTATGTACATATGGCAGCAGCTGCGAAAAAGTGGGAAAAAGATTTACTTAGAAACAAAGGGGCTACTATTTTTGAATATACAGCGGGCTATAGTAAAGCAGTAGAAGAAGGAAGAATACAAGTTAATAAGAATCAAATGTGCTATTTGATTGACGATGAAAAATCAAAGCATTTATTTTAAGGTTATGCAGTAGCTGCTACTCGTCTGAATAATTGATATACAAATAAAAGTTGATGGATCGCATCCCCTATTTGTATATCTACCATGTGGAGTAGGATTTGGTGGAGCTTCGTTAAGTTTAAAAATTATGGTATGGGATCATGGACATGTAATTTTTGCTGGGCCTACCATTTTCCGTATATACTAATAGGTATGATGACCGTATTATATGACGGGATTTCTATACAAGATTTTTAATGAAAAGGATTCTAATAAGTAAAGGACAACTTAAGAGTAGACTTCAATGCTGTATTGTAAAATTTTTAAGGAAGTGAAAATAGTATGAAATCAGCTTTAAATAGTATTATGATCTCCTCGATTCTTGCAGTAGGAGGGATCCTTTCGCTTTTGTTTAATTTAATGGGGGATCAAGATTGGATCTGGAATTGGGTAGGGTTATTACTGGCATATCTATCTTTGGGCATTTTAATAGGTTTATATAATAAAACTGTGGATCACAAAACATTTCCTAAAATACTAAAAAGAACTTTGTTTATTTCCTTTAATGCTACTATATTAGGGATAATAATAGGGGTAACATACCAACTATTAGGAAAGTGGAATCTTACTATAATGATGTATTATTGGTTGATAATTTTATTATTACATTTAATTACTATAATAACATTAGTCATCCTAGTATTCGAAAACCGTAATAGTAAAAATTACAGCTTACTATATAGTTTTATTATACTTTTAAACATTGTCCTTACCTTAGGACCAGTATTATTTCCAGTAGTTCTAACTATTATAGGAAATGCCATGAACGCTAGTGCAGGGCACTAATTTTCACCTATATAGATTATTAAAATGATTAGTCCAAAATTGTGATTGGTTAAGTTAAAAAACTTAATAAGCTAATAGGATAATAAAACTAAACGAAATAAAGTGGAATGATTTGATAGAAAGAAGATTATAATATGAAAATTAAGCTTAAGAAAAAGAGAATTATAAGTGTATTGTTGGCTATTACATTAGTAGCAATAGGGTATTACATGTTTCAATCTATTACGAATCCTAAGCTGGTAAATGCGGAAGAGGCAAATAGTGTTCAACAAGTGAGCAGTCTACCTAAAAATGAATTGAAAAAATCGATACCTAATCGTTTTGATGGTAAAGAAAGAAAAGTTGTATATTTAACTTTTGATGATGGACCAGGAAAATATACAGCTAATCTATTAGATGTATTAAAGAAAAATGATGTGAAAGCAACATTCTTTTTAATTGGCAATAACGTGAAAAGGTTCCCAGATTTAGTGAAACGAGAGCATGTAGAAAACCATTATGTGGGCATGCATAGTATGACACATGATTTTAAAAAGCTGTACACCAATCAGGAATATGTTAAGGAAATGAAAGAAGATCAATCTTTAATTAGAAATGTTATTGGAAACACACCGAAATTAACACGTCCACCATATGGATCAATGCCTGGCTTAAATGAATCACTTCGAAATGAAGTGGTCGGAAATGATTTGAAAGTATGGGATTGGACAATTGATTCTTTAGATTGGAAATACAATAAATTACCTGTGGATGTAGCGGCCGCAAAAATTGTTCAAAATGTCTTAGCAGGTGCGACGTCTTCAAAGGAAATTGTTTTAATGCACGATATTCATCCACAATCTGTCGCAGCAGTTCCAGCAATAATAAAAGGATTAAAAGAAAAAGGGTATGAATTTGAAGCTTATGATGAGAATAATCATTTTCCAATAAACTTCTGGCATGATAATCGTATATAAAGAGATGTATTAGTTAAAAGAAAATCAGAATGGAATAAGCAAATCATATAGGGTTTAAATATTTGTAAGAGCGTGTTTAGATAGATGAAACACGCTCTTTTTACTGGGCTATTTTATTGTAGATTTAAGTATAGGCTTTCTAATTTTAGAAAAATTTATATGATTTTTTCATTCATTTCTACATAAGCGTTGGATATTTCGTATGTTTGTCTAGAGTGAAAAGAACTCATAAAAAACCGCCATTATTCACGTTCTTCTTCATATAATTGCACCGCACTTATTTTTTGTATGTGGTTAAAACTAGTTTTTAAGAAGCATATGTTTTAGCAACTGCAGAAATTCTGTATCACTTTTATCATCTTTTATATAATCCTGTTCGTAGTTAAAAATCATTCGTACTAACATAAAAGCTGTAAGCGGTAATGGGACCTTATGCAAAGCTCCTTGCTGATAACCTTTTTCAAGTAAATTACTTATCATGTTAATTGCTTCTTCTTCAGATTGTTTAAAACAAGTTGTAATTTCAGGTGAATGGTACTCTTTATATTCTTGAAAGAGTGTAGAAACAAATGGATCTTGATGATATTCTAGGCTGATATAATGAAGAATTTTTTGTATTCGAAGTAAAACATCTTTTTCTTCTTTATATAAATTAAATAATTGTGAGCGTTTAAGCTGAATATGACGCATATAGCAGTCGCATAATATTTCAGTTTTATCTGTATAGTAATAATAAATAGTACCTTTACCAACTTTAGCTGTCTTTGCAATTTCATCAACCGTTGTGTTACGGACACCACGCGTAGAGAACAGTATTGTGGCAGATTGAATGATTTTCATTTTTTTATTTTCTTTTTCTAATTTGATCATTGTCTACACCCTATCCTTGAAATATTTAGCGAAGTTTTCTGTCTTTACATTCTGTATTAGTTCATTTCTAATTTTGTAAATCCTAATAGAAAGTCCTCTATTTGCTTCTTATAGAATAACATACACCATTCTTATTTCTAGTATATAACTATAATAGAATGCAACTGTATCACTTAGGATGAAAATGAAAGTTTAAGGTAATAATTTTTTAATCGGACGATGAGAATTCAAGTGAAAGGGGACGGTGATTTCTTTCTTGAGTGAATTATTTGATTTTTTATTCAATTCATTTTATTATATAAACATGACTAAAAGATGTTTTTAGTCGGATTTTTTTACGGAAAACCGACTGATATTTGATTTTAGTCGGTTTCTATACTATTTGAGAGAAGGTAGACACTATGTGTGGAATTGCAGGGTGGATAGACTGGTCTAAAGACCTGTCTAATGAACAAGAAACGTTAAAAAAAATGACAGATGCTATCATTCACCGAGGACCTGACGCAGAGGGGCATTGGTTTTCAAAACGAGCGGCATTAGGTCATCGACGTCTCATCGTCATTGATCCTGAAGGTGGCCTTCAACCTATGCTGTATAAAGATGGAAATAATACGATTGGCCTTACGTTCAATGGAGAAATTTATAACTATCAAGAATTACGTAAAGAACTTGAGGAGAAAGGTCATGAATTTCAGACCAAGTCGGATACAGAGGTATTACTACACGCTTACTTAGAATGGCAAGAAGATTGTGTTCAACACTTAAATGGGATTTTTGCTTTTGGTATTTGGGATGAAAGATTTGGAAAATTGATGCTTGGTCGTGATCATCTAGGTGTGAAGCCTTTATTTTTTGCTCAAAGGGGAAGTGCAGTTCTCTTTGGTTCAGAGTTAAAAGTTTTACTTTCACATCCACTTGTAGATGCAGAGGTAGATAAAGAAGGACTTTCTGAAATATTCTGCCTTGGACCAACACGTACTCCTGGTCATGCTATTTTCAAGGATATACATGAAGTGCGTGCTGGCCATTATATGACGTTTACCTCTAATGGCTCGACTACGACACAGTATTGGAAACTTGAAAGTAAAAAACATGTAGATGATATTGATACAACAGTCGAGACAATCCGCTCCATTTTACAAGATACGGTTAAACGGCAGTTAATTGCTGATAAACCAGTGGTATCTATGCTTTCCGGAGGTTTAGATTCCAGTGGTTTAACAGGTTTAGCAGGAAATGAATTTGGGAATAAAGGGGAACGCCTTCATACATATTCCCTGAATTTCATCAATGATGAAAAAGACTTTGAGCAAGACTTCCTTCGTTTTGATCGTGATGAACCTTGGGTGAAACGTGTGGCTGAATATGTAGGAACAAAGCATCATTCTATAGAGTTAGGATCAGATAGTTTAATAGAGTATTTATTAACTCCAATGCGAGCGCGTGATCTACCTGGAGTTGGAGAACTGGAAACGTCTCTTTATTTGCTATTTAAGGAAATGAAAAAAGACGCAACAGTTGCACTTTCAGGCGAATCCGCAGATGAAGTATTCTCAGGATATCCATGGTTCCATCAAGAGAAGTTTCTAGATGCAGAGATATTCCCTTGGAGTGTTAATTTATGGTATAGCACAGAAATTCTATCAGAGGATTTTAAAGCGAAGATTAGCCCTGAAAAATATCAAAAACAAAAATTTGAAGATGCGGTTGCTGAGGTTCCTTTTTTAGAAGGTGAAAGTGATCTGCAAATGAAGCAACGTCAAATGTCTTACATGTTTATTACACGTTTCTTGCCATTTATGCTAGAACGAAAAGATCGCACAAGTATGATGAATGGCTTTGAAGTACGAGTTCCATTTTGCGATTACCGGCTTGTAGAATACTTATGGAATGTCCCATTCGAAATGAAAAGCATAGACAATATTGAAAAAGGTATTTTACGTCGAGCTTTTGAAAATGTACTTCCAGAAGATGTGCGTTATCGCAAAAAAAGTGCATATCCAAGCACAAAGGATGCCTCTTATGTACAAGGTATTAGTGATTGGATGTTACATGTGTTGAACAATCCTGAATCACCTATTTTGCCATTGATTAATGTAGAAAGAGTTCGTGCTATTGCAGAAGGAAAAGACGAAGTAATTTCAGGTAATGATGCACGAGGTATAATAGATTATTTACTTCAAGTTAATAGTTGGCTTCAGGAATATAATATTAAATTAGTATGGTAGATGTAATTTTCAAATAAAGAGAATAGCTGAAACATCAATGACCTAAGTGAACCGCATTTCCAATGGATTAGATATTTATCTAATAATTGGAGATGCGGTTTTATTATTTTGATTTGCAATAACCCTAATCAGTTAGTTAATTAGAATCAAATAAGAAACATAGAAATAGGGGGAATAATATGAATTGGAGGTTCTTTCCTGAGAGTAGGGAGTCTCTTTAATCTCGCTACCGATAATCAAATGATATGTTAATTAGATTTGAATATTGTATGCATCGTCTTTTCTTCAATAAATATTAAGTGATAAACTTCATATGTAGTATATAAGGAGATTATCTCATAGGTTATTTGCAAATATTAGATGGGGAGTATTTGACACATACATAACCTAAAGATTTAGATGAAATTAATATAGATAAGTATTTACTACGATTGCCTTCCTATTTTTCTTAGAATTTTTTTAGTGAATCAAAATTTAAATTGCGTATACATCTTTTGTATTAGTAGACCTAAGTCTAAAAGTATGTACAATTACACCATTTGACTAATGGGTAAACTTCACAAACTGATATATACTAGTATTGTGTCTTGCCTTTTTAGGTGTAGTACACAGCCGGTGATTGGCTAGTGGATGTCCTTCCATTTTGCCAGTGCCGGTTTTTTGTTGGATAATAGAGAAAATGAAGTTTTTATAAGGAAAGAAGGGGTTGTTTTGAAAGATGTAAATTCTATCTTTATGAGAGAAAAGATTGCTAGTTTTTATCTTTATTTTATTTCTTTTCTTGGTTTGGTTACTATAACTATATCTTTACTTGAAATTAAAATCCCTTCTCATCTAACAATACTAATATTGTTGTTACTTTTTATGGGGATTGCAGAGTATTTTCCTGTAAGATTTTGGAGAGGAACTAGTTCGCTTACCTTTCCGATAATTTACGCTATGAGTTGGCAGTTTGGAATCCATATAACTATTGTTGCTATTGTACTTGTCACGCTAATTATTCACCTGCATCGTCGTTCACCGATACAAAGAATGTTATTTAATAGTACTCAACATGCACTTAGTTTGATCTTTGCCAAATGGTTTTCAGACAAATGTATGTCCTTAATAATTAATAAGATAGGTATGTCAGTTCTGTATGAGAATTTAATATCTTTGTTATTATTTTGCGTGTTTTTTTGTTTTTTCAACAATCGCTTTTATGATTTGTTAATGATACTTCTTCCGCAGCCATATTCAATTTATCAATGGTATAAAAAAACTATTACGGTATTTCTTTGCGAAACTTTTGGTTTCTCTTATGCGGCACTGATGCATGTACTAATTAGTACATATAGTGTGGAAGTAAACGAAATTACAGTACTGTTTTTCTTTTTTCCACTTGTAGCAACTTCAGTAATTAGTTCTTTTTCTGTACGGATAAGGATGGAAAAGGAACGATTATATGAGTTATTTCTTATTACGACCGAAATTAGTCGAGGATTAACCGGAGGAAACTTGAAACATATTAAACAAGCACTTAAAGGTTTTTTTGGCATACAAGCATATGTAATATGGACAAAAGATGATGGTAACTGGAATATTCTATTAAAAGATGGGAAAGTCCGTTCTGATATATCTGATGATTCAGAAAAGTTAGAGGCGTTTGAGGGACTTTCTAAAAATCTTGTATTTAATGATTGGAAAATTGGTACTGCTCCTGAAGATGAAATATTTGATAGTGTTATACGCTCACTTGTATATTTTCCTCTTATAGTAAATGATGAACTAGTCGGAATGTTTGTTGCAGGGAAAAGTAGAAATGCGGGTTTCTTTCCGGAAGATGTACAGTCGTTAGCTACATTTTCTAACCAATTAGCTAACGTAGTTAAAACAAGGTTATTGATTTCTGAACAGGAAAAAAGAATGATCTTAGAAGAAAGGAATAGAATCGCCCGTGAAATTCACGATGGTATTGCGCAAACATTAGCCGGGGTGATATTCCAATTAGAATCCGCTCGGAAAAAATACCGTGATAAACCAATTGATATGCAGCAGGTAGTAGAGAAAAGCATAAAAGATTTAAGAGGAAGCCTAGGAGAAGTTCGCTACTCTATTTATGCTTTAAAGCCATATCCGACGCAACAACTAGGCCTTAAGCAGGCGATAGCAAGTAAAATAAAATCTTTAAAACAAGAATATGAACTAGATATTACATATCATGAAAGGGGTCATGCACGTGCGCTTAGTTTTTCAAAAGAAAGGGTTATTTTTGATACATTACAAGAGAGTTTGCAAAACATTGTAAAACATGCGCAAGCAAAAAAGGCTGATGTTTTAATCAGTTATCAAAGGGAGCACGTGCTTTTAAGAGTTAAGGATAATGGAGTTGGCTTTTCACTATTTGAGTCTATGGTTAAAACGAAGAATGAGCCACATTATGGTATATTACATATGAATGAACAAGCTGACCAATTAGGGGCTACTTTACAGATTGATAGTTCTGTAGGAAAAGGGACAGAAATTACACTGTTAATTCCAGATTCACAAACAAGGGGTGCGTAAAATGATTAAAATATTAGTAGTAGATGATCATGCTTTTTTACGGGATGCAATTCGGAGCATACTAGAGGATGAATCTGATATAAAAGTGGTTGGAGAAGCTAGCTCTGGAGATGGAGTATTGGGAAAAGTAGAAGAATGCCGACCAGATTGTATTTTGATGGATATTAATCTTCCAGGGAAAAATGGGATTGAAGCTACAGAGTTAGTGAAAAAAAAATATCCGAGTTGCCGTGTACTTGTGTTTACAATGTATGAACATGACGAGTATTTAATGGATGCACTCCAGGCCGGTGCTGATGGTTATTTATTGAAGGATTCATCATCAGATCAGGTAGTAGCAGCAATTCGAATGTTATATCGAGGCGATTCAGTCATTCATCCGCGTATGACTAAAAAATTAATTACATATCATCAGCAAAAAATGAAAGTAGAATCAAATGAAAATGAACTGACGGAACGTGAAAAGGAAATTCTCTTTGAACTAGTAAAAGGACTTAGTAATAAAGAAATTGCTGAAGTTTTATATATTAGTGATAAAACAGTTAAAATTCACATCAATAAAATTTTTAAAAAGCTAAATGTGAAAAGTCGATCGCAAGCAGTGATTTATGCAGTCCGAAATCAATTAGTTCCGCTAGATTAAATAAGAAATCTATCAAAGAACTATCGTGTCGCTTTATTCTGTATTACAAAGAATAAAGGACAAGGTAGTTCTTTTGTACTATGTAGGCATAGAATCCTTAGAGAAAAGATACTCCTTTTGTTTAATTTTCAGAATAATCAAAATGTGGAATAATAAAAATAGAATTACATTTTAATCTTGTTAATAATTCATTTTGTGAAAATCTTTTGTTGGAAATAAATGACGGAGGGCTCTTATAGAAAGAGTAAAGTGAGTGGTTAGCTATGTAAGGTATGGGGATGGTAGTAGTGTTGGAAGTCTTTCATGATACAAAAGATTAAGATTAATAGAGTTTCCAATGCTACATGGGAATTTAAGAATCAATTTGTTTCAAAAAATAATATTAATAATGGGGAGATGTAATATGAAACGAGGGAAATTTGGAAAGATTCTTATTGGAACGTTAACAGCTGGAATGTTATTGTCTCAAGGAATTCCATATAACGTATTAGCGGAAGAGGTAAATACATCTACTTTAACTGGAATTGATGATGCAAATGCTATCTTAAAAGGTCTTACAAAGGAACAACGTAATGCCTTAAAAACGTTAGATACAAAACCAGGTTTTGTTATTTCGCCAGGTATCAATACAACAAGTCCTAATAATGTGAATGTGATTATAGAATTTAAGCAAGCGCCTAGCAAAATAGAGGTATTAAAACAAGCGGCTAAAGGGAAAAAAGTAGCTCTTTCAAATGCGGAACAAAAGGTAGAGGCATCACATAAAGGATTTAAAGCAGAGCTTGAGCAGCTTCAAAAGAATAAAGAGAAAGGAACAAATGTAAAATCTGCAAAAATAACAAGAGAATATAAGAATGCTTTTAATGGTGTAGCGATTTCTTTACCAGCAAATATGATCGAAGACTTAGTTCGTACCGGTATCGTTAAGCGCGTATGGGAAGATCATGAGGTTAAAATTGATTTGCCGAAAGAAACAACTAAGACTGCTGTTGAACCGAAAATGGCGGATAGTGTACCGCAAATTGGTGTGGACAAGCTGCATGATGAAAAAATAACAGGGAAAGGAATTAAGGTAGGTGTACTGGACACAGGTATTGATTACAACCACCCGGATTTGAAAGATGCATATAAAGGATATCGTGCAAAACAAGGTGAAGATCCAAGTAAAATAGATCCGAACTCCATAAAAGGATGGGACTTTGTTAATAATGATGCTGATCCAATGGAGACAACGTATAAGGATTGGCAAAATTCTGGAGGATATCCTGAGATTTATGAGGGGAGTGCATATTATACATCCCATGGTACGCATGTAGCTGGGACAATTGCTGCAGACAAACAGAATAGTGTGGATTATGCAGTGAAGGGTGTTGCTCCAGATGTAGATTTATATTCATATCGCGTATTAGGTCCATATGGAAGTGGACAAACAAGCGGTATTCTTGCTGCGATTGATAAAGCGGTGAAAGACGATATGGATGTTATCAATTTATCACTAGGAGCGTCTATTAATGATCCTTTATATCCTACTTCTGTCGCAGTGAACAATACGATGTTAGCTGGTGTTGTTACAGTAGTAGCAGCAGGTAACAGTGGTCCGGAAGAAGGTACCATTGGATCACCTAGTGCAGCGGCACTTCCAATTACAGTTGGAGCCAGTGATGCTGCAATGACGATCCCAACGTTTTCTATCGATGCAGGTGATTTACATGTGGATAAGATGATGCTACTTGGAAAAAGCTTTACTGATAAGATTGAAGATTTGAAAGGTCAATCCGTATCAGTTGTATATGCAGGGCTTGGAAAATCAAATGATTTTACAGGAAAAGATGTAAAAGGAAAATTAGCTCTTATCCAACGCGGTGAGATTACATTTGATGAAAAAATTAAGCATGCTAAGGAAGCAGGCGCAAAAGCGGTAATCGTATATAACAATGTAGATGGTGAAATTACAAGTTATCTTGGGGAAAGTACTTCGTCTATTCCATCGTTCCGCTTAACAAAAGTAGATGGTGAGAAATTACAAGTAAAAGCTGTACAAGGAGATGTGTCGTTAGCGTTTGGAGAACTAAGTAATATAAAAATAGAGGGAGATCACTTAGCTGATTTTAGCTCCCGCGGTCCTGCAACTAAGACAGATGATATTAAGCCAGATATTGTAGCACCAGGTGTGTCTATTTTCTCAACTGTTCCTGAATATATTAATGATCCAAAAGATGGAGATAATTATCCGGTAGCGTATGGAAGTATGTCAGGTACCTCTATGGCAACTCCTCATACTGCAGGGGTAGCGGCACTTATTTTACAAGAACATCCAAACTATAGTCCATTTGAAGTAAAAGAAGCACTCATGAATACCGCAGTTGATTTAAAGGAAGAGCGTTCTGTATTTGAGGTGGGCTCAGGACGAATTGATGCATATCGTGCAGTTCATGCAGATACATCTATCGAGGTTGTTGATAAAACATCAAACGTTGTAGGTGATGAAGAAGTAGAAATTGAAGAAAAAACAGGTTCTATTGCATTTGGGTATAAAAATCAAATTGAAAATGGGCCTATTAAAGATAGTCGAAAAGTTTTAATTAAGAACAGCAGTAAAACAGATGGGAAAGAGTTTAAATTAGAGGTGAAATTTTCACCTACAAGTGTAGGTGTGCAAGATGCAGCGAAGAATGGTGTGAAGCTAAACGTACCAGATTCTATTAAAGTAGCTCCTGGTGCATCAGAGGAAATTAACCCTGAAATTACCATTCCAGAAAACGCTGAATTTGGTAGATATGAGGGCTATATTCATATTTCAAATAAAAACAATGAAAAAGAAGTATATCAAGTACCATTTGCAGTTAAATTCACAGAAAAAGGGATTGCGTCTGTAGATTTACTGAGAGATGCAATGGCAACAGATGCTTCTAAATTCCATCCATTTATGGAAAGACCAAGTTCGCCGTTGTCATTTAAATTAAATAGTCCTCTCGAAACCATTGATGCAATTGTGAAGGACCGAACGACAGGGAAGGCATTAGGAGTCGTTGGTACACTTAATGCAAGTAGTCTAACACCGAATGTTGAATATATGATGTTTTCTGGTATGGGAGGGTATGTACTTCCATTCACAGGAAATCCAGCTCATCCAATTGCGGATAAACCTGTTATGTTGCCTGATGGAGATTACGAATTGAACTTCGTTGGATATGATAAAGAAGGAAAATCTTATACAAAAGGCGATAGCATTATCATTGATAATGTAATACCTGAAATGAAATTTAAGGATGTACAACCTGGTATACACGAAGTCAATGATTCTATGTTTAAAGAAGAAGACGGCCAGCGTGCATTATGGGTGCATGGTAATATTTATGATTCTACAGTAGATGCATTAAAGGCAAAAGGCTTGCAATATGATCAAAAAGCGAATCAAATTGTATATTATCAAAACTCAGCCTTCCCATCGGGATGGTTGAATACAATTCAAGCAAACGGTGATTTTAAATTTGGAGTACTTCCAGAGGAAATAAATGAGCCGTTAAATTTAAAATTATTTGGATATGATCTTGCAACTGCAGGGAATATGGCAACTGGATATAAAGATTACGTATTTGTAAAAGAAGGGACAGAATACGCTGTTCCAAGTTATGACAAAGATAAAATCAAATTAGGAGAGAAAATTACATTAACTTTGAATCTTAATAATGTAAAACAGCTTATGTCAGGTACATTTGAAATTCCTTATTACAAGCAGCTATTTAAATTTACAGATGTGAAACCAAATCCAGCACTTACGGAATATGTAGAACAACATGGATTGAACCTTAAATTAGAAGATCCGAAGATAAGTGAAGCAGGAGCTTGGGAAAACAAGGTGAAAGTTGGCGCATCATTGGAAGGAAAAGAATTTAAAGGATTAGATGGAGATAAACCATTTTTAGATGTTACATTCGAGATGACGAACGATGAATACTTTAATGATTTGACTGCATTTGGAGTAGATAAGTTCTCTTATACAAAAGTTGGTGCATCAGAAGGCATTGAGATTCCTGCGTTTAAAGATAAATCTTTTGCTATTGTTTCGAAACATTCAACGGTTACAGGATATATTGGCCCGGAAGCTTTCTTGAATGAAGAGGGGTATTTAGGTAAGAAAGACTATACAAAACTAGGAGCAAAAGTGTACGCAGTTGGAAAGGATGGAAAGAAATATACAGGAACGATTGGTGATAACGGACAATTTGAAATTCATAGTGTTCCAGTAAGCGATAAAGAATATGATATTTTCGTAGAAATGCCAGGTCATTTAAATAGTAAATTAACAACAAAAATAGGGAAAATGCAGGATGGAGAATTAGTGGGACAAAACTTTAGAGCTGACATGGATGATAACCTTGCAGGTGATGTAAACGGCGATAAAATGGTAGATATTCAAGATGCTAGAATAGCAGCTTTATCGTATGGAAAAGGAAAAGTATCTGTAAAAGATGGAGATATAAATCAAGATGGTGTTGTAGGTGAAACGGATGTTCGTTTAATTGAGAAAAACTTCTTGAAAAAGGGCCCAGATGCTAAAGGAAACGAGAAACCGAAAGAAAATGTAGGGCCAGTGACGTTAGAGAAAATTTTACGCTCTATCGGTTTAGAACCAAAAAAATAAGTGGACAAACTTCTAGAGTAAATAAAGGCATCAGACAATGGATATTAAATGAAATGGATTGGTTAACAAATGACCGGAAATGATTTACGGTAACATTACCGGTCATTTTAAGAGTCATAGTCGTTTGGGTACATGAAGTAACTAGTTTAAAGTAAGTTTGCTTTCATTATGGGACAAGGAAGTTGCTTAATTATTATTGTTGTTTGTGGGATGGAAATAAGGTTTGTAGTTTAAACTTTAACAATAGGGGGACTTGTGAAATGGGTATGAAGAAAAAACTTGGTATGGGTGTTGTAACTGTAATGCTTGGCTTATCCTTAATTGGCGGGGGAACATATGCATATTTTAGTGATAAGGAAGTATCACAAAACACGTTTGCAGCGGGTACTTTAGATTTGAGTGTGAATCCAGAAGTTGTTATTAATGTCGACAATCTGAAACCAGGTGATGAAATGGAACGTGGTTTTCAATTAGTAAACAAAGGAACCTTAGCAATAGGAGATGTGAAACTCCTGACAGATTACAGTGTAATCGATGCGAAAGGGGATAATGGAAATGCTGATTTTGGTGATCATATCCGTGTTGATTTCTTGTGGAACTTGGATAAAAATGAGGTTCCAATTTGGTCTACTACATTATCTGAATTAAAGGTAGCTATGCAAAATGGAAATATTCCTAATCTTGTAAAGAACGGTATTGTAGATCGAGAAGGAAATGGACTTGCTCCAGGTGATGATGATACATTTTATGTAATGTTTACATTCGTAGATAACGGTGAAGAACAAAATGTATTTCAAGGAGATGCGTTGAAATTAAATTGGACTTTTAATTCCATGCAAGCAAGCGGTGAAGAAAAGTAAGTGTAATAATTTGTATACTATATGTGTGAGACATATCGTATACAAATGAAAAGAACTGTTTTGAAATGAAGGCGTTTATCCTCAATGGTAAAACTCCTTATAAAAATATGGGTGAAAAACTTGATGATGATTTCCCTTTTAAAACACATCGTAAAAATATTTTGCGATGTGTTTTGTTGTAAGTTGGAGAGTACAGAAATATTAAATGATTATCCAGCTTTTGAGATACTTTGAGGGAATTTAGCACCTTACGCTAGCTTAGCAGCTTTCCTGAAGGGGATTTTGTTTTTTTACATGACGAAATGCTTAAAAACATAATATAAAATAAACATGTTTGATTTTCATCCATGTTTAATTTTTATAAACATCCATTACTTTAAACGTTTGACAAACGAGCATTAAGTCTGGAGTAAAAGTAAGTCCATACCGACTTAATTCCCAAGTGAAAAATTTAACGTGCTCACTATACCAATAATCATAGCTTAAATCGCCTTCACCCTCAGATCTTGCAAAATTACTTGTTACTTCATTCATTTTTAGTAAATCGATCTTTGTATATTTTATAATTGCTAATGGATTATTGTCTCCATCCAATACAATATCGTACTGACCAACTTTTTGAATTTCTTCCCCTTCAAGCTCATAAACACAATGTGCAGCGCATGTTCCTGTTTTGATTCCTTTAACTACTAAACTTCCTAATTTATCTCCCATTTCTTTGGAACCATCTCCAAACATCCATGCATCTGGAACACTCATGTTTAACTCATTTTCTTTAGAGTACATATACCAATATTCTTCTATCTTATTAACTGACATCTGTCACTCATCTCCTTAATATTTAAATATTTTGAATTTAACACACGGCATATTATCTGTCAATATTTTAGAAGAACTTGCAATACAACTACATCGATAAATGTTTATAAAAAATATAACTCTTCGTAAACATATTTTCCATTCTGTATATTAATGCGAATAAACGAAACTCATACTGTTATTCTGCTGAAATCGTTACGGAAAAGTAAAATAGTGGATAAAAGAACAAACTATAAATGGTTTTATTTACCAATAATATTTTCTTTGTTTCGTAGCATATTAAACGTACAGGAGGTGATATATGATGGCAAACAATCGTAACAACTCTTTAGTGGTTGCAGGTGCAGAAAGCGCACTAGATCAAATGAAATATGAAATTGCACAAGAATTCGGCGTACAATTAGGCGCGGATTCAACTGCAAGAGCGAACGGCTCTGTAGGTGGAGAAATCACAAAACGTCTCGTTGCTATGGCAGAACAGCAACTTGGTGGATATAACAAATAATGCTAGGTATAAAGTAGAAAAAGGAGAGATTATATCTCTCCTTTTTTTGTAAAATATTCGATTATGAATATTTTATTTGTTATCTATCTTGTCTCTTATTACTTGTATCTTCCAGCCACTTAGAAACATATTCTTGCATACGAGATTCTAATGATTGAATCGTTTCATTTGAGATAGTGAGTGCTTGATCCGCATACTTTTTCGGGAACATGTTGCGCAAAGTAGGTTCATTTTCAGCACCATCTCCTGGTTCACGGTAATCTTCAATGATGTAATCATCCCCATTTTTTGTGACCGTCACACGGATTGGAAGTAAATGTCCTGCTTGAGAAACTGTCTGTGTTTCGCGGTTGTATCCTTGCATGAGGGAATGAAGGTAGACATACATTTTTTCATCCTTCATTTCAGTTCCATAGATTACATGCGTCTCAAATTGTTTTTCTGTATGATTTAATTTGTCTTGATTCCAGGCAATGATACTTTCTGAAATAAGGGATTCTAATTTGCTGTTTAGCGGAATCTCCGTTACATCCTTTGCATCATTTTGGACAGAATCACACCCTGTTGCAATGAAAACGAGTATGACAATACTTACGGTAATTATTATCTTTCTCAAAATCTTATTTTCATATGTTAATGCAAAACGTCTGCTCATCAATTCACTCCATTTCTCTTTGTGCTAATCATCCACTGACATAACTCTTTTATATGACAATAGTAAAATCGTCTTCAAACTAGAAACTTATTCTATCCAAGGGAATATATTGAATTATATAATACATACTATACATTCTTACACATAACGGGAGAGACTCTATGAGAAAAGTTATAATGTATTGCGGGATCTTTATTATGATTCTTTTAAGCGGTTGTATCCGATTCGGAAAAGACATTACAGATACAATCTATCTCATTCCTGAAGCATACGAAGGAGACCTTTTGGTTATATACAATGTTCCAGGAGCTGAGTTGTTGCCAGAAGAAGATGGATTTCGTGTCGTCACTTTTTCTGCAGACGGGACCGCAGTTACATCTACAGCCGATATGAAATATGGGGAAGTCAATGACACGTATTACACGGTTAACAAGGAAGGTAAGCGCACCAAACTTGATGAAAGCTGTATACGCGTTGGTTCAAATGGAGGCACTACTGAAAACATTGGTAAAGAAAATGAGCATACATTCTCATACACGAAATTGGCAGTTACAACTAGTGCTTGCTCACAAAGCTTCTCATCATACGGGAGAGAAGTACCAGAAAATCAAGAACATCCTGTAGAGAAGAAACTGAGGGAATTATTGGTGCTCGTAAAAGAGCAGTATATGAAAGTGAAATACTAAATTTTCAAAAGGGTGAATGGATGATGTTAGGAATAGGGTTGATTGTAGTAGGCGTTTTACTTGTCAGCGTTGTATCTTACCGAGAAATAAAGAAAGCAGGGGGCGTAACCTGGATTGAAATTCTAGTATATCCCTTTTTATTATTAATAGGCGCGTTACTCGAACATTTTGATCTGCCAGAGTTTTTAATATTTTTAGGTTTGGTATGTATTGTTTTTGGTAGCTGTATGGTCATGGGCGTCAATATTCTATAACATTAAGAGCAAAGCATCTAGTTCAGATGCTTTTTTATTTTATTTTGTAATTTTTATTTTTAATGTCTATCACACTAGTTAGCCAGACATACAGGGTTCCAAGTGCTGGTAAAAAACTTAGCAAGTTGAATGTATTCTCTATAATATAGAATGAAATAAAAATGGAGGAAAAATAAATAGAAAATGGAAGAAAAATGTATACGTCACGTTTTAAAGATTTTAAACTTTGCACTTTATTCACCTCAGCTTTTCTGGCATTATGTTTTAAATAAGAACCCGTAAATTTGCAGATTCTCCTGGTGATGATTTTAAAATATGTAACTTAGTTTTAATCATAGAATGTATTGAATCACTATAAAAATCAAATATTAATTTTCTAAAGAATCCTATACAAACCTTATTGCGTTAGAAATATAGACCTAATTATAACCGTTGTAAATGGATCCAATTAGATTTCGGCATCCCAGTATCCGCATCATAACTAGTAACACATCCTGTCATCCCTTTTAAAATACCAACATGGATTGTTGCATCCGCATTAACTGTTACAATTTTCATCACATTCAGCTCCGTTTCGATAATATGCTTTGACTTCCCGCGTGATCATTTATTCGTTAGATAACAAAAACGCACCGTAACCCAGTGCGTTTCAGACAAATATACCTATATGTTTTACTTTGTAATTTGGAAGGAGCCACCATAATAATATGAATTGTCTACTTTTAGTACTGCCACATATGTACCTGGTGTGTAAACCGTTGTAATTGGTGTTTTGAACCTAGAATAGTAGTGGTGTCCAGCCTCACCTGCAGAAATGGTTTTGTAGCGTTGCAATTTACCTTCTCCGTTCAATCGATAAATCTTTACAACACCTACATCTTTTCCGCCTATATATACCGTCGTATCAAACGTATCACCTTGTTTTAACGTACCAGGGGCTAATTCTTGTATATAGTCCACGTTGTGATGCAATAAGAAATACGTCTGCCATGGCCAATCATCCACAACAGCTGAAGCTTGCTTAATCGTATTTACTTCAGCGCGCGCTTTATCAGGTAGCGTACTGTCTAAAACGATAAAACCCGAAAAGGTTAAGGCACCGATTAAAGCAAATGAACATAATTTTTTCATATTAAATTCCTCTCGTTTATCTGACATTGTCATAGTCCAATTACAGGTATTAGGTTGTCATCCATTAATTGGATTATTATTCTAAAATCAATATATCATTTTCTTTTAATTTAATCAAATTAGAATTTTCTAACAAGTGATGAGGATAGATAAAATTCCATCTTTCTCCGTTTTTTCTATCATACAGAAGAAAGAACAGAGGCGATAAAGAAATTTTATTCCGCTCTCTTTTCAAATTAACAACATTTCCCGTTTGTACGGTACGAGACTATATTAAACATAAAATGACACGAAAGGGGATTGGAATTAGCGAATATTTACATGGAATCTAGGAGATGCAAGCTCAACATTTCATAACGGATCGATGGTTCCATTTCAACAGACTCCGAATCCGACAGTAATTTTGTTCTGTTTACTCATGAGGTAACGGAAGAGAATTTAGAAAAACTTGCTACAATTGCTCATCAGTATACAGAGGATACCATCCATTGTTACAATTACGGCAGTGTAGAAAAAGTAGGATAAAAGAAGAAAACATACTGTTCCAAATTAATATTCCGTGTGTTTTTTGAACATACATTCCTTTATTTAATGTATATATTGAATATATGGATATACTGTGTTATGATGTGAATTAGAAACTCGCGTGTTTCAAATACAACATTTTTATCTTCTTGATGACCTCTTATCTTTCCGTAAGAGGTCTTTTTTTATCCCTCCTCATTTGCATAGCCGTTAAAATACTATGAACAGATACTAGGAGACTACTACACTGTGATACTCTCTAGTATTTTTTCTTTATCCATATTATCTATTGTTGAGTAAATGATTAATTGTTAATTTTTGTATAATCTTTATAAAATAATAAAGGGGTATATATGAATAGGTATGTCCTTTTTATGTAATGATAATGCGAATTGAAGTGTAATACTGAAACGGTAAACGAGAAGAATCAGGGCCGAAACAGATAGTAAGGAAAGTAAAACAGTAACAGCAGACAATACTTATAATGAAAACGTTCATAATGGACTGTCTATGGATGGAGAAAAAAATACGAAAAGATAAAAGGGGCAAATGAATATGAACAGAGCCTTTAAAGGTATCGTATTAGCAGGTCTAAGTGTTAGCGGGTTGTACAATAGAAACATATGTCCTAACGCAGTCCAGAATATAAGCATGTAGATAAAGTATTCTTAGCTGATAAAATGGTAGAAGACAAGAAGACTATAGCAATGAAGAAATTGAAAGAGAACTAAGAGGTTTAGCATCCTGACTTTCTAAATAACATGAGTGTTTCTATAGAATGAATCCTTAGGAGGGCTATTGTGGAACCTTTAATCAATGGTATTTTATACTTTGTATTTTTTTTTGGAGCACTGTTTCTTATACTGGGTATTGCATTGGTTTTATTTATCGTGGCTGCATTACTAATAATCTGGAAGGAGAATCTATCATTTCTAATGATTAGTTTAGGTATAAATATACTTGTCATTCCATTGTCTTTTTTTATTGGCGGGATGGCAACAGATTCCCCTGGTAGTACGATGCACGATTTTTGGAAAGTATTTTTCTTTATTCAGGTAATTCCGTTCCCTCTAGTACTGCTATCTTTAGTTTGGTGGCTTATTCGTCGAAAAAAAGCAAAAGTTCATGTGTAGCGTTTTTAATGCAAATAAGCTGTCCGTTTGGGGAGTTTATTGTATTTATTACTAAACGTGATTATTTCCAAAATGAATGCAATAACACTATACAGTTAAATAGAAGGTGAAACATATTGAAATCTTATCAAACGTTAGCCCACTTGTATGCATTAGGACTAGGCTGCGGGCTTTGGGATAGAGAGGAGGTAATTTCATGGTGCGATAGGTTGATTGAAGCAAATGAGCACCCGCCATATGAAATTATGGAGATATCTTTAATGTCTAAAGCAAAGCTGATATATATAGAATCGGCTTTACTGTCATATAGCCGCATAGTTGATGAAAAATACTCGGTAAATATCCTTCTTTCTGTCTTAAATGAAAAGTTAGTAGCTCAGAAATGTAATGTGAAACAAGCGCTTACTTGCTCCACTCGTTTACTAGTAAACAGAGGCGTATATTGGGAAGAGGAATATTTTGATTTATACAGCCTTGATGATAGCTATGATATTGCACAGGAAGGGATCCATTTTAATAAAGAAGATGTGATTACTGCTTATATCGATACATTAGGTGCTTTTCGCGTCCATTTTAACGAGTTTGAAGATCTATATTTGCAAGTCATGAAACAGAAGTGGCAAGGGTAGAAGGCAGGAAAAGGAATCATTGAATCGTAAGAGTTACTTCCTGTATTTATCACCAAATTTATCTAGCCAAGACGAGTCTGTCTTCGTGTTGATGAATTTTTGTCTCTTAATAACTTAATGCTATCATCTTTAATTTTTCCGACAGCAAGCAAAGCTAGCATTTTTAATGCATAATCAGACGCTTGTAAAGGAGCATCACTAATTAAATTTTTACCAGAGAGTAATTTATTTAATTAGTAGAAAAAGGAAGGGACCTATTTGGCTCCTTCCTTTTTCTCATACATACATAACGCTTGTTGACAACTTATGAAATAATAGCATTCATCGCTATTAAAATATAGCACTAAAAGCGATTTAATGGATATGCAATTATACATATCTGTTTAATTGCATGAATGGGAACAAAATGATTTAACTCTTCCGGTATGGAAACAAATAGATTCAGGTATATTTAGGGTAAGAAGACCTGATTATTGATTGCTGGTTAAATCATATTTCTACGTATCTGAAACAAATTATTTCACTGGATTGTATGTTATAGATGGTGAGGGATTTATGAAATGTAGATTGTTTCTTGGTTTTTTGCTCGTGATTTTACTTTGAGGATACATCGGAAAAGAAGTTACGTTATATACGATTCAAAAAGGGTTATTAGTTAGTGCATCCATAGATACGCTCCGTTTCCTGTTTCCTATCCTACTAAATTACCATTCCAAGCAGATTCCTTCTCTTTCAAACAATTCATCCATTGAATAAAGATAATTCCGCCATATGTATCGGAGGGCATGAAGCTTTCTTAATACCATTTGGAATATATTTCAATATACTTCCGATACTATAACAGATCGAAAATTTCTCTATTGGAGGTATATAATGGCATATCCATTTCGTAACTTAGTATTTGAAGGTGGCGGAGTAAAGGGAAGCGCTTATATAGGTGCCATCCGTGCACTAAATGAAGAAGGGATTTTACCAGAAATACAACGATTTGGGGGGACTTCAGCAGGAGCGATTACTGCATTACTTTTAGGTCTTTCCATTCCATTCGCAGATCTTGTAAAAATCCACAAAGACATGAATTTTAAAGCGTTTAAAGATGATGATTTTTCGATTGTACAAGATAATATTCGTTTATTTTTTGATGGTTTTGGTATCTATAAAGGGGATTTCTTCACTGAGTGGGTAGGAAAGATCGTTGAAAAGTGGACAGGGAGTAAGGACACAACCTTTCAGCAGTTATATGACAAAACAGGAAAAGACGTGTTTTTCCAAGGAACGAACATTTCTACACACCAGCTTCGTACGTTTTCTCGCGAAACGACACCTGATGTCCCGTTAGTAGTTGCTGTGCGGATTTCGATGTCCATCCCATTCTTTTTTAAATCTGTGGAATGGGATAAAGATTATTATGTAGACGGAGGTGTACTGGATAACTACCCAATTCGTTTATTTGATCGGAAAAGTTTTGTGAATAAAGAAGAACACTTCACGACCACAGATACGATTGACGAGGTTAATAAACTGGTAAGCAATACGGAGGATCATTCTACACTAAGAAGCTTACACACGAAATACAATGCATCTTTCTTTGATCCTGCAGATGAAATTGTCTACAACAAAGAAACACTGGGTTTCCGTTTAGAATCTCAGGCCGAGATTGCCATGTTAAAACATATCGCAACTTCAACAGAACATCATATTGGCCATTCTCTTATTCATTTTGCATGGAATTTGTCTCAAACGATGATCAAAGGTCATGAGAGCGGAAAAACAACCAAAGAAGATGCTGCCCGTACTGTATTTATCAATACATTCTTTACGCCGTCGTTTAATTTCGATATCACAGAAGAAGAAAAGAAAACACTCATGAATTCAGGCTATACTTCTACTAAAGACTATCTACATCAGTTTAATACGTCTGAAGTAAAATTGTTTAATCGACCATAAAGCCGAGTGCAATGCACTTGGCTTTTTTTAATCGTCCTGTAAATTCTTTTTTTAGTAGCTAATAAAAATTCAGATAGACTATGCATAGAACAAGAGAAAGGAGATAACAGAAAGTAATAAATATAAGTTTTGATGACTTCTTATTTTGTAAAACTAGGGTGTAGAAAGGGTGAAACAGGTGGAAGAAAAACGAATTATGATTTATACAATTTTTCGGCTAACACAGTACAAAAGAGAAGCCTAAAACGGTGGATAGGAATGTATCAAAAAATGAATAGAGTAGCAAGACGGATTTATTGTGAAAGTAGGGATTTTCCTTTTTCTTTCTACTGATAATAAAGCGTTATGTAGACTGGGAATGTATAAGGTATTCATTGCTATTCCTTCAAAATGCTGATGTTACATCATATTAAAATAACCTCTAATTTAAGTATTGAAATTCTCTAAATCTCAATGTATTATATTCTTGTATTTTCTCACTTTGCTAAGCCTAGAAAACATCATCACTTCTGAAAGAACTCGAACTCCAGCGGGTTCTTTGAATTTACTTGAACTTATTTTTGAATCATTGTATTATATTTCCGAGTCTTACTCATATAAATCATTATCAGGAGAATCTGCAAATTTGCAGGTTCTTTTTTATTTTATTGAAAGTAAAATTTTAGCCAGTCATTTATTTTCATATTTTTGGTTTTTATACGTGTTTGGTAAAAATCAATGAGTTGCAAAAAAATACTATGCTGAAATCTAGTTCGGTATAGCAATGTGCATATAAAAGATCCCACTTTGCTATATCCCCTAAAAAGAGTCATAAAAATCTATATTTTTTTAATTCAGTTGCATACTACAAAACTTCTTTTAAAAGAAATGTATGTACATACACATTATATTTTGTTCCATAACTCTCTAACTTTTGTTCACGAGAGTCTGTTAAGTAAAGGATTATTGGCGGGTGGTGCAATAGGTGCAGAAGATGTGAAAACAAATGAAAAAGTACAAGTTGCTGTTGCAGGTAAAGAGGGAAATATAACGTATAAAGAAATTGATAAAGCAGAATCTCCATTGTTATTTGGAATGTATCCTTTATGTTAAGATCCGAATGGGAAGTTTGTTTTTTCTGATAATTAATATTTATACAAATTGTGTAATTAGTATACGGAAGTGGTTTTAAATTTCATTAATGTATTCCTTTTCATCTGAATGAATTATTTATTGCAACAGATTTCCCGTCCAAAATAAGATGTTCAAACAAAAGACAATATAAGTATCTTTATAATGATTTTTCAATATAATCAATGTGTTTATGAAAGGAACTCTGTGTTATTTTTGCTTTTTTACTAACTAATACAGCTTCAAACAAAGGACACAATTGCTACATACTAAGTGTGATTTATTACCTATTCAAAATTCTGTCTATTCAATCTTTCTAAAAATAAAAAAAGATTAAACTTATAAATATACAAGTTATAATGAGGGCGTCGAGACACAATTTATTACCTCTAGAGAAAATATCAAACCTTGTTTTGGATTAAAAATTCTAAAGAACTTGCCAGTAATTTTTTAAAATTGGACATACTGATATGATTACTATACGGTGGATAGCGGATTAGAAGGAAAGTTTATTCAACTCAATAAAGAAAGCGTTATCAAATGAAACTTGTTTTGAATCGATCATTCTAACAACTTAGATTCAACTACAGCTAAAAATAATAAATTATGGGGGTGCTTATATGAACATAAATGTAGCATCTATTAAAGAAAAAAAGATTGTTAAATACAAAAGTTGTTTTGATGTGATTGGGCCCATAATGATAGGCCCTTCAAGTTCACATACTGCAGGTGCTTTGGCTATTGGAACAGTTGCTAATAAATTATTTCAAGGTCTTCCCAAAAAAGTTGTGGTAAAGTATTATGAATCATTTGCTGAAACCCATAAAGGTCACGGAACTGATTTTGCAATTATTGCTGGTATATTAGGCTTTGCTGCTGATGACAGCAAAGTGCCAGATGCTATTAAAATAGCAGAGTCTAAGGGAATTGACATTACCTTTATTGAAAAATTGGGTAATAGTCCTGCTGGTCATCCAAATACGGCAGATGTATATGCAGAGGATGAAAGTCGAAGTATTAGAGTAATGGGGATTTCGGTCGGTGGTGGGTTGATTGAAGTCAAACATGTTGAAATTGATGGATTTAGCTTAAATCTGCAGGGGCCATTGCCAGTTGTTATTGCGATTTCAGAAAGAGCTGACTTTGAATTTGTTTTACGCAGGATCTTTAAACAATATGATGTGGAAATTAACAACTTTCATAGTTTGGAAGATAAAACAAAATATTTATATGCATTCGCTTTGGATTCGATATTGCCAGGTAATGCTCAGAAGGAATTAGGAGATTTAAGCAATATAGCTAATCTTATTATTCTTTAGTCACATTTAGGAGTGAAAAATATGTATATGGCCATAAAAGAAATTGTGGATGCAGCTAATAAAAGCCAAAAGCAAATTTATGAATTAGCAATCGAACAGGAAATCAAACAAACTAAAATTTCTTATGAAGAAGTATGGAGTAAAATGGAACGAAATTTAGCGACTATGCAACATGCAATAAATAAAAGTATCGAGGGCGACGGTGTATTTTCTCCAACAGGTTTGACCGGAGGGGATGCTGTAAAAATTAAAAACTATCGAGAAAATAGGAAAACTCTTTCTGGAGATTTGATGGTGTTAGGGATTCAAAGTGCTATCGGTGTTAATGAAGTAAATGCTGCATTAGGAGCTATTTGTGCAACTCCAACAGCAGGTGCGAGTGGGACGACTCCGGGAGTCCTATTTAGTATTAAAGATACGTTGCAGTTAAGTCATGAAGATATGATTCATTTTCTATTCACTTCAGCGTTATTTGGAACGATAGTCGCAAACAACGCTTGTATTTCAGGAGCGTACGGAGGATGTCAAGCTGAAGTAGGAAGTGCCTCAGCGATGGCGGCTGCAGCTGCGGTAGAAGCTGCGGGTGGAACGCCACAGCAATCTTCTGAAGCTTTTTCGATTGCATTACAAAATTTACTCGGTTTAGTTTGTGATCCGGTCGCTGGTTTGGTAGAAATTCCTTGTGTAAAGAGAAACGCCATTGGAACGGCAAATGCTTTAGCAGCAGCGGACATCGCATTAGCCGGCGTAAACAATCTCATCAATGCTGACGAAGTGATTGAAGCCATGTATAGAATTGGAAGACAGATGCCTCGCGAATTAAGAGAGACAGGTTTAGGTGGTATTGCAGCTACACCTACAGGAATTGCCATTAAAAATAAAATCTTTGGGGAGAAACAATTAAATCAATAAGTTATCGAGTGTATTGTGAAATTTTTAACAATCTTTACTCTATTGTTCGCCTAAGGATGTCTGTATATTGGGGGAGTTATCAATAAAATATACTACTATATAATTAAAATATTTTATAAGTGGTAATAAACCCTTCAGGTTGATGCTTCGCTAATTTTTTGATTTTTATTAACCTAGAAGGGGGATATTCGTTGTGGCGCACTATATAAGCTATTCATTTTTCAAGAACGGTCTATATTCCTATATCTAAAAAAAGAAAATTAAGAATAGGACACAAGGAGGAATTATTATATGGATGGGAATACTGCAAAAAACATAGAATTTCAAGCTGATAACACTGCAGTAAAAAATGAGCAATATCTAGACCCTAAAAAGTGGCATAAACAGGATACTACCTGGGCATTGAGCCTTTTTGGAACAGCAATTGGAGCAGGAGTACTCTTTTTACCGATTAATGCAGGTTCAGGTGGTTTATTATCATTGCTGTTAATTACCATACTTGCATATCCTGTTATGTATTATTCACATAGGGCGCTTGCTAAAATGATTTACGCTTCGAACTCTGCCGATGAGGGGATTACAGGTACAATAAGAGAGTATTTTGGAAATAAGGCAAGTATCATTTTTAATATTGTGTATTTTGTCTCCATTTATACGATCGTGCTGATGTACTCGGTCGCACTTACAAATACCGCTAGTAGCTTTATCGTGCATCAATTGCACATGTCGGAGCCTCCAAGGTCCATTTTATCGCTTGTCTTAGTACTCGGTCTTATCGCTATACTAAATTTTGGTCAAGATATAACTGTAAAGATCATGAGCATGCTAGTGTATCCTTTTATAGCTTCTCTCCTTTTTATCGCAATATCTTTGATTCCACAGTGGAATACGTCAATGCTTAGTTTTTCAAGTGTTTCTACTGCTTCAACAGGAACAGGATATTTAGGAACGATATGGATGATACTTCCAATCATAGTATTCTCGTTTAATCATTCGCCTATGATTTCGTCATTTGTTATGAAACAGAGAGCTACGTATGGAATAGATGCTACTGATGCTAAATGTGCTCAAATACAAAAAGTTTGTTATATTATGACATTCGTAGTTGTTATGTTCTTTGTTTGGAGCAGTACCTTAAGTTTGACTCCAAATGATCTTAAGGTGGCAAAAGAACAGAACTTGTCAATCCTATCATATCTTGCTAATGAGCTTAATTCGCCAGTAATCACTATTGCAGCTCCTATCATTGCATTTGTGGCTATTACAAAGTCTTTCCTTGGTCATTATATAGGAGCGTATGAGGTAATGCGTGACATGATTATCAAGTCCAGTAAAAAACGTGGGAAAGATATAGGAGAAAAAACAGTTAAGACAATGATTCTTACTTTTGTCGTATTAACATGCTGGTATGTTGCTTATACAAATCCAAGTATTCTTGGAATCATTGATGCCCTTAGCGGTCCGCTAGTTGCTGCTATCTTATGTATACTACCAATGTATGCAATCCATAAAGTATCAGTACTTGCTAAATACAAAGGGAAATCGAGCAATGTATTTGTCATTATTATAGGTATTCTTACTGTCCTAGCAAGTATTAAGTCATTATTCTAATCCACTATTGTTAGTATCGATGCAAAAATCGTGGGATATGGAAAAAAGAAAGATTCTTATCGGAACTGAATTCTATATTGTTAAACTAAAGAAATCATGGTTTTGGACAAACTCCTCACATTGGAGAGTTTGTCTTTTTTTATTATATGCATAACTTTTATCATTTTAACCAAGAAGACCCCTTCCTCAAGGAACGCGAAATAAGTAGGTGGGAGATGAATTGGCTAAAATGATAAACTGGTGACCCAGTATGTAGAAGTGAAAAAGGGGAAAACTATTGTATAATTATCGATAATTTAGGGGGCGCCAAATGAAGCATAATAAAGAAGTAACACTTGGGGATTACGTTCAATTTTCATATCGTAAAAATCCTAATTTGCAATTAATAGGATTTGTGGTGAATGTTTTACAAAATACAATTGTTGTAGATATTGCGGAAAGAATGGATATCGAGATAGATGATTTTAGGCAGGTTGTAAAGCATGGTTATTATAATAAAGTGGTTCATAAGCAAATAAAGAATAGTGTTTCATAAAAAAGTGCTCCTATATAAATTTAGGAGCACTTTTTATGGAGAGAATTTCCGCAAAGTTTTTTTGTCAGAGGTATAAAATTTTCATATGAAAATACGTTTTGAAGATATTTTCTTATTTGTTAATTAATAATTTTTTCAATCTTTATAGCTGTTATGAATTTAAAATATTATTCATAAAAATTTCACATAATTTTATTAAAAAGAAAAATACTAATACTTGTTTTAATACTTTACCTAGAGTTATTAAAACAAATTTACTAACTGCGAAACAAGGAGGCATCACTGTGGACATTCGTGAAGGATTAATTCCAACAGCTTTAGGTACAGCAGTGACAGCAGCAGGTTATGCTCTTAAACAAACTCGTGGAACTAATAAAATGATTGCAAATACAGTATTTGGTTTTGGTTTAGCACACGTCGTTTTAGGTGTAATCGATCTTGTTGAACATCGTCGTTAGAACGAAAGGCAAGCATTGATATATGCTTGCCTTTTTGGGAGTACATTTATTATTCATTTTTCAAATATGTTTGTATGACGTAATCATTATCAATGTAATTAAATAGTTACACTACAAGGAAATTAGAAAGTAAAACTGTGAGCATTGAATTTTATGAAATGAGATGGTGATGGAATGGAATTTTCTTCTGAAAGTAATACGTATCATGCTGGTGACATTGTTTATATTTTTTACCGAAATCCTCATACTCAAGACGTAGCTAACATACAAGCTGCAGCAGTTGTAAATAATCCTGAAAGACCTAATGAATTAGCACTATTTCTTTACGAAACGTATTATCCACTAACAAATGAGATGGCTATATATGCTACCGAAGATGAGGCAAACCAAGCTTACACTTACTATTATGGTGATATTTCAGAGGGGATGTTAGAATGAATAAGCCATTTATGCCTAAGCTCGTATATTTTGAACCGAAAGCACTAGATTATCCTTTGGGGAAAGAGCTGTTTGAGAAGTTTTCAAAGATGGATGTTGAAATTCGACATACTACTTCTCATAATCAAGTAAGAGATTTGCCAGGGGATAACGATTTTCAAAAGTATCGAGTAGCAAAATCCACGCTGGTTGTTGGTGTTAGAAAAACACTGAAATTCGATACTTCCAAGCCTTCAGCAGAGTATGCAATTCCTTTTGCAACGGGATGTATGGGACATTGTCATTATTGTTATTTACAAACAACGATGGGAAGTAAGCCTTATATACGAACGTATGTAAATGTTGAAGAAATTTTAGATGCTGCTGATAAATACATGAAAGAGCGTGCACCTGAAGTAACAAGATTTGAAGCGTCGTGTACTTCAGATATTGTAGGAATCGATTATTTAACGCATACCCTTAAACGGGCCATTGAGCATTTTGGAGAATCTGAATATGGGAAATTGAGATTTGTTACGAAATTCCACCATGTAGATCATTTACTTGATGCTAAACATAATGGAAAAACAAGATTTCGCTTTAGTGTAAACGCTGATTATGTGATTAAAAACTTTGAACCAGGAACTTCTCCCTTAGCTAAGCGAATTGAGGCAGCAGGAAAAGTAGCTAGAGCTGGATATCCTCTTGGTTTCATTGTAGCTCCTATTTACCTACATGAAGGCTGGAAGGAAGGATACTATCATATGTTTGAACGCCTAAATGCTGAATTACCTCTTGATGCACGGGATGATATTACATTTGAATTTATTCAACATCGTTTTACAAAGCCAGCTAAGAGAGTGATTGAAAAAAACTACCCGATGACAAAATTAGAATTAGATGAAGAGAAAAGAAGGTATAAATGGGGGAAATATGGAATCGGAAAATACATTTATCAAAGAGAAGAAGAAGAGGATATAAAAAATTATCTCTATTCCTATATGAAACAGTTCTTTCCTAATGCAAAACTAGAATATTTTACATAAAAGAAACGAACAAAATTCATTACATCATCAATCTAAAAAATTACTCACTCAAAAAAGTGATATTGGTCAACAATTCGCTAATAAATCATTTGAAAAATTTATATACGAAAGTCTTTTATGTAAAAATATGTTTCATTATGAGCTGAATCCCAACAGTTAAACAGAAAAATACAGTGGTTGCTCTGAGTTAATGGAGATAGAAGAAAGAGGATTTGTAGTAGGCGCGTCTTACGATATTGTTAAGGAAAAGAAATCAAATCCAATTATGAAAGGGACGTATCAGATGGTACTTCCCAGTAAGTTAGCGCAGCAAGGTGGAAAAGGGGCAGGGAATAATTATATTAATGTGAGTGCAAAAGCAGATAGTGTATTTGAACAAATACGAATTATTGCTAAAAAAATTAGTCGTGAATTATTTTTTCCGCATATACAAGTGATTATTTTTTCTGAAAAATTACTCTCGAATCCTAATGTTTTACAGAATACGCTAGATGTACATATTCGTGATCATGAAATGAGAAGAAACATCCGTCTATTTGTTTCTCGAGGGTACTTTGGCGGAGTTGCATTTTAGCGATTATAAACAAGTTATGGATGAAAAACGCTTAACGAAGGATATTTCAAAAGAGATGGAGCAAAGGATTCAAAAATCAATAAAGCTTGTTCAAAAAAATATAAGGTGGATGTATTAGCATTAGGAGAAGTATATAAGCGGAATAATTATAAAGAATGGAAGAAAATAAGTAAGAATTGGGATCAAGGTGAAAATTATTTTAGTAATGCTGACATTAATGTTTATGTTCATCCAGTAATTGAACATTCAGGCTCAACTTTACCGAAGAGAGTGAAATAAGGTGATTTAAGTCGTTAGCGGATTAGAAATACGCTAAACGATATTAATGCTGGTTCTGCATTTTCAATCAGTGCAGACTTATGTACTTTAAACGTGATTAATAAATTATATTTGGCTTATTATGATCCTTTGGTTAGCACTAGTTAGAGTTATAGTAAAAATATTAAGTAGAAACGACTTATTTTTAATAATAAGAGGAAATATGTTACTGAAAAGTAAGGAGACAAATTATTACTTTTCTAAAGAGTCATTAGGTCCGTACAATGATGCATTAAAGTGATTCATAAGGGATTCTGAATGCTAAGAGAGTGAGAATGAATTACAAAAGAAAGGTGCATAGGCGCCTTTCTTTTTTTGAAGGGATTTTTTGTTACGAGTTAGTACAAAATTGGGTTCAGGGGGTACTATAAAATTTTAGCTTGATGGCGATGGGGTAGCATCCACGTCTATCAACATCACTACACCTATATTTAATACTGCGTTACGTGCCTTTAATCAAGTGAAAAACAAGACCCATTTTGTAAAAACTGAAACCAACGTTTTCTAAACTGAATTTGAGCCATATCTGCATGAACATGGGCCTCCATTTTTAAAGCTTCTGGTATAGGTCTAGGATGTTGACTTTCTACAATAATTTGATCCTCTTTTAGTACTCTTAAACTAAATTTAGCTAAAATTTGGTCTAGTAAAGGGAAGTACTTTAAAAATGTCCTTCCGGTATATCCCATAATTAATGTCTCTTCTTCATCAATTGGTGTAAACGTAATATACGGAATAAATGACTCATTCTCCTGTTTGCCACTGTGAAGCATCCACTGATGTGGGAATTTGTATTCAAGGTAAGCATCACCATTTGAGAATATAAACTGATCCAGTGTTCCCTCCAGCTTATAATTGGTTGATTCGGCTTTTGTTTTTCTACCAATCGTTTTTTTATGTATATAAGCAAGATGAGCAGTATCCAGCACAGATTCGATTGATCGAGTAAGGTGTGCATTCCAAGTGGCGTGGAAGAAAGAGAGTTTAAAAGGAGTGTTCTCCATTACATGAAAAGTTTTCCATTCAGGTGGAGTTTCCTCACTATCAGGGTATATCCAAATCAACCCAATTTTTTCTCTTACAGGGTATGAGAAGGTATGAGCAAATTTCGGGATAGGTTTATTGGGTTGGGATGGAATTCTTACACAAGTACCACAACTATCGAATTCCCAACCATGGTAGGGACAGACTAGTTTACCATTTACTACTTGTCCCAGTGATAAGTCAGCGCCACGATGAGGGCAGTAAGGTGATAGAGCCTGAACTTCGCCTTTTTCATCCCGATATAATACAAAATCTTTGCCAGCAACTCTTTTTTTACTGGGATCTTTTTTATATCTTTTACATAACTCACAGCATACCAATTACGTGGGAATACTCTATTTATATTTAGAGTCATTTATTTTCTCCTTCTTTTTTATTCACCTAGTAGATATTAGTGGTGTCTACTGTATACTGTCTATTCTATGCTATAAAATATTTTAAATGTTGGTTTAAAATTAATAAATCTACAGTTTAATCAAATCATTATGAAAGCCTGCATAATCTCTCTAAATGTAACAAAAATGACTAAAGTACAATAGATTTTAAAAAGGAGAAAGTTTTATTTTATTGAAAATTGAGATATTAAGCAATATTCCTATTGCTATTAAATTCACCATTAAAGAACTTCCACCAAAACTTACAAATGGAAATGGAGTACCTGTAAGAGGAAATAGTCCCGTAATACCACCTAAATTTACAACTGATTGCATACCAATCATACATCCTATACCAATTGCTATAAAACTGCCGAATGGATCTACACATAATTGTGCAATTTTTAAGGAGCGAAGTACTATAGTCAAAACTCCAACCAATAGAATAAATACACCAATAAATCCTAGTTCTTCAGAAACTATTGCCATTATAAAATCAGTGTGTGGTTCTGGAAGATAACCTGTTTTTTGTATGCTATTTCCAAATCCACGACCAGTGATTCCTCCAGAGCCCATGGCAATAAAAGAGTTTACAAGCTGGTATCCATTTCCTTGCGCATCAAGAAAGGGATTGAAAATCGTAGTAATACGTGTCTTTTGAACTTCTGATAAACTATATTGAATCAAATAATATAAAATAGGTAACCATAAAATAGAACCGATGGTAGTTCTTTTGATTAGTAGATTTATATTTATTCCTGAACAAAGAAATATGCTAAAACCTATACCTAATATTAAAAGTGCAGATCCTAAATTTGGTTGTTTAAAGATAAGAAAAAAAATTGTAGCTAAAAAAAATAAAAGTTTTCCGATACCACTCCAGTTATTTTTAGCTTGTTCTTGTCGCAATGCAAAAAAACGGGCTGTTACAAGGATTGTTCCTAATTTAAGAAATTCAGCTGGCTGTATTCCAAAGATCCATGATTGAGCATTATTTACCACTTTTCCTTTCCATAAAACCATAATTAATAAAAAAATCCCCCCAACCATAATACAGATTGAGACTATTCGTTTTTTCCATATTTCATATGGGAGTAAAGCACAAATTATTAATCCTATTGTTCCTAAAAGTAGCTTTGTTAATTGAGAATCAACAAAATGTCTACTGTTATAACCGTAATGTTGGACAGCGACAATGGAGCTTGCACTATACATCATGATAATACCTAAAGTACATGTTATGAATAGAGGAAGGAGCAATAGATAATCGAGTTTTAATATTTTTTTCATTTTAATATCCTCCTGATTTAAAACAAAACATAATATTACATTTGCTAATGAATAGAATCTTGTTCTCGTCAATTACTAAATATGACTTTTGTTTAGGAAGATTCTATCGCTTATTCCCTGTTTTTTACGCAAAAATCCCCCTAGTATGTAACTAGAGGGATTCAAAATGGCATGAGTAAATAAGGCTTTTTTCCCTCTAGTAGAGCTTTGGCACTATACAACGTAAAGTAATGAAAATTCATTACTTAGCTATCTTAAGAAGAGCCTTAATCCGACAATTCCTGTTCTACCCATTGGCGTCT